>JBBAGE010000021.1:0-20553 GCA_041655055.1 Paracoccaceae bacterium
TGCCCCTTGAACTGGCCGATGGCATGGGCAACGCGCCGGCAGCTTGCCTCATCCCCCACGGTGATGCGCAGGCAGTTGGGCAGGCCATAGCCCGCCACCCGCCGCACGATCAGCCCCTGCGATTGCAGGTAATCATCGCAGGCCTCGGCCTCGGCCCGATCATGAAACCGCGCAAGGATGAAATTCGCATGCGACATATCCGACAGCACGCCCAGATCGGCCAAAGCCTCGGCCAGCCAGGCCCGCATCCGGGTGTTTTCCGCCCGGCATTTCGCGGCATAATCGACATCGCGCACCGCAGCCTCGGCGGTGGCCTGCTGCGCATCCGACAGGTTGAAAGGGCCGCGAATGCGATTGAGCACATCGATGATCGGTTGCGGCCCATAGCCCCAGCCCACGCGCAACCCCCCAAGCCCGTAAAGCTTGGAAAAGGTGCGCGTCATCACCACATTGTCGCGCGCATCGACCAGCTTCGCGCCGCCATCGTAATCATCGACATATTCGGCATAGGCCCCATCGAGCACCAGGATCGCCTGCGGGGGCAGACCTTCGGCCAGACGCGCCACTTCGGCCAGATCGATCATCGTGCCGGTGGGATTGGCGGGGTTGGCGATGAATACCAGCCGGGTGCGCGGCGTGCAGGCGGCAAGGATCGCATCGACATCAACGGTGCGTTCATGTTCGGCCACCTCGATCGGGGTGGCGCCGGCGGCCTGCGCGGAAATGCGATACATGGAGAAACCATGTTCGGTATGTATCACCTCATCCCCCGGACCGGCATAGCCTTGGCACAGAAAGTGGATGATTTCATCCGATCCCACGCCACAGATCACCCGATCCGCGTCGATATGGTGGATTTCCCCGATCGCGGCGCGCAATGCGGCATGATCGGTGCCGGGATAACGATGCAACTTGTGAACGGCACGGGCAAAGGCCTCTTTGGCCTTTTCGCTGGGGCCAAAGGGGTTTTCATTCGAGGAAAGCTTGGTCACATCGCTGATCCCGGCCACATGGCTTGCGCCGCCCTGATAGAGCGCAATATCCATGATGCCTGGCTGCGGAATGATGGGGCTGGTCATTTTGGTGTCTCACTGATTGCGCGCCATTCTTAGCCGCGTGCGCGGTTCTATGCCAGCCCAAGAATAAGACACCAAAATGGGGTTGCGCGGCTGCAACGCTGTTGGAACGCGCCGGATTTGACGCATGTTGCAAAAAGCGGGAACCGGTTTTCTGCAACATTGAACCTGCTTGTCTCAGTGCTTGCCGCTGCGCGCCGAAAGCCAGTCCATCAGCGCCATCAAAACCCCCGAAAAGACAAAGGTCAAATGGATGACCACCAACCAGAACAGCTCATTATCACCAAATTTCATATCGGCCGCGCTTTCGCCGATCTCCATAAAGCGTTTCAACAGATGAATCGCCGAAATCGCCACGATCGAGGCGATCAGCTTCATTTTCAGGGCGGAAAAATCCACCGTTCCCATCCAATCGGGCCGGTCGCCGCCATCCTCGACATCGAGTTTCGAGACAAAGTTTTCATAGCCCGAAAACAGCACGATCAGCAGCAGATTGGCCGCCAATGTGAGGTCGATCAGCGTCAGCACCACAAGAATGGCCTGTTCGCTGCTCATCGTCAGGATCTGCGGCGCGTAATAGAGCAATTCGCGCAAAAAGATCACCGTCAGCATCGCCAGCGCCACCGCCAACCCCAGATACATCGGCGCAATCAGCCAGCGCGACCGAAACAGGGTCTGTTCGAATTTCAACTCAACAAGGGGTTTTTTCTGCATCGGCCGGTATCCTGGGCGGGTTGGTGGTCAAAACGGGTCACTCAGACAAGAAAGGCCCGCCAAATGGCAGGCCTTTGCAAGATGTTGCGCCAGACACTTAGTTCTGCGCGTAATATTCGATCACGAGGTTGGGTTCCATGATGACCGGGTAAGGCACATCCCCCAGCGCCGGAACGCGCACATAGGTGGCGCGCATCTTGGCGTGATCGACTTCGAGATAGTCGGGCACGTCCCGCTCGGCCAATTGCACGGCCTCAAGCACGACAGCCAGTTGTTTCGAGCGTTCGCGCACTTCGACCACATCGCCTTCGCGCACACGGTAGGATGGGATATTCACCCGCTTGCCATTCACCAGCACATGGCCGTGGTTCACGAATTGGCGGGCGGCAAAGACGGTCGGCACGAATTTGGCGCGGTAAACGATGGCATCCAGACGGCTTTCCAGCAGGCCGATCAGGTTTTCACCCGTATCGCCGCGCACCCGTTCGGCTTCGCCAAAGATCCGGCGGAATTGTTTTTCGGTCAGATCGCCGTAATAGCCCTTGAGCTTTTGCTTGGCGCGCAGCTGCAGGCCGAAATCCGACAGTTTGCCCTTGCGGCGCTGACCATGCTGGCCCGGCCCGTATTCACGCCGGTTCACCGGCGATTTCGGACGGCCCCAGATGTTTTCGCCCATACGGCGGTCGATTTTATACTTGGCAGAGGTGCGTTTGGTCACCGCTGATCTCCTTGTGATGTCACGAAGGGCGTTGTCCTTTCCCCAAAGGGCGACAGGCATTCCCTTGCGGGGGCCACCAACACCAAACCCCGCCACCGAATGCGGCGGAATGGTGGGCTTATACTGCCCCCCGCGCGGGTGTCAAGCGGGGGCGCCGCATCCACTTGCGGTGAAGCGCATCCGCGATGACACGCGTTTGGCCGATGAACAAGCCTGCGCCTCTCCCAACTTTTCAGCTCAGGAATGCGTTACGTTCTTCGCGGCGGTCCGCTCTTGTCTTGCTGCACCTCGCCAACGCCGATGGTGCGACGATGAAAGCGCGATTTGACGCCAGAAAATCCGATTTCCCCAACGGGACATATGAAAATCATCTCGCCTATCGCAGTTCGCTTTCCGACATCATGCACCAAGGCGTGCCTCCGATGGACTACGATCAGGCCATGGCAATCGCCGCCCATGAATTCGCAACCCGCGGCAGCAAGACCACCGTTATGCGACCGCAAAAATTCCGATCCGGAAATGTCGAGGTAAACGCCGGATACGGCTCCCTGCGTGCGTTCTTTGTAAAACTGCCGAGCAGAATGCGGGATCTGCTATAATGATGAGGGCGACACCCACCACTCGCTTTTCCCCGCCAGATCAGCTATGCAAAGCCCCAACAGGGGGGCTTTGCCATGATCATTCGTTGTCTTGCCATTACGGCCGCGATGTTTGCCGCCTCGGGCGCCGGGGCCGACGTTTTGGCGGGGCGGGCGTTTGTTGAGGCGCATTGCGCCGATTGCCATGCGATCGGGCGCGATGATGACAGCGCGCATGCGGCGGCGCCTGCGTTTCGCGATCTGGGGCAGAAATATCCGGTCGAGCATCTGGCCGAAGCACTGGCTGAGGGAATTTTTGTCGGCCATGAGGACATGCCCGAATTTGCGCTTGGCAGCGCCGAAATCGATGCGGTGATCGGTTATCTGGCCTCGATCCAGACCCCATAGCAAAGGCGCCCCCAAGCGGATCAGGGGCGCCTTTGTCTGTGATTATTCGCCGCTGGGCCGGTCGGCGCGGCGTTCCCAGAACACCACCTTGCCGTGGACATATCGCACGATCGCCGTCGATCCGATCCCCAGCGCCGACAGGATCACCAGCACCGCAAAGATGCCCGGCGTATCAAGGTTCAACTGGCCGTTCTGGATCAAAATCCCCAGCCCGCGATCCGAGCCCACGAATTCCGCCACCAGTGCCCCAATCAGCGCCATCACCACCGCCACCTGCATCGCGGCGAAAATATGGCTCGCGGCCGAGGGCAGTTTGACATAGCGAAACACTTGCAAACGGCTGCCGGTCATCGCGCGGATCAGCGAAATGCGGTCGGGATCGGCGCTTTTCAGCCCCGTCACCGTGTTCACCAGCACCGGGAACAGGCACATCAAAGTGACCGTCACCACCTTGGAGGTGAAACCATAGCCGAACCACATCACGAAAAGCGGCGCCAGCGCGATTTTGGGCATGGATTGCAGCGCCACGATCAACGGAAAGACCAGCCGCTCGAACAGCCGGATTTCCGCAAACAATGTGCCAAGCACGATCCCCCCAAGCACACCCGCGCCATAGCCGATCAGCACCGATTGCATCGTGGCCCAGATATGCGGCGGATAAAGCCCGCGCGAGATATTGCGCATCGCCGCGTTCCAGATATCGCTGGGTGCGGGCACGATATAGGACGGCACTTCGCCCCATTTGATGCCCACTTCCCACAAGATGATCAGCCCGACAAAGAAAACCGCCGGCAAAACCCATTGCGGCAGATGAAAGCTGCGCGGGGCGGGCTGCTGCTCAAGGGGCGTCGTGCGGGTTTGAATGTGATCGCTCATAGCTCACCCAGTTTCTTGAAGTAATCGCGGAAATGGCGGGTGTAGTGGCCGAATTCAGGCGTGGACATCATTTCCGGGGTGCGCGGACGCGGCAGGTCGATATCGACCACCTCGACTACCCGGCCCGGGCGCGGACACATCAGCGCCACGCGGTCTGCCATCAGGATTGCTTCGCCAATACTATGCGTGATGAATACGATTGTCTTGTGCGAACGCGCCCAGATATCAAGCAGGTCCATGTTCATCCGCTCGCGCGTCATGGCATCAAGCGCGCCGAAAGGCTCGTCCATCAGCATCACCCGCGCATCCTGCACCAGCCCGCGCGCGATGCCCGCACGCTGCGCCATGCCGCCCGATAACTGGCTGGGATAGCTGTCGGCGAATTTGCCAAGCCCCACCAGATCGAGGATCTCATCCGCGCGGCGGGCAGTGTCGGCCGGGTCCATCTTCAGGATCTTGCCTGGCAGCATCACGTTCTGGCGGATCGTCATCCACGGCAGCAGGGTCGGCGCCTGAAACACGAGGCCGACCTCGGCCTGCGGCCCCTCAACCCGGCGCCCATCGACATGGACCGCGCCTTCGCTGGCGGCAAGCAGCCCCGAAACCACTTTGAGCAGCGTTGATTTCCCGCAGCCCGAGGGGCCGAGAATGGCAAAGAATTCGCCATCCCGAATTTCCAGATCCAGCCCCTCGACAGCGCGCACGGCATTGGCGCCGCTGCCATAGGTGACCGTCAGGCCCTCAAGCCCGATCACCGGGCTTGCGGGGGTCTGACCGGGCGAGCCGGTCAGATTAATTGCATTTTGTATCACGCTCATATCATTCCGCCGCCGCAAGGGCGATGTCGTTGGTATAGATCACAGACGCATCCAGATCGGCGGGGAACTCCTCAACCGAGGCCAGAAAGTCGATCGAGGCTTCCCAGACGCTATCGGGGAAATAGCCCGGCACGCCGTTTTGATCATCGCGCAGCGCCAGCACAGCTAGACGCGCATCCAGTTGCGACACACCAAAGGCCATGTTTTCGGCATCGTCCCGTTCGCCCGACATCAATTCGGGGAAACGGTCATAGAGGATCTGCACACAGGCTTCGGGATTGGCCACGCAATATTCGGTCGCCTGATGAAAGCCGCGCGCCACGGTCACGAATTGCGCGCGCTTTTCTTCGTCTTGCAGCGTGTTATTGCGCGAAAACAGGCCATTGCCGAATTGGTCGGCCGTGTCATCGACCGACACCACCCGCAGCGGCACGCCCGCGAATTCATAGGAAGCATGGCGCATGTTGTTGGTGGCGCTGACATCGATCGTGCCATTGCGCAGCGCCATCAGATGTTCGGCCCCCAGCCCCACCGCGCGCCAGATGACATCGGTATCGGGGTCCATGCCATTGCGTTCCAGCACGATGCGGAACTGCGCCACATTCGATGCGGTCAGCGAGGAAATCCCCACCACCTTGCCTTTGACATCGGCCAGCGACTGGATGTCGCTATCCTCGGGCACGGCGATCTGGTTCGAGCTATAGGGCTCGGCCATATACCAATAGCTGATCGGCAGGGTCTGGCCGCTTTGGGCCAGCGCGTTCAGCAAAATCTCGGTCGGTTGGGCAAAGCCGATATCGGCGGAACCGTTGGCCACCTGACGGGCCACGTCGCTGCCGCCGGCAAAGATCATGTATTCGATTTCCAGCCCATCCAGATAGCCCATGGCTTCGGCCACATAAAAGGGCGCCCCGTAAAATCCATGGGCCGACGGCAGGCCGACCGACAGGCTTTCGGCCTGTGCGCCGGATGTGGCCGCCATGGCAGCAATCAGTGCTGAGCCGAGTGCGATTGTGCGTTTCATCTAAGATCTCCAGTTTTAGCCGGCGTCAGGCAAGCAGCCCAGCCATTTCGGTTTGCAGATATGTGGCCTCTGGCCCGCCCAGCCGGGCCACATTCGGGAGAAGTTTTTCAAGCGCAGGCGTCGCCTCGCGCCCGCTTACGGCCCAAAGCGCCGCCGCCGAACACAGGTTCGATGACAACAGCGGCAGCCGCGTGCCGTCCGATAGTTTCAACAGGCTGGTAAGGGTATTTGCCCCCGTCCCGCTAAGCAAAACCGCATCCGCATCGGCGCTACGGCTGGTATCGACCCCGCCAAAGGCATTCACGATATCCGCATCCGTCAGCTCATAGGCGCGGAATTCATCGGAAATCGAATGGGTCTGCGCAATCTCGATCCCGGCGGCTTCCCAATAGGCGCGCGCCTTGGCGGTCAGTTCCACTGGATAGGGCGATACCATCGCCAGCCGTTTGACCCCCATCGCGCGCAACACCATCAAGATCGCATAGCTTGCGGTCACCACCGGCACCCCGACCGAGGCCGAAAGCTCGCGGCACATCGCCAGATCGCCGTCGGGCAACAGACTATAGGATGACCCCGTCATGGCGATGGAAATAGCGCCAAGTTTCAGGCTGCCAAATGCTTTGACGGCCTCGGGATAGGCTTTGATATAAAGATCGTTGCGCTCGTAAAGCGTGGTATCGGGGAATACCGGCAAACGCGCGGTATGGTAAATCTGATCCTCGGCAAACAGCGCGCGCATTTCGGGCTCGACCGCCGGATTGGCGGGGGGCACGATGAAACCAAGCCGCATGGGGGAAGTGATGGTCATTATTTACTCCTGTGCGGCTGCGGTGATCTTGGCGGGGGCGATCCCGTCAAGCATGTCAAGCATCGCCTGACGCGCCAGAAAATCCGCAAGCCGGGCCGGGTCTTGGGTGGTTTCAATAATCTCGGCCAGCCGGGCGCGGCCGGTTTTTACATTCTGATCCGTGCGCGGGATCAGGACATCGCGCGCCACGCGTTCGCGCGCATGCGCGGCGGTGGCAAGCGGCTCCAGACTGCCCTGCTCTTTCGCCGCAATCGCCGCACGCGCCAGCGCAAAGGCATCATGCAGCCCGGCATTCAGATTCATGCCGCCGCGGGTATTGGTCAGATGCACCGCATCCCCGGCAAGGAAAACCCGCCGGCCATGGGTGGCCGCATCCGCCAGCCGCAGCCGCGCGGCATAGGTATCGCGCCCGGTCACGCGGGGCATGATATCGTCCACCGGCAACAGATCGCGCATCCGCGCGCGCAGCCATGCATCCGACAGGGCTTCGCCCTCGGACACGCCTTCGGGGACGCGCACGATGATGCGCCAGCAATCATGCATTTTCAGCAGGCTGACGGAATCATCGCCATTATAGATATAGGTAATGCCATCGATGCCGGGCAGTGCCTCGGGCAGGGTCAGATCGGTATAAAGCCGCACGACCATGCCGGGATAGGGCTTTTCCTCAAACCCGATGCCACAGGCGGCGCGCACACCCGACAGGCCGCCATCGCAACCAAACAGATAATCGGCGCGAATTTCATGGGTCTTGCCAGCGTGCTCATAGCCGACGGTCACGCCATCCGCATCCTCGGCCACGGTTGTGACACCGCTGAGAAAACGGATATCGGCCAAGGGTTCATCGGCCAGCAGACCTTCCAGAAGGCCGCACAGGTGAATCTGTTCGTAATGCAGGCGGAAGGGAAAGCCCGTCTTGCCGCGCAGCGCCTCAAAATCCAGCCGCGCAAGGATATCGCCATTGGCCGCGCGATATTGCACATGATCGACACGGGTGCCGCGCGCCAGCATCTGCGGAATGATGCCCAGCGTATCGAGAAGATCCAGCGTCGCGGCGTGAAAGGTCGACGCTTTGGACGTCAGATTCACCGTATCGCGCAGCTCAAGAACCGTGACATCGATCCCTGCCCTTGCCAATTGCAGCGCCAGCGTCAGACCCACCGGGCCTGCGCCACTGACAACCGCTGTCCGCCGTTCTGGCATGGCTGATCCTCTCATCTTTTTCCTCGGCTTAGGTTATGGGGTTTTACAAAACTGTCAACACTTATTGCAAAAAGATCCCCCGATCTGATCCATTTCTCTGATTTTAACAGAAATTTGATCACAATGTTTCGCACAGCTTTCGTTTTGTTGACAGTTTTGCAAACACTCGACACAACGCCATGCGCCCGGGCAGCCATGGGCCACCCGGTGCTATACGCGCGGAAATTGCGCCCTAGGCTTCGCGGATTCCCAACCCTTCGAGATAGGCCGCAACCTCGTCCGTCGGGATCACATCGGCATATTTGCTGTTGATATCGAACAGGCTGATGGCATGGCTTGCCTCAAACCGATCAAACGCGGTTTCCTCAGGGATGATCGTCTTGAAGTTGTAGGAATAGGCATCCACCGCCGTGGCCCGCAGACAGCCCGACGATGTGCAGCCGGTCATGATCAGCGTATCGACATCGAGAAAGTTCAGATGGCTCATGAACATCGTGCCGAAAAAGGCCGAAGGTTTGCGCTTGCCGATCAGAATATCTTGCGGGCGCGGCGCAAGCGGTGCGACCGTCTGGGTTGCATGGCTGCCCTCTTGCGAGGTCTTTTCCCCGCCGCGATGGTTCTTGCCCACCTGCACGCCACTATCAAGCATATCGGCCCGGCGTTCCGATTGGGTATAGAAAATCGGCAGGTTTTTCGCCCGCGCGATATGCATCAGCCGCTCGATATGGGGCACGGCTTTCCAGCCCGCCTCGCCGCAATGGGTGCGGTATTTCTTCAGCCCCTCGACCTGGCTTTCGCCCGGTTCGTCGCCGCAAAAATTATACTGCACATCGATGATGAACAGCGCCGGGCGCTTGCCGAAACCGCCGCGCTTGCCATATCCGGCAAGCTGATAGATTTCCTTGTCTTTCTCGGTCAGGAATTTATCCCAGATACGCTCGCTCATACTCTGTCCTTTCATGGTGCGCGGTGCAGATACTGGCCGCCTGCCGTCAGATTTGGCGCAAGCTGGCCGGCATCCATCAAGATATCGCCGCGCCGGATGGTATGGGTGACAGCACCGCGCAGGCGCATCCCTTCAAACGGGGAATAATCTGAATGCGACGGGTAATCGGCGGCGCGCACGGTGGTTTCGCCTTCGGGGTCCACGATCGCGACATCGGCGTCATAGCCCACACCGATGCGCCCCTTGTTGGGGATCGAATAAAGCTCTGCCACATTGCGCGATGTGCAGGCCGCCAGCGTTTCAATCGCAATGCCGCGTTTGTGGTAACCCTCATGCACCAATACCGGCAGGATCTGGGCAATGGCGGGGAAACCGGCGCTGGCCTGCCACAGATCGGGGCCTTTGGTCGCCACCTTGCGCGGCACATGATCGGAACCGATGGTGGTGATATCGCCGCGCGCCACCCCGTCCCACAGCGCATCCACATCCGATTGCGCGCGCAGCGGCGGGTTCACCTTGCCAATCGCGCCAATCGGCGCATCGCGCGTCAGGCTAAGGTAATGCACGCAGGTTTCCACATGGATCGGCGCCCCGCCCCGCTGGCGCAGATTGCGCACGACATCAAGGCTTTCGCCCGCCGACATATGCACGATATTGACCGGGCATTCGGCCTTTTGCGCGAAATACCCCACGCGAAAGACGTTTTCGGTTTCCAGAAATCCGGGCGATTGTTCATCCCAGGCTGCCAGATCATTGCGCCCCGCGGCCTTGATCGGGTCGCGAAACAGCGGGATGACTTCGGTATTTTCGCAATGCACGCCAACGACACCGCCCGGCACCTTTGCCCCTGCCTGCAACGCGGCGAACAGCAGCGCGTCATCGACCTCGGTAAAGCCCTTGGCCTGGCCGGTCGCGCCCTTATACATCAGGTAAACCTTGATCGAGGTCACGCCAAAACGGCGTGTCAGCGCGGCTAGTTCATCGACATGGCGGCGCGAAGTCACGCCGAAATGAAAGCCGAAATCGATAACCGAGCGCGCCATGGCCGCATCGCGCCAGCCATCCGTGGTGGCAGCCAGATCATCGCTGCGCCAAAAACTTAGCAGCCCGGTGACGCCCCCCATGACGGCGGTGGCGCTTTCGGTGGCCCAATCCGCTTCTTTCGCGCCAAAGCCGATATGGGTATGCGGATCGATCACCCCCGGCATGATCCACCGGTTGGTGCAATCGATCACGCGGGTGGCCTGCGTGGCCTCGCCCGGCGCAAGAATGGCTACGATCTTGCCACCCCGAATGCCGACGCTGCCGCGCTGCACCCGATCGCCCGGGAACACGATTTCGCCATTTTGCAAAAGCAGATCAAAACTCATGGGGCCTCGCTGGTGCTGGGGGTTCGGGGCAGAATGTCGTTGAGGATCGCGGCAAAAATGCCGCCCTTGCGCAGCAGGTTGCGTTCATGATCGCTGCTGATATCAAGCCATGCGGGGAATTGTGTCGCCCCATCCGGGCCTGTGGCCGTAACCCCCACGGGGGCGCCGGACGCCAGCGCCGCATGCAGCCCCTGAAAATCAAATGTCTCGAACCCGCTCAGGCCAAGGCTGTCAGCGCCCTCGCCGGGTGCGAAAATCAGCGGCAGGATACCCATCCCTATCAGGTTGGCGCGGTGAATCCGCTCAAACCCTTGTGCCAGGATCACCCGCACGCCCAGCAAAACCGGGCCTTTGGCGGCCCAGTCGCGCGACGATCCCATGCCGTAATCGCGCCCGGCCAGCACCATCGCGGGCGCGCCGGCATCACGCAAAGCCATGGCGGCCGCGTGGATCGTGATCACATCGCCATCCGGGGCAAGCCGGGTAAAGCCGCCCTCTTGCCCCGGCACCAACAGGTTGCGCATCCGCTGGTTGGCAAATGTCACCCGCGCCATGAATTCGTGGTTGCCGCGCCGCTGGGTGACGGCGTTAAAGGCCTCGGGCCGCACGCCCGCATCCATCAGATATTGGCCCGCAAGACTTGTGGGCAGGATTTCCCCGCTAGGGGTCACGTGGTCGGTGGTCAGGGAATCGCCTGCGCGCACCAGCACCCGCGCGCCTGTGACGACATCGGGCGCACCGGCGCTGATATTTTCAAAAAACGGCGGGCGGCAGATATAGGTGGACTCCGGATCCCAGGCGAACCGCGGCCCCGTGGCGGCCTCAAGCGCATCCCACAGCGCCGAGCCGTCAAACAAGGTGGCATAGCTTTGTGCAAATCGCGCCGGATTCTGGCTTTCTGCCACCAGGCGGTCTTGCTCGGCGCTATCGGGCCAGATATCGCGCAGGAATACCGGCGCGCCATCGGGATCGTGGCCCAATGGTTCAACCTCGAAATCAATATCAACCCGCCCCGCCAGCGCCAGCGCCACTATCAGTGGCGGCGAGGCCAAATAGGCCGCGCGGGCGGTTTTGTGAATCCGGCCTTCAAAATTGCGGTTGCCCGACAGCACGGCGGCCGCCACCAGATCATTATCCAAAACCGCCTCGGCAATGCCATCGCCCACCGGGCCGGATTTGCCCGAACAGGTGGTGCAGCCAAAGCCCACGATGCCAAAGCCCAGTTCTTCAAGCGGGGCCAGAAGCCCGGCATCGCGCAGGTAATCTTCGACCAGCCGCGATCCCGGCGCCATCGATGTTTTCACCCAGTTGGGCACATCAAGCCCCCGCGCGCGGGCATTGCGTGCAAGCAATCCCGCCCCGATCATGACCGAGGGGTTCGATGTATTGGTGCAAGACGTAATTGCCGCAATGGTGATCGACCCATGGCGCAAAGGCGCATCAAGCCCTTGCACCGTAACGTTTTTATCCAGCTCATCCGGCGACAGGCCAAAGCCGCGATCATTCACCGGCTTGGTCAGATCGCCAAGAAAAGATTGCTTCAACCCCGTCAGCGCCACCCGATCCTGTGGGCGTTTGGGCCCGGCCACGCTGGGTGAAACCGCGCCCAGATCAAACGCCATCACCGCGCTATAGGCCGGATCGGGGCTTTGCCCATCGGCAAACATATCCGCCGCGCGGGCATAGGCATCGACCATCGCCACATGCGCCTCCTCGCGCCCCGAGGCGCGCAGATAATGGATCGTCTGTTCATCAATCGGAAAATATCCCACCGTCGCGCCATATTCGGGGGCCATATTGGCAATCGTGGCGCGGTCAGGCACCGAAAGCGTGGGCAGGCCGGGGCCAAAGAATTCCACGAAATCGCCCACCACGCCGAATTGGCGCAAATGCTCGGTCAGCGTCAGCACCAGATCGGTGGCGGTCGCGCCCGCAGGCAGCCGCCCTTCCAGCCGAACGCCGACGACGCGCGGGATGCGCACCACGTAATCCTGCCCCAGCGCCACGGCCTCGCCATCGATGCCGCCGACGCCCCAGGCCAGCAGGCCGATACCGTTGACCATCGTCGTATGGCTGTCGCAGCCCAGCACGAATTCGGGCGCGATCACCGGCCCGATGCCCGGCACATCATGGCGATCGATCAGCCGCGCCAGCCGTTCCAGATGCACCTGATGAATGATGCCCGCGCCGGGCGGCACGACGCGCAATTGATCGAATGCCTGTTCGGCCCATTTGAAAAAGGAATAGCGTTCGCGGTTGCGGTGATATTCGGCCTCGATATTGAATTGCCGCGCATTCGGGTGGCCGGCACGGTCCACCACCAGCGAGTGATCGACCACCAGCGTCACCGGCAATTGCGGCTCGATCAGCGCGGGATCACCGCCCATTTCGGCCACCCGGTCGCGCGCGGCGGCCAAATCCATCAACACCGGCAGCCCCGAGGAATCGGGCAACATCAGCCGGCTGACCTTTAGCGGCACGGCAATTTCGCCGCTTGCGGGCGTCCAGTCCAGCAGCGCATCAAGCAGATCCGCCTCGGCCACCCCGGCAATCACCTGACGCGCCAGATTTTCGGCAACAACCCGCAACGCATAGGGCAAAGGCGCATCCCGCGCGGCCAAATATTCCGAAAGCGAGATCATTGCCCCCGGTGACTGACCGGGGATATCAAGGCTGCGCAGCAGTGCGGCGGGGGTCAGGACGCGTTCATTCATGGGTTATGGATAGCCAAACCACGGCAAAGTGTCAACAGTTTAGCATAAACAGACTTGCCGGGGCCGGATTTCTTTCGTAGTCTGGCCCCGTTGCACCAAGCATACCAAAAAGTGTCAACAGGAGAGCGGATGTCAGAGCGCGAGCATACCACTTTGGTCAATCAGGTCTTTCACAAGATATTCGACCTTTTGCTCAGTGGCGAGTTGCCTACAAACGGCGTGGTTAACGAAGTGGCGCTGGCCGAACGGTTCAACGTAAGCCGCGGCCCCATCCGCGAGGCAATCATCCAGTTGCAAGGCCGCGGACTGATCGTCAAGGAACCCTATCTCAAGGCGCGGATCGTCGAATTATCGGTCGCCAACATGATCGATATATTCCACCTGCGCGAAGCGGTCGAGGGCATGTCGGCCCGGCTGGCGGCCGAACGGATGCCCGATGCGGCCATCGATGAATTGCTCGATGCCTATCACGAAGCCCATACCACGCAAAGCAAGCCCCCGCTCGATCTGCATACACGCATCGCCGAAGGCTGCGGGAATGAACGTATCCGCGCGCTCTTATGCGATGAACTCTATTATCTGCTGCAACTTTACCGCACCCGTTCAGGTGAAATCCCCGGCCGCCGCGATACTGCCAGCACCGAGCATTGGCAGATCCTGCGCGCGATCAAGGCCCGCGATGGCCAATTGGCCGAATCCCTGATGCGGGCGCATATCGCCCAGGCAACCCATGCGCTGCAAGACCTGCTTGGGCAGGAAACCCGCGTTTTGCAAACGCATCATAACGGAAAATGACTATGACGACACAATCGCTGCCCGCGACAACCATGGCCCGCCGGATGCGCGCGCTGATCGCCTCGGATGACATCCTTGTCTCGCCCGGTGTCTATGACGGCTATAGCGTCAAACTGGTGGAAAAAGCCGGGTTCAAGACCGCCTGCACCACCGGCGCGGGGCTGTCGAATGCGCGGCTCGGGGTCGAGGATGTGGGCATCATGGGGCTGAGCGATAATGTCGAGGCCTGCCGGATGATCGCGCGTTCGGTCGATATCCCGGTGATGGCCGATGCCGATACCGGCTATGGCACGCCCGCCACCGTTTACCACACGATTCAGCTGTTCGAGGCCGCGGGCGTGGCCGGTGTGAATATCGAAGATCAGGTCAGCCCCAAACGCTGCGGGCATATGGCCGGCAAGGATGTGGTGGACCCGCGCGAAATGGCGCGCAAGATCGAAGCCGCCTGCAACAGCCGCCGGGACGATGATTTCGTCATCCTCGCCCGCACCGATGCTATCGCGATCGAGGGGCTGGAGGGCGCGATCCGCCGCGCCAAACTCTATGAAAAGGCCGGCGCCGACATGATTTTCGCCGATGCAATCAAGGGCGAGGATCAGATCAAGGCGCTGGTGGATGCGGTGAATATCCCCGTTTCCGTCAATATGGGTTTTGGCATCCGCAGCCGCCCCACGACGCCGCTGATCCCGATTGCGCGCATGGCCGAACTGGGCGTCAAACGCGTCACCCTGCCCCGCATGTTGCCCGCCGCTGCGGTCAAGGCGATGGAAACCGCACTGGCGGTGCTGAAAGCCTCGATCCCCACGGGGGAAATCGTCGATCGCCCGGATCTGTTGGCCAGTATCGATGACATCTGGGATCTGATGGGCGCGGCGGATTTCGCGGCGCTTGAAGCGCGGTATAACACATTCGACGGAATGGATCTCGACGCCTGAGGCGGCGCCGACCCGCGCCCGTGCGCGCAAGCGAACCGGCGAAAGGATGGCGGCCGGTTCTGTTCGCACGACCACCGAAAGCCGCCATCTACGCATGGGTTTCGCGGTGATCGGGCGCGGCTTCATAATTGATCGCTGGCACCTGACCCACAGAACATGCGCGCCGGGCTGGCTTCCTAATCCGCGCGGCGCGCGATTTTGCGGGCATAGATCCCGCGCGGTCCGGGGCATGGGATCGCCCGGCCCGTTGCAGCCGCACCGCCCGCGCGCCGGATCGGATCGCGCAGCAACCGCAAACCGTTGAGCACCACCAGCACCGTGCCCCCTTCATGCCCGATCACCGCCAGCGGCAGCGGCAATTCAAAGAACAGACTGCCCGTCACCAGCATCACCATCGCCCCCATAGCGATGATCAGGTTTTGCCGGATGATGCCCGCCGTGCGCCGCGCCAGCCGCTGTGCCTCGGCCAGCCGGCCCATATCCTCGGACAAAAGCGCGACATCAGCGGCCTGCAACGCCACATCCGATCCCGCAGCCCCCATGGCAATGCCCACATCGGCGCGCGCAAGGGCACCCGCGTCGTTCACCCCGTCGCCGACATAGGCAAGCCTGCCATCACGGGCCAATGCGCCTACCATGCGCAGCTTGTGTTCGGGCAACATATCGGCGTGGATATCCTCTGGCCCGATCCCCAGTTCCGCGCCGATGCGCAGCGCCACGGGGCGCCGGTCGCCGGTCATCATCACGATCTTGCCGATCCCGCCCGCGCGCAGCGCCGCAAGCGCCGGGGCCGAGGTGGGCCGCGCCTGATCCGCGATGGTAAAGGCCCCCAGCACCCGATCATCCTGCCCGGCATAGATCACGGTCTGCGCATCGGCGGCCAAGGCCTGCAGTGCCGGATGATCGATCGCGGCACCCATTTCCGCCGCAAGGCGCGGATTCCCGGCCCAAAGCCGGCCACCATCCCATGCGCCGGCAATTCCCGCGCTGGGATGCGCGGTCACATCCGCGATCGCCATCGGCGCCACGCCACGGCGCGCCGCCGCATCGCGGATCGCGGCGGCTGTGGGGTGTTCGGACTGAGCCTCGACCCCGGCCACACGGGCCAAAAGCCCCGCTTCGTCCCCGTCAAGCGCAACGATCCCGGTCACCGCCGCGCGGCCCGTGGTCAGCGTGCCGGTTTTGTCAAAGGCGAATCGATCCACCGCTGCCAGCGTTTCCAGCGCCGCACCGCCCTTGAACAGCACCCCGCCGCGTGCCGCCGCCGAAAGGGCCGATAGAATTGCCGCCGGAACCGAAATGACGATGGCGCAGGGGCTGGCCGCCACCAACCACGTGGCTGCACGGTAAAGCGCATCCTGCCAGCCCCGCCCCAGCCCATAAAACACACCAAAGGCCGCAATCGCCCCCAACATGACCGCGATGGTGTAGCGCTGGCCGAACCAGGCGCTGAACCGCTCGGACGGGGCTTTGGCGGCCTGCGCCTCGGTCACCAGCGCGATCATCCGCGCCACGGTGCTTTCGGCGACCGTTTTCGTTACCGCAATTTCAAGCACGCCATCGATATTGACGGTGGCTTCAAACACCTGTGCGCCGGGGGTTTTGCTGACGGGCATGGATTCGCCGGTGATATGGGCCTCGTCCAGCGCGCCGCGCCCGCTGGTGATCACCCCATCGGCGGGCACGCGCGCCCCGGGGCGAAGCACGCAGATATCGCCCACCGCCAGATCGGCCGCCCCGATTTCATCGACACCGCCAGCCGCATTCTTGCGCAGCGCGGTTTCGGGGCGCAGCGCCATCAGCGCCTCGATCGCGCGGCGCGCGCGGCCAAGGGCGCGTTCCTCAAGCGTTGTGGAAATGCTGAACAATGTCAGCAGCACAGCGCCCTCGAACGGCGCGCCCACCGCCGCTGCCGCCACGGCCGCAACCACCATCAGCAAGTCGATATCGAGAATGCGTTCGTGCACCAGCGCCAGCAGCGCCCGCCATGCCGCAGGCAGCCCGCCCGCCAGATAGACCAGCGCCATGCCAGCGGTTGCAATCCCGCCCGCACCGGGCAGAACCCACAGCCCCAGAACGGCCAAGACAATGCCGATGACCGTCAACCCGGTCAAAATCAGCCCGCGCTCGGATTGAAGCAATTTTTCCACATCCGCTCCTGATCGATGGCCTGCAAACTTACGCCGGATCGAAGCGTGGGGAAAGGGGATAGTCTCAGGCCATATCCCCATCAAACAGGATCGTCAGCAGCAGTGCCGCATCGACCACCCCGTGCAGCGCATGGGGCGCAGCCCGATCAAGAAAAATCCAGTCGCGCGCGCGCATATCCACATCGCCGGTATCCAGCATCAGCCGGATATGCCCCTCAAGACAATGCAGCGTCAGCCGCCCGGGCACCTGGTGGCGCGCGATATCCTGCCCGGCTGCGACGATCAGATGCACGGTCTCAAAACTCGGCTGCCGGGTAAGGGCGCGGGTGCGCGCGGCGTCGGGCCTGTGCAGGCTGATCACTTCGCCGGGTTTTGCATGAGCAAGGGCCATGGGGGCTCCTGTCGGATGGCGCCACGAAAGGCGCCGGATCGGTGGGAACCATGGCCCCGCCAATAGGCCGGGCCATGGTCAGGGATCAATCGGTCCAGTGATCGTTTGCCTCGGCCACGATGGCGAAATAGGCGGCGATCACGCCCGAGACCTGAATCAGATCTGTCGCATCATGGGAATAATTCGGCCGCAGGGCGAACAGCACCTCGCGGTTGGTCTGGGTGGTGGTCACCCCCTTGCGGGCCATGGTAACGGCAAGGGCAAAGCCCTCTTCGGGGGTTTCGGTGATCAGGCTCGGCAACCACGAGGGCGGCGTTTCCTGGGCATCCTGTGCGCTTGCGGCGCCTGCGAAGAAAAAGCTGGCGGCAATGGCGGTAACAACTGTCTTACGGATCATGGTGAACTCCATTTACTTTGGTGGGCTGGCTTGGACTGGGAAAAAATGGGGCCGATCTTGCGGGTCGCGCGCGCCACGGGGGCCGGGCCCCGTGATCTGGATGCGCAAAGCATGCAGGCATATTGGTTGCATTCATGCGATCCCCCTTTGACGCAAATGGCTGCCACATCTTGAAGCTCTTTCCAAAACCTTATCAGGCAAATATGCATTGTAAATACTTATTTAGCCGCGCGCGCCGCCGATCATAAAATGCCCCGCGCGCGCAATGCCGCCTGTTCATCGCCCGCCACCCAGCCAAAGACCCGCGCCGCGCCGTCTTGCAGCTGCACAAGGTAATGCACATCGAAATCAATCGCCGTTTCCGCAAGATCATCGCGCGCATAGGTGGCCCGCCATGCGACATGGGCTATGCAATGCAAATCATCGATCGGGCTGATGCGGATATCACGGATGCGCATCGATTGGGTGCCAATGGCGCGGTAATGGTCATAGCCCTGCGTCATGGCCGCACGAAACGTGGCATCATTGTGCCCGGTTCGCACCCCCGCTGGACCGGCGGCGATGAATTCCGGCGCATAGAGCGTGGCGATTTCATCGCCATCCGGCGCCCCCGCCAGCGCGCGCTCGAAAAACTGCGCGTAACGTGTGAAAAGCTGCCTGACCGCCTGTTCCATCGCCAATCCCGCTGCATCTGCTGCAACGATAGACGAAACGGGGGGCAAAAGCAGCCGGGTTTGATCGGGGGAGCGTTCCATCACCCCACGCGAGGCAAACCAGACAATCAAACGTTCCGCCCGACGATCGGGGCAGCCGGATTGCATGCGGTGCCGGGTTGCGCGGCGCGGCGGGTGGGGATGCGGCCGCCCCGGCAAAGCCCATGGGCAGGGGCGGGCCGCGAAAATGGCGGCCAGTTCAGCCGCGTTAGCCGCGCGCGCGGGCAGTCATTCCAGCGCGATCTGCCAGAGGGTGATTTTCTGGCAATCAGGCCCGGCCGGGCAGCGAGCGTGGCTGGGTCAGGCTGGCGGGGCTAAGGATGTCATCAAGCTGGGCCTCGGACAGCAGCCCGCGTTCCAGCACCAGTTCGCGGATGTCGCGCCCGCTGGCCATCGCATCGCGCGCCAGCGCCGTGGCGGCCGCATAGCCGATCCACGGGTTCAGCGCCGTCACCAGCGCGGGCGATCCCATGACGGCACCTGCCAGCGCATCGCTATTGGCGCTGATCCCTTCGACGCAATTGACGCGCAGGGTTTCGCAGCCCGCCGTCAACTGGCTGAGCGAACGAAACAGCCCCGCGCTCATGACCGGGCCAAAAGCATTAAGCTGCAACTGCCCAGCCTCGGCGGCCATGGTGATGGTGACATCGGTGCCAATCACGCCGAATGCGATCTGATTGACCACTTCGGGGATGACGGGGTTGACCTTGCCCGGCATGATCGACGAACCTGCCTGCCGCGCCGGCAGGCTGATATCGCCAATACCCGCGCGCGGCCCGGATGACAGCAGCCGCAGATCATTGCTGATCTTTGACAGTTTCACCGCCAGCCGGCGCAAAAGCCCGGATGTATGCACAAAGGCGGTGCTGTCCTGCGTCGCCTCGATCAGATCGGGTGCGGTCACCACCGGCAGGCCGCTAAGCGCTGCCAGATGTTTGCACACGGCGGCCGCATAATCGGGATGGGTGGTGATGCCGGTGCCGATCGCGGTGGCGCCGAGGCTGATTTCGCACAGGATATCGCGGGCGCTGGCCAGCGAACGTTCCTCGGATTCCAGTGTTGCGGCATAGGATCTGAATTCCTGCCCCAGCGTCATGGGCACGGCATCTTGCAACTGCGTGCGGCCCATTTTCAGCACATCCGCAAATTCATCGCCCTTGACGGCAAAAGCGGCGCGCAGCGGGCCAAGCGCGCCGATCAGCCGTTCCACCCCCTGCCAGCTTGCCAGTTTCAGCGCCGTGGGGCAGACATCATTGGTGCTTTGCGACAGGTTCACATGTTCGTTCGGGTGCAGATGGGCATAATCGCCGCGCGCATGGCCCATGATTTCCAGCGCGCGATTGGCGATCACTTCGTTCGCATTCATATTCGTGGACGTGCCCGCGCCGCCTTGCACCTGATCGACCACAAAGTGATCATGCAACGCGCCATCCCGGATTTCTTCGCAAGCGCGGGTAATCGCCTGCATCCGCGCGGTATCGAGCAGCCCGAGTTCATGATTTGCCAGCGCCGAGGCCTGTTTGATCATCGCAAGCGCGCGGATCAGTTCGGGCCATTCCCCGATCCGGCGGCCCGAAATCGGAAAGTTTTCAAGCGCGCGCAGCGTATGTACGCCCCAATAGGCCGATGCGGGAATGTCGCGCGCCCCGAGCAGGTCGGATTCGATACGGGTCTGCCCCTCGGCCTGCTGCGCGCCAAGCGTCGAGAGCACTGAATTATTCGTTCCAACCATGCGCATACTCCTGAAATAGTCCCGCGGGCGCCCCGCGACATGTCCTTGCTCTGGCCCAATGCCCGTTGCGTTGCGCGGGCGCAACCGGATTTTCGCGCGAATGCGACCGGTGCAACAGCCCCGCCACCCTGTCAAACGCCCCCCTGCGCCCTATCCTTAGACCAGATGAGCGTTTTGCGGCGGTAAT
>JBBAGE010000022.1:0-19771 GCA_041655055.1 Paracoccaceae bacterium
GTCAAGCACCCAGGCCAGCGCCGCCGCGGGCACCGTCCAGCCCCGCGATGCGGCAAAGGCGCCAAAAGCTTCGACCGCCTGGCGGTTCGCGGAATAATTCGGTTCGGTAAAGCGCGGATAGCTTTTGCGCAGATCACCCGCGCCCATATCGCCGCGCGGCGGGAAATGATGGCCAAAGGCGCCCCGGCCCAGCGGCGAAAACGGGATGAAGGCCACGCCCAGATCGGTGCAGGCCTGAATCACCCCCAGTTCCGGCATACGCGACCAGAGCGAATATTCATTCTGCACCGCGCGGCAGGGATGCACCGCATGGGCGCGGCGGATCGTATAGGGCGCGACTTCGGACAGGCCATAGCCATCGATCAGCCCTTCGGCGATAAAGCCTGCCAGCGTTTCGACGACCTCTTCGATCGGGCGTTCGGCCTCGCGGCGGTGGATATAGAACAGCTCGACCTTGTCGCGACCCAGCCGGGTCAGCGATTGTTCCAGCTCGGAGCGCAGATGATCGGCATCGTTGCGATAATGGCGCGGCGGGCCGGGCACGATGGATGCTTTCGTGGCCAGCACCACATCCGCGCCGCTTTGGGCCAGATATTGGCCCATGATCGTTTCCGATTGGCCCATGCCATAGATATTGGCCGTGTCCCAGAAATCGATCCCGGCGGTATGGGCGGCATCCAGCGCGGCCAAACCGTCATCGATATTCGTGGGGCCATAGGCACCGGCAATGCTCATGCCGCCAAAACCGATGGCACCGACCATTGGCCCGTTCGCGCCAAGCTGCCGTTTGGGGATATGCGACATGAGCGGTCCATTCACTGTGCGGCGACTTCGGGCTGATCGACCAGGGCCACGATATCGAACATGATCCGGTTCAGCTCAAAATCCTTGGGGGTATAGACGCGGGCCACGCCCATGGCGCGCAGGCGTTCGGCGTCATCCTCGGGGATGATGCCGCCGGCGACCACCGGGATATGCCCAAGCCCCGCATCGCGCATCCGGCCCATCAATTCTTCGATCAGCGGGATATGCGAACCCGACAGGATCGAAAGCCCCACGACATGCACATCTTCGGCCAGCGCGGCGGCGACGATTTCGCTGGGGGTCAGCCGGATACCTTCATAGGATATTTCCATGCCGGTATCGCGGGCGCGGGCGGCGATCTGTTCGGCGCCGTTGGAATGGCCGTCAAGCCCCGGTTTGCCCACAAGGAATTTCAGCCGCCGCCCCAGCCGGGCGGATACGGCGGACACGGCCTCGCGGATTTCCTCAAGCCCTTCGGTGCGGTTCGAGGGCGAGGAGGACACCCCCGTCGGCCCCCGGTAAAGCCCGAATGTGGCGCGCACCATATCGCCCCATTCGCCGGTGGTGGCCCCGGCCTTGGCCGCCGCGATCGAGGCGGGCATGATATTCGCGCCCGATTTCGCCGCTTCGCGCAATTGCGCCAGCGCCGCTTGCACGGCGGCTTCATCGCGGGCCTCGCGCCAGGCGTTCAGCCGCGCGATCTGATCGGCCTCGGCATCCTTGTCCGAGACCATGATCGCGCCATCGCCCGCCGTCAGCGGCGAGGGTTCGGCCTCGGTCCAGCGGTTCACGCCGACAACGATGGTGTCGCCCCCCTCGATCCGGGTGATGCGTTCGGCATTGGCCTCGACCAGCCGGGATTTCATATATGCGATGGATTCGATCGCGCCGCCCATACCATCGAGCGTCGCAAGCTCGGCCCGCGCGCCTTCCTTCAGTTCCGCGACCTTTTTTTCCACCGCCGGGTTGCCATCGAAAAGATCGCCATATTCCAGAAGATCGGTCTCATAGGCGAGGATCTGCTGCATCCGAAGCGACCATTGCTGATCAAACGGACGGGGCAGGCCCAGCGCCTCATTCCAGGCCGGAAGCTGCACCGCGCGGGCGCGGGCGCGTTTGGAGAGGGTGACGGCCAGCATCTCGATCAGGATGCGGTAGACGTTGTTTTCCGGCTGCTGCTCGGTCAGGCCAAGGCTGTTGACCTGAACCCCGTAGCGGAAGCGGCGGAATTTCGGATCTTGCACCCCGTAACGCTCCAGGCAGATCTCATCCCAAAGCTCTACGAAGGCGCGCATCTTGCACATCTCGGTCACGAAGCGGATGCCCGCGTTCACGAAGAACGAAATCCGGCCGACCATTTCGGGGAAATGCTCTGGCGCGACCTTGCCCTTCAGATCGTCCAGCACCGCGATGGCGGTAGCCAGCGCATAGGCCAGTTCCTGCTCGGGCGTCGCGCCCGCCTCTTGCAGGTGATAGGAACAGACGTTCATCGGGTTCCATTTCGGCAGATGCTCGCGCGTATAGGCGGCCACATCGGTGATCATCCGCAAGCTGGGGCGCGGCGGGCAGATATACGTCCCGCGCGAGAGATATTCCTTGATGATATCGTTTTGCACCGTGCCGTTCAGCTTCGAGACATCGGCGCCCTGTTCCTCCGCCACCGCGATATAGAGCGCGAGCAGCCACGGCGCGGTGGCGTTGATCGTCATCGAAGTGTTCATTTTTTCCAGCGGGATATCCGCGAAGAGCGCGCGCATATCGCCAAGGTGCGAGACGGGCACGCCAACTTTGCCCACTTCGCCGCGCGCCAGTTCGTGATCGCTGTCATAGCCGGTCTGGGTGGGCAGATCGAAGGCCACCGACAGCCCGGTCTGGCCCTTGGCCAGGTTGCCGCGATAAAGCGCGTTCGAGGCCTTGGCCGTGGAATGGCCCGCATAGGTGCGAAAAAGCCAGGGCTTGTCTTTCGTGGCATCGGTCATTGCGGGCCTCTTGAAACTGGTCTGTGGCGATTGTTGGCCATGTTCTGTTGGAAATCAGCGCCTGTGTCAATTCACGCGGCGCGGCGGCTGTGCCGGGGTCTTGCGCAATTGCGCCAAATGCGGTGCAGATTTTTGTTGCAAAACAACAAGGACAGCGTAGGGAAGCGCGGCTTGGCGCGACCAGGATGGCGCGTATGGGCATTGTAATGATTACGAACTGGAAACCAGATCCCATGATGAACCTGATCAAGACCATTGCGACCGCCGCCGTTCTGGCCGCTGTCGCAATTCCTGCCGCTGCCCAAAATCGCGTTGTGACGATTGAAAACAAGTCCGGCTATATCATCACCGAACTTTACGGATCGAACACCGGCGCCACCGATTGGGAAGAAGACATCCTTGGCGCCGATGTGCTGCTGAACGGTGGCTCGATCGATATCGATTACGATGATGGCACCGGCGCCTGCATGTTCGATTTCCTTGCCGTATTCGAGGATGGCGATGAAGTCATGGCCGAGGATGTGGACGTCTGCAAGATCAGCACCTTTACCTTTGAATAAGGTGCCGGCCGGGGGGCATTTCTGCGCCTCGGTCATATAATTTCGCAAAGGCCGGTCGGCGGGTTGCAATATTACCCAGCCAAAGCTATCCAAACCAAGGAACGGCGCCGATTCAGCGGCGCGACAACAAGGACATGGCGATGGCACTGGATAATGATACCGGCGTTCTGGCATATGACGCGCCCAAGAAAGATCTTTATGAACTGGGTGAAATGCCGCCCATGGGCCACGTGCCCGCGAATATGTATGCCTGGGCCATCCGCAAGGAACGCCACGGCAATCCCGATACCGCAATGCAGGTCGAAGTGGTGGAAACCCCGTCGATCGACAGCAACGAAGTGCTGGTGCTGGTGATGGCCGCGGGCGTGAACTATAACGGCGTCTGGGCCGCGCTTGGCACGCCGATCAGCCCCTTTGACGGCCACAAGGCCCCCTATCACGTCGCTGGATCGGATGCTTCGGGTATCGTCTGGGCCGTGGGCGACAAGGTCAAGAACTGGAAAGTCGGCGACGAAGTCGTGGTGCATTGCAACCAGGATGATGGCGACGACGAAGAATGCAACGGCGGCGATCCGATGTTTTCGCCCAGCCAGCGCATCTGGGGCTATGAAACCCCCGATGGCTCGTTCGCGCAATTCACCCGGGTGCAGGCCCAACAGTTGATGAAACGCCCCAAGCATCTGAGCTGGGAAGAAAGCGCCTGCTACACGCTGACGCTGGCCACGGCCTACCGGATGCTGTTCGGCCATGCGCCGCATCATGTCAAACCGGGCGATAATGTGCTGGTTTGGGGGGCGTCGGGCGGTCTGGGTTCGTTTGCGATCCAACTGGTCAAGGCCGCGGGCGGTCATGCGATCGGCGTGATTTCCGATGAAAGCAAGCGTGATTTCGTCATGGGGCTGGGCGCCAAGGGCGTGATCAACCGCAATGATTTCAATTGCTGGGGGCAGATGCCCACCGTCAACACCCCCGAATATCAGGCATGGTTCAAGGAAGCGCGCAAATTCGGCGCCGCGATCTGGGAAATCACCGGCAAAGGTAACAATGTCGATCTGGTGTTCGAACACCCCGGCGAAGCGACCTTTCCCGTATCGGTTTTCGTGGTCAAACGCGGCGGTATGGTCGTGATCTGCGCCGGGACCACCGGCTATAACCTGACCTTTGATGTGCGCTATCTCTGGATGCATCAGAAACGCGTTCAGGGCAGCCATTTTGCCCATCTCAAACAGGCCTCGGCCGCAAATGATCTGGTGATCGAAGGCAAGATCGATCCTTGCATGTCCGAAGTGTTCACCTGGGAAGAAATCCCGGCCGCGCATATGAAAATGATGCGCAACCAGCACAAGCCCGGCAATATGGCGGTGCTGGTGCAGACGCCGAAAACCGGCCTGCGCACCTTGCAAGAGGTGCTGGACGCCGGCAAAGCCTGATCCGGCCATTTTCCCGAATGCCAAAGCCGTCCCTGCGGGGGCGGCTTTTTCTTGTCCGGCGCGGGCCAATGCCACTGGCGCAGGCCGGGTGGCCGCTATAGATTGGCGGGATGAACCAAGCTGTCACCTTTTCCTCTGATCAAGCCGAAGCCTTTGATCGCGTGGCCGAAATGCTGCGCGGGGTCGGTGTTGATCTGGAAGATGACAGCCTCGAACCCGCCGAGGATCGCGGGGCCGAACCGCTGGCCATCATCGGCAAGGCCGGATCGGGCAAAACCATGCTGCTCGCGCGGCTTTATCAGGCGCTGCAATCCGCCGGGGTCGAGGTAATTTCCGGCGATTACGAGGGCCGCAAGCGCCGCGAAACCCGCACGCTCGCCATCCTTGCCCCCACGAACAAGGCCGCAAGCGTGTTGCGCAGCCGCGGCGTGCCGGCCACCACCATTCACCGGATTTTATATACGCCGGTTTACGATCCCGAATATGAAAAAATCGCCGAATGGCTGGTGGGCAACGGCCCGCGCCCGGAAATTGCCGATCTAAGCGATGTGGCGCTGGATCGGGCGCTGGCGTTCTATCAAAACAACAAATCCATCCCCGGGGCGCTGGCCGCCGCCGGGCTGCGGGGGTCGGATTTCATCACCGGCTGGAAACGGCGCGATGATCCGCTTGATATCGGTTTTGTCGATGAAAGCTCGATGCTCGATGCGCGGCAATTCGATGACCTGCGCGAAATCTTTCCCACGCTGGTGCTGTTTGGCGATCCGGCCCAGTTGGCGCCGGTGAACCAGTCGGGCGGCATGGTGTTTGACAGCCTGCCCGCGCCGCGTGTGCTGACGCTGGACCGTATTCACCGGCAGGAAGGCGACAGCCCGATCCTTGATCTGGCCCATGCGCTGGCCGATCCCGCCCTGACCTTTGACGGGTTTGAACGGATGATCGAAAATGCGGCCGCCCGTGACCCGCGCGTCGTGCTGGCCGGCCGGGTCGAGGCCGATTTGATGGCCCGCTCGCCGGTGCTGGTCTGGCGCAATGCCACGCGCATCCGGCTGATCCATGCGTTTCGCGCGGCGTTCGACGCGCCCGCCGATGCCCTGTTGCCGGGCGAGCCGCTGATTTGCGATGGGATCGAACTGCCGCTGAAGCACCGCAAGAAACGTATCGATCTTGAGGCCCGCGGGTTGATCAAGGGCGCGCAGGTGATCTATCGCGGGCCGGGGCGCAAGCCGGGGTTTTTGCGCCTGCATGTGATCGGGGCCGAAGATCCCGATGTCAGCGCCGCCTCGATCGTCAAAATCGAAATGCCGGACGAAGAAGAGCCCTTTATCCCCTATGCCGCGCGGATGGGGGCGGCGTTTTTGCATGGTGCTGCGGTCACGATCCACAAGGCGCAGGGCAGCCAGTGGGAAGATGTGCAGGTCTTTGCCCCCGATCTCTATGCTGCAAGCCGCGCGGGCCGGATGGAGGCGGGCGTGCCTTTGTGGAAACGGCTGGCCTATGTGGCGATCACGCGGGCGGAAAAGCGGCTTTTGTGGGTCACGCGCTACCGGCTGGGCAAGCCCACGGGGCCGCTGACGCTGGATGATCTGGCAACCGCGCCCGCGCCGCTGGTGTTGGCCGAACCGCCCGCCTAGGCGCGGATATAGCGAAACGCGACCGAGGCCCCCCAGCCGGCCAGCATCGCAATCGCCAGCGACAAAAGCGCGTAAACCAGCGGCTGTTCATGGGCGAGCGTGAACAGGAACCGTTCCAGCCCCACTTTGCGCACATCGATCGCGGTTTCATGCTGATCGATGATCGCGCCGTCACGGGTCAGGAATATGCGCGCCGAATAGCGCCCTTCGGTCAGGTTCGCGGGCAACCGGATCGACGTACGAAACAGCGTATCGCGATCCAGGATCACCCCGCCTTCGTCCACCTGATAGAGCATATCCTGGGCGCGCAGCCGGATCAGCGCCTCGGTGAATGCGGGGGTATCCTCGGGCAGGTTTTCTGCCGATGCGGGCCGGATCGCCTGCGACAATCCGATGCGATGGCCGATATCGGCGGTGGGCGACAGCACCTCGGCCAGCGGGCCGGTGGTCGATACCGCATAAAATGACGGCGCGCCCGGCAGCACCACGGCATCGGTATTCACCCAGATGCCAAAGCGGCGTTCCTTGCGGCGCACGGTAACAGGCACCAGCGGGCCGGATACGGTGATCACAACCTCAAGCGGGGCGGCATCGGGCGGCGGAGAATCGCGGCGCACCGCGCCAAAGATCAGGATTTCCGATCCGTCAAAACTTGCGTTGATGCCGACGTAATTCTGGCTCAGCCCCGCGACCAGTTCTTCGGCGCCAGCCGGCAGGGCCGCAAGCCACAGCCCCAGCGCCAGCACTATGTGCCGCGCGCGGATCAACTGGGCACCCCAAGCGGTGTGGTGGCGGAATAGATTTCATCGGGTGGCAGCACCAGATCAAGCCCCAGTTTGCCCCCCACCAAAAGCACCAGCAGCGCCAGCATGATACGCAACTGTTCGGGCCGCAACCGCAGCGCCAGCCGCGTGCCCACCTGCGCGCCGATCACCCCGCCGAGGATCAACAGAAAGGCCAGCATGATATCGACGGTGTAATTCGTCGTCGCATGCAGCAGCGTGGTAAACCCGGCGACGAATATGATTTGCAGCAGCGATGTGCCCACGACCACCTTGGTCGGCATGCCCAGAATATAGATCATCGCCGGGATCATGATAAACCCGCCGCCAACCCCCATCACGGCGGCCATCATGCCGACGAAAAAACCCACCAGCACCGGCGGGATGACCGATATATAAAGCCCCGATGTGCGAAACCGCACCTTGAGCGGCAGGGCATGCACCAGCCCGTGTCTGCGCCGCTTGGGCCGTGTTTGCGGATTGCGCGACCGGATCAGCGCCAGCACGCTTTCCCACAGCATCAGCCCGCCGGTCACCCCCAGCAGCACCACATAGGACAGCGTCACCAATAGATCGACCTGCCCGATTTCGCGCAGCGCCGCGATCAGCCAGACGCCGGCGCCCGAACCGCTCAGCCCGCCCACAAGCAGCACCATCCCCATGCGGATATCGACATTGCGCCGTTTCAGATGCGCCAAAAGCCCCGAAAGCGAGGATGCGACCACATGGCTTGCCTGTGTCGCTACCGCCACCGCGGGCGGTATGCCGATGAAAAACAGCAGGGGCGTAAGCAAAAAACCCCCGCCGACGCCGAACATGCCCGAAAGGATGCCCACGATTCCGCCCAGGCCCAAAAGCAGAAAGGCGTTTACCGATAATTCGGCAATGGGCAGGTAAATTTGCATGGGCCGTCCGACGGCTAGGGGTTTTTCCTATCAATGGCCCGAATTGGGGCGCAAAGTCAAACTGCAGGCCATGACCAGCGCGTCAATCGCGCGCCCATCGGGGGTGATGTAATAGCGCGGCCGCCGCCCGGTGATGCGGTAACCCGCGCCGGTATAAAGCGCCTGCGCAGGCAGGTTTTCGGCCGATACTTCCAGTATCGATTGCGCCGCGCCGCGTGTGCGGGCGGTGGCGCTGTAATCGGCCAGCAGCGTGCGCCCCAGGCCCCTGCGCCGCGCCTCGGGGGCGACGGCAAGGGTCAGCAATTCGGCCTCATCCGCGATGGTGCGGCCAAGGGCGAAACCATGGGGCGGCAGGGCGGCAAGGAAAGTGCCATGCGCGGCCAGCAATGCCGCAAATTCATCCGATGTCCATGGGCGCGGCGTAGCGAAACAGGCCGCATGGATATGCGCCAGTTCGGCGGGGGTCACGGCACGATCACCGGGGCGGGTTCACTGGGCGGGGCGGCATCGGCGGGGCGGATGTAAAGCGGCGCGGGGCGGGCGGCGGGCCTGCCTGCGCGCAGATGCCTGGCCGCGATCAGGGCGATCGCCGGGCCGATGTCATGGCGCGGCGGGGCGGCATGGTCCGCCACGCCGGGCAGGGCCACCACGGCGTGGGGCGGCTGGAACCCATCGGCCAAGTGCATGCGCGGCGTCGCACCATCCGCGCCAAAATTCTGGCTGTAAATCTGGCCGCGCCGCGCATCGATTACCACGGTAAGCGGACGGGGCGCGTCAAGGGCCATGGCCTCGAACGTGCTGATGCCATAGGCGGGAATGCCAAGCCCCAACGCCAGCCCGCGCGCGGCGGCAACGGAAATGCGGATGCCGGTGAAATTGCCCGGCCCGATACCGACGCCAAGCGCGGCCAGATCGCCCCAATCCGCGCCCGCCGAGGCCAAAAGATCGGCAAGCATCGGCATCAGATGTTCGGCCTGCCCCTTGGCCATATCATCATGGCGCGCGGCAATCACCGCACCGCCACTGACCAAAGCGGCCGCGCAATGCGCGGCCGATGTGTCAAATCCCAAAACGAGCGGTTCTGCCATGCTGCGCGATCAGGCCGCGACGGGCCGCACCTCGACCACCTCGGGGATATAGTGGCGCAGCAGGTTCTCGATCCCCATTTTCAGCGTCAGCGTCGATGAGGGGCAACCGGCACAGGCGCCTTGCATATGCAGATAGACAACGCCGCGATCAAAGCCGTGAAAGGTGATATCACCGCCATCTTGCGCCACCGCGGGACGCACGCGGGTATCCAGCAATTCCTTGATCTGATCAACGATATCGGCATCGGGCCCATCATGCGCGGCATGGGCGGTTGCGCCATCGGAACCTGCCTCCATCACCGGGGCGCCGGATTGGAAATGTTCCATGATCGCACCAAGCACGGCGGGTTTCAGGTGATCCCATTCCAGCGCGTCGGCCTTGGTGACGGTGACGAAATCATTGCCAAAGAACACGCCTTCAACGCCGTTCACGGCAAAAATGCGCCGGGCCAGCGGCGATTGCGCGGCGGCTTCGGGTGTCAGGAAATCGGCGGTGCCGGCGTCCAGCACGGATTGGCCGGGCAGGAATTTCAGCGTTGCCGGATTCGGCGTCGATTCGGTCTGGATGAACATGGCGCGGTCCTTTGCTCTGGCACCCGAATATGCGCATTTGCCGGGCATAAGTCAAGACATTAGAACCATTCTAATCTGGCGTCAGGTCACGGCCTCTAGCTGTTCCTTGGTCATGTCGCCGGGCACGATGGTCATGGGCACCGGCAGGCCGCCCGATACCCGCGTAAGCTGGGTCACGATCGGGCCGGGGCCTTTTTCATTGCCCGCGCCCAGCACCAGCACGGCGATTTCGGTATCTTCGCGCACTTGGGCCAGAATGGTGGGCACCGGCTCGCCCTCGCGGATGATCAATTCGGGATCGATGCCCTGTTTGTCGCGCATCCATTTGGCGAAAACCTCGAAATGGGCGACGATCCTTTCGCGGGCCTCTTCGCGCATGATATTGCCCACACCGATCCACTGGTTCAGCTCATCGGGCGGGATGACCGACAGGATCTGAACCCCGCCGCCGGTTTTCGACGCCCGCATCGCGGCATAGCGCATGGCATTCAGGCATTCCTTGGTATCGTCCAGCACGACGAGAAACTTGCGCATCGGCATACTCCGCTAGGTCATCGCGGCATGATGGATCAGCCGCACGCCGCTGGCAACCATGGGTTTCTAGCGCACAAACCCCACGATATCATAGGTTTTCTGCAAAACCGGCGCGGCAATGGCACGCGCCTGCACGGCACCATCGCGCAAGATCCGGTCGATTTCGGCGGGATCATTCATCAGCCGGGCCATTTCCGTGGAAATCGGTGCCAGCCGATCAACCGCTAGATCCGCCAGCGCCGGTTTGAACCGGCCCCAGCCCGCGCCGGCATATTCCGCGATCACCGCATCGGGGCTCATATCGGCCAGACCGGCATAGATATCGACCAGATTGCGCGCCTCGGGGCGGCCCGCCAATTCGGCCAGCGTATCGGGCAGGGGGGCAGGATCGGTGCGCGCTTTCTTGAATTTCCTGGCGATTGCGTCGGCATCATCGGTCATGTTGATGCGTTCCATATCGCTTTCGCCGGATTTCGACATCTTTTTGGTGCCATCGCGCAGGTTCATCACGCGGGTGGCAGGGCCCTCGATGATCGGTTCGGGCATGGGAAAGAAATCGGGGCATTTGAAATCATGGTTGAATTTCTGGGCAATGTCGCGGGTCAGTTCGACATGCTGTTTCTGATCTTCGCCCACCGGCACATGGGTGGCGTGATAAAGCAGGATATCGGCCGCCATCAGCGACGGATAAGCATAAAGCCCGAGCGAGACCTTTTCGCTGTTCGCGCCGGCCTTGTCCTTGAACTGGGTCATGCGGTTCATCCAGCCCATCCGGGCCACGCAGTTGAAAATCCAGCCCAATTCGGCATGGGCGGATACCTGGCTTTGGTTGAACAGCACCGATTTCGCCGGATCAATGCCGCTTGCGATAAAGGCCGCGGCCACTTCGCGGGTGGCGTGGGTCAGATCGGCCGGATCCTGCCAGACGGTGATCGCATGCATATCGACGACGCAATAGATCGTTTCAAACCCGTCGGCCTGCATGCCGACCCAGCGTTTGATCGCGCCAAGATAATTGCCGAGCGTCAGCCCGCCCGAAGGTTTGATCCCCGAAAAAACGCGCGGTGTGAAAGCACTGTCAGCCATGGTCGATGCTCCGTCTGGATTTATGCCCAATTGTCGCTTACCCATGCGCGCAGATGCCGTCAAGGAAACGGCCCACAGATCGGGATCGCCATGGCCGCCAGCCACAATGAAATGCCGCTCAATGTCTTGCCGCCGATGGTTGTGGCGTTGGTGCTGGCGTTGGGGGCGGTCGAGGCCATTTTGCAGGCTGCAGGCGCGGGCTATCTGGGCGGTGCCACGGGTATCGGCTGGCGACAAGGCGCGGTCGAGGGTTTCGGCTTCAACGCCACGGTGTTGCAGCAAATGCTGGATCGTGGCGGGATGGAAATCGATGTCATCTGGCGGTTTGTGACCTATGCCTTTGTCCATGCCAATGCGATGCATGCGATCTTTTCCATCGTGTTCCTGCTGGCTTTGGGCAAGGTCGTGGGGGAACATTTCGGCAATCTGGCGGTGGCGATTGTGTTCTTGTTGGCCACGGTGCTGGGGGCTTTGGTGTTTTATCTGGCCACGTCATCGCCGATCTGGCTGATCGGGGCGATGCCCGGCGCTTATGGCATGATCGGGGCCTATTCTTTCACGCTCTGGCTGGGGCTGGGTCAGCAGGGGCAAAACCAGCTCCGCGCCTTTCGGCTGATCGGGCTGATGATGGGGGTGCAATTGCTGTTCGGGCTGTTTTTTGGCGGCGGACAGGATTGGGTGGCCAATCTGGCTGGTTTTGTCAGCGGGTTTGCCCTGTCGTTCGTGCTCGTGCCGGGCGGCTGGGGGCGGGTGATGGCCCGCCTGCGCCAGCGCTAGCTTGCCCGGCCTGATCGACGCAGGGCGTTGCGAAATTCGCGCAGATGCAGCGCGCCAATCGCCTGCCCGATAACGAAATAAACCACCATCGCGCCCAAAACCAATGCGGCCAGTGCGCCTGCGCGCGCACCACCGCCCTGTGCCAACACCGGTTCCAGCCACCGCGCCGCAAACCACAGCACGACCCCCATGGCAAGCGACGCCACCGCGATCCGCCACAGCCGGTCGATCAGCCGCGCATCAAACCGCGCCGCATCGCCAAGCCCGCGCGCGCCGCGCCACAGCAGCCAGACCATCGCCCAACCGGCAATCGTCGTGCCCCAGGCGGCGGCCAGATAGCCGATGAACGGCGCAAGCCCCACGGCCAGCACGGCATTCACCACCAGCGCCACCACGGCGAAATAAAACGGCCGCTTGGTATCTTCGCGCGCGAAATAGACAGGCTGCAGCACTTTTTGAATCACGAATGCCGGCAGCCCCGCGCCATAAATCGCCACCGCCAACGCCGTGGCCCGCGCATCATCGGGCGTAAAGGCTCCGCGCTGGAACAGGGCCGAAATCAGCGGCTCGGGGATCACGATCAGGGCGACGGCGGCGGGCAGCGTCAGTAGCACCGCAAATTCAAACGCGCGGTTGAACGCGTCGCGCCCGCCGGCATGGTCATCGGCGCGCAAGCGGCGCGCAAGATCGGGCAGCAACACCACGCCGATCGCAATCGCCACCACCCCCAGCGGCAATTGATAAAGCCGGTCCGCAAGGTTGAGATACTGGATCGCACCCTCAAAGAAACTGGCGACCTGACGGCCCACCAGCAGGTTGATCTGCACCACCCCGCCCGCCAGCGCCGCAGGTGCTGCGATGATCACCAGCCGCCTGATTTCGGGCGTCATGCGCGGCCTCCGCAGCCGCAGCGCGAATCCCGCCCGCGCCGCCGCCCACCAAACCAGCGCGCATTGCGCAACCCCCGCCACCGGCACCGCCCAGACCAGCGCGCGCCCCACATCCGCTCCCGCGCGCCATGCCAGAAACATCGCGCCCGACAAGATGACGTTCAGCAAGACCGGCGCCGCCGCCGCTGCCGCGAAACGGCCCGTGGCGTTCAGCACCCCCGAAAACAGCGCGCCAAGCGATATGAACAGGATATAGGGAAAGGCCACGCGGCCATATTCGACCGCCAGATGAAACCGCGCATCGCCGCGAAACCCCGATGCCATCGCCGTTACCATCCATGGCATCGCGAAATGCGCGACCAGGGTTAATACCACCAGCACGGCAAACAGCCCGGCCAAGGCATCTTCGGCGAAACGATGCGCGCCTTCGCCGCCTTCGTGTTTTTTGGCGAACATCGGCACGAAGGCCATGTTGAACGCGCCTTCGGCAAAGAAACGGCGAAACATGTTTGGCAGCGAAAAGGCCACGACAAAAGCCTCGGCCACCGGGCCAGCCCCCAGATAGGCGGCAAACAGGATATCGCGCAAAAACCCGAAAACGCGGCTCAGCAGCGTCCAGAGCCCCACGGTCAGAAAACCGCGCATCAACCGGATTGGCTTCATGCCTGTTCGCGGGCGCGGCGCGCGCCTTCTTCGATGGCCTGACGCAATTTGGCCTCAAGCGCCTTTTGGCGCGGCAGTGCATGCAGTTTCAATCCGAACATGTCCTTGACGTAAAACGTATCGACGACCTGGGTGCCAAAGGTCGCGATCTGGGCCGAGGCGATGGAAATGTTATTCGCCGTCAGCGTGCGCGCCAGATCATAAAGCAATCCGGGCCGGTCACGGGTATCGACCTGAATGATCGTATAGATTTCCGATCCTTCGTTATCGAAATGGATCGAGGTCGCGTGGCGAAACTTGCTTTCGCGTTTCTTGATTTTATCGCGCGAAATCAGGGCTTCACGTGGAACGATTTCCCCCGCCAGCGTTTTCTTGATCATTTGGCGCAGGCGCGGCAGATGGGTGATGTCATAGGGCGCGCCGGTGGCGTCTTGCACCCAGAATACGGCCGCAACCAGCCCGTCCTTGGATGTATAGGACCGCGCATCGACCACATTCGCCCCCATCAGCGCCAGCGCCCCGGCAAGGCGGGCAAAAACGCCCGGGTGATCGGACATGGTAAACACCACCTGGGTGGCATCGCGATCTTCATCCGGGGTCAGCTCCATCCGGATTTCTGATTCCGACAGGCCGCGCAGCAAATGCGCCACGATCACATGCGCCGATGTGGGCAGCCCCTGCCAATAGGGGCCGTAATGGCGGGCGATTTCTTCGCGCAGATCACGCGCCGGCCAATCGGCCAGCGCCGCGCGCAATTCGCGCTTGGCCTCGCCTTCGCGGGCTTCGCGGTTGACGGCGGCCAGCCCGTGTTCCAGCGCGTCCGAGGTCTGGCGATAGAGATTGCGCAGCAAGACCGCCTTCCAGTTGTTCCAGGTGTTCGGCCCGACGCCGCGGATATCGCAAACCGTCAGCACCGTCAGCAGATCAAGCCGGCGCTGCGTTTTCACCGCTTTGGCAAAGTCGCGCAGGGTGCGCGGATCGGCAATATCGCGCTTTTGCGCCATATCCGACATCAGCAGGTGATAGCGCACCAGCCATTCGACCGTTTCCGCATCCGCTGTGCGCAGCCCCAGCCGGGGCGCCATCCGCCGCGCGATCTGGGCGCCCAGAATGGCGTGATCCTCGGGCCGGCCCTTGCCGATATCATGCAACAACAGCGCCAGATAAAGCACCTTGCGGTTGACCCCATCGGCCAGGATCTGGCTTGCGATCGGCAGTTGTTCGACCAATTCGCCGCGTTCGATCTGCGCCAGCGTCGAAATACATTGGATCGTGTGCTCATCCACCGTGTAATGATGATAGATGTTGAATTGCATCATTGCCACGATGGGCTGAAATTCCGGCAGATAGGCGCCCAGAACCCCCAGTTCATTCATCCGCCGCAGACCCCGTTCGGGGTTGCCATAGGTCAGCAGGATCTTAAAGAAAATCTGCGCAGCCTCGGGGGACGCGCGCATTTCATCGTCGATCTTGTCCAGATTGGCGGCAATCAGGCGCATCGCATCGGGGTGGATCAACAGCCCGGTGCGCAGCGCCTCGGCGAACAGGCGCAGCATGTTGAGCTTGTCGGCCAGAAAATCTTCGTCCGATTCGATGGCCAGCCGGTTGTGCACGATCTTGTAGCCTTTGCCGATCCGGCGGCGGCGCAACAGGCCTTGCAATGCGGGGGCCTTTTTTACATGCTGGCTTTCCAGCGCGGTCAGGAAAATCCGGGTCAATTCGCCCACGACGGTGGCATGGCGGAAATAGGCCTGCATGAAATGTTCCACCGCGCGGCGGCCGCCGTGATCGCGGTATTTCATACGCTCGGCCACTTCGACCTGCAGATCAAAGGTCAGTTGATCGACCGCGCGGCCGGTGATCAGATGCATATGATTGCGCACCGCCATCAAAAAGGCTTCGGCCTCGCGGAAACGGGCGAATTCATGGGCGGTAAAGACCTGCAGCGCGACAAAATCGGCCGGATCGCGCACGTCATGGATATATTTCGCGATCCAGAACAGCGATTGCAGATCGCGCAACCCGCCTTTGCCCTCTTTGACGTTCGGTTCCACCACATAGCGCTGGCCGCCCTGTTTTTTGTGGCGGGCTTCGCGCTCGGCCAGTTTGGCCTCGACATATTCGGGGGCGGTATCGTGGAACAGCTCGGCGCGCAGACGATGCGCCAGATCGGCTGCCAGTGGCGCATGGCCGCCCAGATAACGGTGTTCCAGCAAAGCGGTGCGGATGGTGTAATCCTCGCGCCCCAGCCGCAGGCAATCGGCCACGGTGCGGCTGGCATGGCCCACTTTCAGGTGCATATCCCACAGGATATAGAGCATGCTTTCGATCACGCTTTCGGCCCAGCCGGTGATTTTATAGGGGCTGAGGAACAGCAGATCGACATCGGAAAAGGGCGCCATTTCCGCGCGGCCATAGCCGCCCACGGCCAGCACCGCGATGCGTTCGGCATCGGTCGGGTTGGGGCGGGGGTGCAAATGTTCGGTGGCCACCCCCAGCACGGAAATCACCAGGCAATCGGTAAGCCAGGCATAGGATCGCACCGCTGGCCGTGCTGCGGCTGGTCCGGTATCGCGCGCGATGGCTGCGGCAATGGCCGCGCGCCCCTTGCGGTTTGCCTCGGCCAGCACGGCGACAGTTGCCGCGCGCGCGGCGCGGGCATCGTCGGCCCCGCCAAGGGCTGCATCCAGCGCCGTGGTCATCTGCGCCGCGTCAAAGATATCTTCGGCGGCGCAGATCAGATCGTCAGGCGCCACCGGGATTGCGCCGGTAAAGCGCCGCGCCGGCTCAGAAACCGGCACCGCCGAAACGTCTTGGGGCAGGGTCAACCTCGATCACCTGATTGTTGCGAATGGTGGCAATGGCCAGCCCGCGCTGGTTGGTGCCATCACGGTTGAACCGGAATACCCCGTTCACCCCGGCAAAGCCAGAGCCGCGTGTCAGACCCTCGGTCGTCAGGGCATTGGCATTGCCCGTCGCGATCAGCGCGCCAACGGCGGCAATCCCGTCATAGGCAAGCCCGGTGATCGGCATCGGCTGGCTGCCATAAGCGGATTGATAGCGGGCCGCGAAATTGGCGGCCAATGCCTGATCGGGCATGGCGAACCAGCCGCCCTGCAGCCCCGGCAGGCTTAGCGCCGAACTGGGAATATCCCAGCGTTGCAGCCCGATATATTGCGTCGCCTCGGGCGAGAGGCCGTTTTCGGGCAGCAATTGCGCCAAAAGCGGCAGCGCGCCGTCATTGCCCGAGGTCAGAAAGACCGCCTGCGCCCCGCTGGAACGCACCTGTTGGGAAATGTCGCGCGCGGCGGCGACCACGCCCTGTTGCGACAGGGGGAAATCGTTCACACCGGCAAGCGTGGCGCCGTTGCGCTGGATCGCGCCGCGAATGGCGTCGCGCCCGACTTCCTCGGCAGAGCTTTGGCCGTGGATGATCGCGATATTGCCGCGGCCCTGTGCGACCGCATGGCTGACCAGCCGATCGGCGATATTGTCAAAGGTCAGGCCCAGCACGAAAATATTGCCGCCGGCAATGGCGGCATTGTTGGAAAACGACAGCACATTGACATTGCGGCCGGCGACGGCGGCGCCGGCGGCATTTGCTTCGGCCGCGAAAACCGGGCCAAGAATGATGCTGGCGCCGTCATTGACGGCCTCGGTCGCGACGGCGGCGGCCTGCGCGGCCTGACCGGCAGTATTATAGACGCGCAGATCGATACTGACGCCCCCCAGATCCGCAAGCGCAAGCCGCGCGGCATTTTCCAGACTGCGCGCGACGGTATTATCACCCTCGCGGGCCGAGCCGCCGGGCACCAGCAGCGCGACCTGAACCGGGCGCGACGTGTCGATCCGCTGGCCGGTATCGCCCGAGGGAAAGGCGGCAGGATCACAGGCGGCCAGCGCAAATGCGGCGGCGGGCAACATGAACAGGCGTCCGATCGACCTGCGGGCGGCTTTCACTAGGGCAAACATGGGCAGACCTCGCTTTTTGGGGCGGTTATGGCTATCTATACGGCAAGTTTGTTTCCTAAAGATTAAGCGCAGTTCGGCATTTAGTAAACGCCGCCCAAGACAGGAATTTTCGTGAACCACATCATCAGGCCTCTTCCCGCCGGTCTTTACTTTGTCGCAACGCCGATCGGAACCGCGCGCGATATCACGCTGCGCGCGCTTGATACGCTGGCCTCGGCCGATGTGCTGGCGGCCGAAGATACGCGGACCTTGCGCCATCTGATGGAGCTGCACGGCGTGGCTCTGGGCGGGCGGCAGGTGATTGCCTATCACGATCATAACGGCGCCGCCGTGCGCCCGCGGCTGCTGGCGCTGATGCGCGAGGGAAAATCGCTCGCCTATGCGTCCGAGGCCGGAACGCCCCTGGTCGCAGACCCGGGTTTCGCACTGGCGCGCGCCGCAATCGCCGAGGGAATCACCGTCACCTCGGCGCCCGGGCCATCCGCCGTAATCGCGGCACTGTCGATCGCCGGACTGCCGAGCGACCGCTTTTTCTTTGCCGGATTCCCCCCTGCCACCAAAGGCGCAAGGCAAAGTTTCTTTGAAGAATTGCGCAATATTCCCGCGACGCTGATTTTTTATGAATCTCCGAAACGAATTAATCGAACGTTAGTGGAATTGGTGGAATGTATGGGGGGCGATCGCGAAGCAGCGGTCTGTCGGGAAATCACCAAGCGATTCGAAGAAGTCGCGCGGGGCACATTGGAAAGGCTGGCAGATGATTTTGCAAACCGCAGCATCAAGGGCGAAATCGTGCTTGTGGTCGGGCGCGGGCATGGGGGCGCGGATGCCGATGCGCTGGATGGCGCGTTGCGCGCCGCATTGGCGCAAATGACGGTCAAGGATGCGGCGACTGCCGTTTCCGTGGCGCTGGGGCTGCCACGCCGCGCGGTCTATCAGGCCGCGTTGGATATGGCGCGTGACAAGTAAAGGGGTTGATCATGAACAGACAGATGCGGGGCCAGAATGCCCATCTTGCCGGGCTTTGCGCCGAACAATGCGTGGCCGATGATTATGCGCGCCGGGGCTATGCCCTGCGCGAACGCCGCTGGCGCGGACCGGGGGGCGAAATCGATCTGGTGCTCGACGATGGCGAGGGGCTGGTTTTCGTCGAAGTCAAGAAAAGCAAAAGTTTCGCACGTGCCGTCGAGCGAATCACCGCCCGCCAGATCGCGCGGATCAGCGCCTCGGCCACGGCCTATCTGGCCGATATGCCACGCGGGTTGCTGACCGATATCCGCTTTGATGTGGCGCTGGTCGATGGGACGGGGGCGCTGGAAATCATGGAAAATGCCTTTGCCTAGCGTCGGGCTCGGCCATTGAACCCACCGGTTTTCTACGCCATGGTCACGCGACACAGCAGAAAGGGCCTTCTATGGGTTTGAAAGTCGCTATTCAGATGGATCCGATCCAATCCATCGATATCAATGCGGACAGCACGTTTCGTATCGCCATCGAAGCGCAGACCCGGGGGCATAGTCTGTTTTATTATACGCCGGACCGGCTGGCCTTTCAGGAGGGGCGTGTCACGGCCACAGGCTGGCCACTGACCCTACGCCGCGTGCAGGGCGATCATTTCACCTTGGGTGACGAGGTCGAAATGGATCTGGCCGATGTCGATGTCGTCTGGCTGCGGCAGGATCCGCCGTTCGATATGGGCTATATCACCACCACCCATCTGCTTGAACATCTGATGCCGGATACTTTGGTGGTCAATGATCCGTTTTGGGTGCGTAACAGCCCGGAAAAGCTGCTGGTGCTCCGGTTTCCGGATCTGATCCCGCCGACGATGATCGCGCGCGATCTGGCCAGTCTGCGCGCGTTCAAGGAAAAGCATGGCGATATCATCCTCAAACCGCTTTATGGCAATGGCGGCGCCGGGGTGTTCCGGCTCGATCCGAATGACCGCAACCTTGCCAGCCTGCATGAGCTGTTTACCGGCATCAACCGCGAACCCCTGATCGCGCAGAAATTCCTGCCGGCGGTGTCCGAAGGCGACAAACGGGTGATCCTGGTGAATGGCGAACCTGTGGGCGCGATCAACCGCGTGCCCCA
>JBBAGE010000023.1:0-19728 GCA_041655055.1 Paracoccaceae bacterium
GGGCGAGCAGCGTTTCACCGCCGCGCGGCTGGCCGCAGGGCTGGCGGGTGTGGCGTTCAAGATCCGCTTTCACCTGCACCCCGATGTGCGGGCCGAACAATTACCCGGCGATGGCGGCATCACGATGACCTTGCGCAGTGGCGAGGTCTGGGTTTTCCGCCATGACGGGCGCGGGCGGCTGGGGCTTGCGCCCTCGGTCTATCTGCAACGTGACGGACCCCGGCCCCGGCCCAGCCAACAGGTGGTTTTGTCGGGCCATGTGAGCGATTATGCCGCGCGGCTGCGCTGGACCTTGGCAAAGGCGCACGATACACCCACGACCACCCGCGATCTTGAACCCGATGAGCGCGAATTATTGACATGAACCTGCCAAGAGGCCCTGCATGACCGATCTCTATCCCGTGCGCCGCGCGCTTATTTCCGTTTCCGATAAAACCGGGCTGGCCGATCTGGGCCGCCAACTGGCCGCGCGCAATATCGAGATCCTGTCCACCGGCGGTTCGGCCACGGCGCTGCGTCAGGCAGGCGTCAATGTGCGCGATGTGGCCGAGGTGACCGGCTTTCCCGAAATGATGGACGGGCGGGTAAAAACCCTGCATCCGATGATCCACGGAGGGCTGCTGGCGCTGCGCGATAACCTGACGCATCGCACGGCGATGGATGAATTCGGCATCGGCGCGATCGATCTGTTGATCGTGAACCTCTATCCGTTCGAGGCCACGGTGGAATTGGGCGCCGATTATGCCACCTGCGTTGAAAACATCGACATCGGCGGCCCCGCGATGATCCGCGCGGCGGCCAAGAACCATGCCTATGTCAACGTTGTCGTCGATGCGGCGGATTATGCGCCGCTGCTGGCGGAACTGGCCGAAAATGACGGCGCGACCCGTCTTGCATTCCGCCAGACATTGGCACAGCGCGCCTATGCGCGCACCGCGGCCTATGATGCGGCGGTGTCAAACTGGATGGCGGGCGCGATCGATGCCCCCGCGCCGCGCCGCCGGGCCTTTGCGGGCACATTGGCCCAAACGCTGCGCTATGGCGAAAACCCGCATCAGACTGCGGCGTTTTACACCGATGGCAGCAACCGCCCCGGCGTGGCCACGGCGATACAGCATCAGGGCAAGGAACTGTCCTATAACAATATCAACGATACCGATGCGGCCTTTGAACTGGTGGCCGAATTTGACCCCGCCGAGGGGCCTGCCGTGGCGATCATCAAACATGCCAACCCATCGGGTGTTGCACGTGGCGCCAGCCTGCGCGATGCCTATCAAAAGGCGTTCGATTGCGACCGCACATGGCCTTTGGCGGGATTGTGGCGCTGAATCAGCCGCTCGATGCCGAAACCGCCACCGCGATTGCCGAGATCTTTACCGAAGTTGTCATCGCCCCCGGGGCGTCGGATGAAGCCCGCGCGATTTTCGCCGCGAAAAAGAACCTGCGCCTGTTGACCACCGATGGCCTGCCCGATGCGCGCGCGGGCGGGATGGCGTTTCGCCAGGTGGCGGGCGGTTTTTTGGTGCAAGATAAGGATGCCGGCCATATCGGGCTGGATGATCTGCGCGTCGTGACCGAAAAGGCCCCGACCGATGCGCAGCTTGCCGATCTGTTGTTCGCATGGAAAGTGGCGAAACATGTGAAATCCAACGCCATTGTCTATGTCAAGGATCTGGCCACCGTGGGCGTGGGCGCCGGCCAGATGAGCCGGCTTGATTCCGCCAATATCGCCGCGATCAAGGCGGGCCGGATGGCCAGCGAACTGGGCCAAAGCGAAAGCCCCGCCGTGGGATCGGCCGTGGCATCGGACGCATTTTTTCCCTTTGCCGATGGTCTGCTGGAAGCGGCCGCCGCCGGGGCAAGCTGCGTGATTCAACCCGGCGGTTCGATGCGCGACGCCGAGGTGATCGAGGCCGCGAACAAGGCCGGACTTGCCATGGTGTTCACCGGCATGCGTCATTTCCGCCACTGATCCGATGCGCCTGTTTGCCATATCCGCGATCACGGTTTTCGCGCTGGACCAGCTTAGCAAATGGGCGGTGGTGCATGGGCTTGGGCTGGTCGATCTGGGCCGGATCGAGGTCTGGCCCCCCTATCTGGTGTTTCAGATGGCCTGGAATCAGGGGGTGAATTTCGGTCTGTTCGCCAATGATGCTGCGCTGATGCGCTGGGTGCTGATCGCGGTCGCCTTGGCGATTTCGGCCTATGTGCTGATCTGGGTCTGGCGCGAAAACGTATCGCGCAGCGGCCAGATCGCGGGGGGTATCTTGGTCGGTGGCGCGCTTGGCAATGTGGTTGACCGGGTGATTTATGGCGCGGTGGCCGATTTTCTGAACATGTCATGTTGCGGGATTTTCAACCCGTTTTCGTTCAATGTGGCCGATATCGCGATTTTTGTCGGCGCCTTTGGGCTGATCCTGTTCACCGGGCGCAAAAACGCCCCGTGACGCGCGGCCCGGGATCGGCTAAACAGCAAAAGCACCAGCAAGACAGGAGGCTTGGATGCGCGCAGGTCTGGCAAAAATCGCGGGGGCGCTGACACTGGCGCTGGCACTGGCCGCTTGTGGTTCGGGCACGCCGCGCCTGATGCCCCATTCGGGCAAAGCCGGCCCCGATGAATTCGCCATCGTGCCCACCAAACCGCTGGAACAACCCGCAAGTTACGCATTCCTGCCCGAACCCACGCCGGGCGGCGCGAATCGCGTCGATGCCACGCCCCATGCCGATGCGGTTGCCGCATTGGGGGGCCGCCCCGCCGCGCTGAACGAAGGCGGCATCGACGGCGGGCTGGTCAATCACGCCAGCCGCTATGGCCGCGACGATGGCATCCGCACGCAACTGGCGACCGAAGACCTGGCGCATCGCAAACGCAATGACGGCCGGTTGCTGGACCGTCTGTTCGGGCGCAACACCTATCAGCGGGCCTATCGTGGCCATGCGCTTGACCAGCAGGCCGAGCTTGACCGTCTGCGCCGCGCGGGTGTGCTCACCCCCACGGCCCCGCCGCCCGGGGTGCAATAACCATCGCTGATCACGCCATCGTTTGCACGTTTGGGTTGATCTGCGCCCCGGAACACGGATAGTTTTTTGGGAATGTGGAGGTATTCATGATCCGCGTGATTATGCTCGTGACGGCTTTTGTTCTGGCGGCGCTGCCGCTGCGCGCGGCTGAGATATCATCCTTCACCCTTGATAACGGAATGGATGTGGTGGTGATTCAGGATCAGCGCGCCCCTGCGGTGGTGCATATGGTCTGGTATCGGGTGGGCTCGGCGGATGAACCGGCGGGCAAATCGGGCATTGCGCATTTTCTGGAACATCTGATGTTCAAGGGCACCGATGTGCTGGGCCCGGGCGAATTTTCGGCAACGGTGACACGCAATGGCGGGTCGGATAATGCGTTCACATCCTATGATTACACAGCCTATTTTCAGCGTATCACCGCCGACCGGCTGGGGCTGATGATGGAAATGGAAGCCAACCGGATGCGCAATCTGGAAATGACGGAATCCGATGTGGCGACCGAACGCGCCGTCGTGCTTGAGGAACGCAACCAGCGCACCGATAACCAGCCCGGCGCGCTTTTTGCCGAACAGCGCAATGCGGCGCAATACCTTAACCATCCCTACGGCGTGCCTGTCGTCGGCTGGCGGCATGAAATCGAGGCCCTGAACCGCGACGATGCCTTTGATTTCTATCACCAATATTACGCGCCCAATAATGCGATCCTGATCGTTGCAGGCGACACCACCACCCACGAGGTGCGCGAACTGGCCGATCGATTCTATGGCCCGATCGCGCCGAATCCCGATCTGATGCCGCGAAAGCGCCCGTCGGAACCGCCGCAATTGGCGGAACGGCGCATGCGTTTCGCCGATCCGCGCGTGTCGCAACCCTATGTGGTGCGCAGTTATCTGGCGCCGCCGCGCATATCTGGCGCCCAGCAAGAGGCTGCGGCCCTGACGCTGCTGGCACAGGTTTTGGGCGGCAGCGGTGCGACATCGGTTCTGGGACGCAAGCTGCAATTCGAACAGCAGGTGGCGCTGCATGTCTCGGCCTCTTATTCCGGGGTGTCGTTGGATGATACGCAATTCGGCCTTGCGATCATCCCCGCGCCCGACGTGACTTTGGCCGATGCCGAAGATGCGCTTGACGCCGCGATTGACGAATTCATGCAAACCGGTATTGATCCGGTGCAATTCGCACGGATCAAGATGCAGCAGCGGGCTGCCATGATCTATGCGGATGATAATGTCAGCGGGCTTGCGCATCGCTATGGGGCCGCGCTTACAACCGGGCTGAGCCTTGCGGATATCGAAGCCTGGCCGGATATTATCGATGCCGTGACCGAAGATGATGTTTTGGCCGCCGCAAGGCAGGTATTTGACAAGCGGCGTGCCGTGACTGGCTGGCTGGAAACAACCGCACCCGAACATGAGGTAAGCGAATGAAACGAATCGTCCTCGCCTTTGTGGCGCTGATCGTGCTTGCCCTGCCAGCGCGCGCAGAAATAGACATCAAGGAAATCACCACGCCGGGCGGGTTCGAGGCCTGGCTGGTCGAAGAACATGCAATCCCCTTTGTCGCGCTGGAATTGCGCTTTCGCGGCGGCGCGGCGCTGGATGCGCCGGAAAAACGCGGCGCTGTGGCGCTGATGACCGCGCTTTTGGAAGAGGGCGCGGGCGAGCTGGACGCCCAAAGATTTGCCGAACAGACCGAAGCCCTTGCCGCCAGTTTCAGTTTTGACGCCCATCACGATGCCGTTTCCGTTTCGGCCCGTTTTCTGACCGAAAATCGGGATGAGGCCGTGGCCCTGCTGCGCGCCGCGCTGACCGAGCCGCGCTTTGCCGAAGATGCGGTGGCCCGCGTGCGCAGCCAGATGCTGTCGGTGCTGCGATCCGATCTGAATAATCCCACGCAGATCGCGCATCGCCGCTTCGATGCGCTGGCCTGGGGCAATCACCCTTATGGCGCGCCGGCGAATGGCACGGTGGATACGGTGGCGGCATTGACGCGGCGGGATATTCGCGATGCCCATGCGGGCGCGCTTGCCCGTGACCGGGTGTATATTTCCGCCGTGGGCGATATCACCGCCGATGAATTGGCGGTGCTGATCGATGATCTGCTGGGCGATCTGCCGGCCAGGGGCGCAAAGCTGCCCGAACCCGCGCGCTATCGGTTGCAGGGCGGCGAAACGGTGGTGCCGTTCAATGCGCCGCAATCGGTGGCAGTGTTCGGGCATGAAGGCATCCCGTTTGATCACCCCGATTTCATCACCGCCTATGTGCTGAACGAAGTGTTCGGCGGCGCGGCGGAATCGCGGCTGAACCGCGAAGGGCGCGAAAAGCGGGGGCTTACCTATGGTATCGGCACCTATCTTTCGGCGCGCGATCACGGGGCGCTGGTGTTGGGGCAATTCGCTACCGCCAGCAGCAGGATGAGCGAGGCCATCGCCGTCGTGCGCGAAGAATGGGCCCGCATCGCCGAAGACGGGCTGAGCGAACAGGAACTGGCGGATGCCAAACTTTACCTGACCGGGGCCTATCCGCTGCGCTTTGACAGCAATGCCGCGATTGCCGATATCATGGTGGGCATGCAGTTTCAGGGCCAGCCCGCCGATTACATCGCCACCCGCAATGACAAGGTGAACGCCATCACGCTTGAGGATATTAACCGTGTGGCCCGCAGCCTTTTCACCCCCGAGGCGTTGCATTTCGTCGTGGTGGGCCGCACCCCCGAACAAAACGGCCAATAGCAAAACCCATGGCCGAATCGGGGAATGCCTGCTAGTTGTGGTGTTATGGCCGCACCCAACCCCAACATAGGCGACAATCGCCCCGTCATCCGCCAATTGGATGAGGCCGCGATCAACCGCATCGCGGCGGGCGAAGTGGTAGAGCGCCCGGCCTCGGCGATCAAGGAACTGGTGGAAAATGCGCTCGACGCCGGGGCGGGGCGGATTGATTTGGTGATTGCCGATGGCGGCAAAACCCTGATCCGCGTGGCTGATGACGGTTGCGGCATGCGCGGCGCCGATCTGCCGCTGGCGCTGTCGCGCCATGCCACGTCGAAAATCGATGGCAGTGATCTGCTTAATATCCACAGTTTCGGTTTCCGGGGCGAGGCGCTGCCATCGCTTGGCGCCGTCGGGCGGCTGGCGATCACATCGCGCGCCGATGGGGATGAGGCGGCCACGATCACCGTATCCGGCGGCCAGATCAGCCCCGTCCGCCCCGCCGCGCATACGCGGGGCACCGTTGTCGAATTGCGCGATCTGTTCCACGCCACGCCCGCACGGCTGAAATTCCTGCGCAGCGACCGGGCGGAAACACAGGCGATTTCCGATGTGATCAAACGGCTGGCCCTGGCCGAACCGTTCGTCGGGTTCACCTTGCGCGATGTCAGCGGCGGGGGTCAGGGGCGGTTGCTGTTTCGCGCCGATCCCGAAACCGGCGATCTGTTCGATGCGTTGCACGGGCGGCTCGCGCATGTTCTGGGCGCCGAATTTGCCACCAATGCCCTGCGCATCGATGCCGAACGCGACGGCGTGCGGCTGACGGGATATGCCGCGCTGCCGACCTATTCGCGCGGCGCGGCGGTGGCACAATTCATCTATGTGAACGGCCGGCCGGTGCGCGATAAACTGTTGATCGGGGCGCTGCGTGCCGCCTATGCCGATTTTCTTAGCCGCGACCGGCACCCGGCGGCCTGCCTGTTTATCACGCTTGACCCCCAGCGCGTCGATGTGAACGTCCACCCCGCCAAGGCCGAAGTGCGCTTTCGCGAACCCGGCGTGGTGCGCGGGCTGATCGTATCCGGGTTGCGTCACGCCTTGGCCGAGGCCGGCCACCGCGCATCCACCACCGTGGCCGATGCCGCGCTGGGTGCGTTTCGCCCCGAACCCGCTGCCCCGCGCATTTACCAGATGGACCGGCCATCCGCCCCCGCGCTGCAACGCGCCGCGCAGTTTCAGGCCCCCGGTTTTGCCGATATGGCGCAGGCCTATTCCGCGCGGGTCGAACCGGATGATCCCGCGGATATCACCCCCGCCGAAACCCTGCCGCTGGGGGCCGCCCGCGCGCAGGTGCACGAAAACTATATCATCGCCCAGACCGCGCGCGGCATGGTGATCGTTGACCAACACGCCGCACATGAACGGCTGGTGTATGAACGGTTAAAGCGCCAGATGGCCGAAAACGGCGTGGCTGGCCAGGCGCTGCTGATCCCCGATATCGTCGATATGCGGCCCGATGATGCCGCCCGGCTGCTGGCGCAGGCGGATGCGCTGGCTGGGCTGGGCCTGGTGATCGAACCCTTTGGCGGTAGCGCGATTGCCGTGCGCGAAACCCCCGCGATCCTTGGCACTGTCGATGCGCGCGCGCTGCTGGCCGATATTCTGGATGAACTGGCCGATCAGGGCGAAAGCCTGAACCTGCAATCGCGGCTGGATGCGGTGCTTAGCCGGATTGCCTGTCATGGATCGGTCCGGTCCGGGCGGCGGATGCGGGCCGAGGAAATGAACGCCCTGCTGCGCGAGATGGAGGCCACCCCCCATTCGGGCCAGTGCAACCACGGGCGGCCCACCTATATTGAACTGCAACTTTCTGATATCGAACGGCTTTTTGGGCGAACATGATGCAAGATCTGACCCTGAATGATCCCTTGCTCTGGGCGGGCGCGGCGCTGGTTTTGGTTGTCGTGCTGGCGCTTTTTGGGCTGCGCGCCTCGCGCCGGGCCGCCAATATGGCCGAGCCGCTGATCTGGCAGATGAACGAATTGGGCCGCGCGCTGCAGGGGCTTGGCGCCGGGCAGGAACAACTGGGCGGCGGGTTGCGCGCGGTTTCCGATGCCCAGCAAAACGGGCAGGCCCAGATGCTGCAGATGATGGAAATGCGCCTCGCGGCGGTCAGCCAGCAAATGAACGACCGGCTGCATGAAAACGCGATGAAATCGGCCCGCAGCATCAATGAACTGCAGGAAAAGATGAACGAAACCCTTGCCGGCGGCAGCGAAAAAACCACCAAATCGCTAACCGAATTGCAAGAACGGCTGGCCACCATCGACCGCGCCCAGGCCAATATCGAAAAACTGTCGGGCGATGTGCTGAGCCTTCAGGATATCCTGTCAAACAAGCAAACCCGCGGCGCTTTTGGTGAAATTCAGCTGAATGATATCGTGATGAAGGCGCTGCCATCGGATGCTTTCACCGTGCAGGCGACGCTTTCGAATGGCCGGCGGGCGGATTGCCTCATTCACCTGCCTAATCCGCCGGGGCCGATCGTGATCGACAGCAAATTCCCGCTCGAAGCCTATGAATCGCTGCGCCGCGCCGCCACCCCGGCCGAATTGACCGAGGCGCAACGCGCCCTGCGCACGGCGGTGCGCACCCATATCAAGGCCATTTCCGAGCGTTACATCATCGATGGCGAAACGGCCGATGGCGCGCTGATGTTTCTGCCCTCCGAGGCCGTTTATGCCGAATTACACGCGAATTACGCCGAAATCGTGCGCGAAGGTTTCGCCGCCAAGGTCTGGATCGTGTCGCCCACGACCTGCATGGCGACGCTGAACACGATGCGCGCGATCCTGAAAGATGCGCGGATGCGCGAACAGGCGGGTGCGATTCGCAAGACCTTGCGGCTGCTGCACCGCGATGTCGAATTGGTGGTGCAGCGCGTGGGCAAACTCGACACCCATTTCCGGCAGGCGCGCGAGGATCTCGATGGGATCACCACCGCTGCCGAACGCGCCGGAAAACGCGCCGAGCGGCTGGATAATTTCGATTTTGAAGAACTCGCCCCCGATTCTGCGCCCGCCATGGTTCCAATCGAGGCAAAAGTGTAACGGCAGTGGTTTTCGCGCGATTCCGTCCTAGGTGAATTGCAAACAATCGTTCGCAAGGAAGCCGCCATGCTGGAAATCAGCCCCCGCAAAGTCGCCCATATCATCGTGCGGGCGCGCGAAATTGATGCCAAGGTCGCGCGCTGGAACAATGCCGATGACAGCGCCGAGGCCGATTCAATCCTTGAATCGCGGGCCTCGGATATGACCGAACATGAATTAACGTCGTTTATTCAGTCGCTTAATCAGGATGAACAGGCGTCGCTGGTGGCGCTGCTCTGGATCGGGCGCGAAACTTTCGATCCCGAAGATCTAGAAGAAGCCATCGCCACCGCCCGGGATGAGGCGACGATCCCGACCGAGGAATATGTTCTGGGCGAGCCGCTTTTGTCGGATTATCTTGAATCCGGGCTCGAAAAACTGGGTATCGATCCCACCGATGTCGAGGATGAGATTTACGCCCGTCACTGACCCGGCTTTGCCGCTGCCCAGATCGGCGCGTCGAAATCGCCCAATAAGGGCAGGATTTGCGCGGAAAAATCGCGGCTGAATTCATGCGGCAGCAGCGCCGGCAAAGTGTCGAGCGCCATGACCCACGCCGCCCCCGGCGCCGAAAACGGCATGTCCCAGTCGCCCGCATCGGCCCCCAGCCGCATGGCCAGATCGCCGGGCGCCCCCGAAAATGCCAGATCGCCGATGATTCGCGCCCCGTCATATTGTGTCGCCGTGTCGGGCCGGCAGTTCAGCACGATCTCTGCCTCGGCCGCCAATGTCACCCCCAAGGCGGCGCAAAGATCGGCGGCACCTTGGCCGATGGTGGTTTCGGCACCGATGATCCGGGCCTGCGGGCGTGGCAAAAGCGTGGCGTTCAGATCGGCGCGGGTGTCATCGCTTAGGCTTTGCGCATCGGGGGCGGGGGCAAGGCTGATTTCATCCTCGCCCATGATCTGCATCGCCCAGCCGCGCAGGGTGATCGCGGCGCCGGTGAAACCCGTCCAGTAATCCAGTGCTGGCAGATCGGCCCGCATCCGGTTCAGATCGTGAATCGTGCCGCCCCCGGCCGCGGCGCGGGCGGCAAACGAATCACCCGTGCCGGCGGGCACGGCGAAAATATGCCGGTGGCGCAACGGGATGTCGGCCTCGGGCAATTCGTCCAGTCCCAATATGATCGCCTCGGCCGGCGCATCGGGCCAACTGCCATTCGGCACGATCGCGCAACCCGCATCTGCATAGGCCGCATCGGGGAAAATCCGGCTGTCGCTGTGTTCGACACTGATCCGGAACCCGGTCGCCAGCAGCTCGGCCGCCGCGCCCGGGCTCAGCGCGGCGCGGGTATCTTCGTCGTGGATCTCTGCGCGCAGCCATAGATGCATGGCACTCTCCGATCGCGGGTCATGCAAAAGGCCGCCGGATGCAATCCTGACGGCCTTTTATTTTGGAACATGCCAAATTTGGCTACTGTTCGTAGTGGCTTAGCCCTGACGTGCCTTGAAGCGACGCTGGGTTTTATTGATGACGTATACGCGGCCTTTGCGGCGCACGATACGGCAATCGCGGTGCCGGCTCTTCAACGAGCGGAGCGAGTTGCGGACTTTCATTGCCCTATTCCTTACTTCGCGGCGCCCGTATGCGCCTTGGAAACTGTCGGCTCTGGCTGGCCAGAGCGGTGAATGGTGGGCGTAACAAGGTTCGAACTTGTGACCCCTACGATGTCAACGTAGTGCTCTACCGCTGAGCTATACGCCCTTGCCCTGTCATTCCCCGAAAGGAGTGATAAGCAAGACACGGGAAATCCCGCGTCGGTCTGGCTGCGTATAAAAGGAGTCGCCGCCCTGTTCAAGAGCTTTTGGCATTCAAATGAAACCTCCTATAGTATTGGGGAACAAGGAGCGAAAATGAACGGGCAAGCCTATCATCTGCAATTGCCGGCTGTGCGCAGCAGCGGTGTCATCTTCGCGTCGCCCCATAGTGGCCGGCATTATCCGACGGCATTGCTGCGCGATACCGTGCTGGCGCCGGAACGGCTGCGCTCGTCCGAGGATGCCTTTGTCGATATCCTGTTTGCCGATGCGCCCCGACATGGTGCGCCATTGCTGGCCGCGCTTGCGCCACGCGCCTGGGTGGATCTGAACCGCGGTGCGGATGAATTGGACCCGGCGCTGATCGCCGATGTGGCACGGATCGGGCATAATCCGCGGGTCAGCTCCGGGCTGGGCGTGATTCCGCGGGTCGTGGCCAACGGGCGCGCGATCTATATGGGCAAGCTCACCCGGATGCAGGCGCAGGACCGATTGGACAGTATCTGGTATCCCTATCACAACCGGTTGCAGAGGCTGCTGGATGAAAGCCTGGCGCAACATGGCCAGGCGATCCTGGTCGACTGCCATTCGATGCCGCATGAGGCCCTGGCCGCCAGCCGCCGCAGCGGGCCCTTGCCGCATGTGGTGCTGGGCGACCGCTTTGGCGCGTCGGCCGACCGGGCGGTGATGGCCTGGGTCGAGGATGCCTTTACCAGCGCCGGCCTGCGTGTGGCGCGCAACACCCCCTTTGCCGGGGCCTATGTCACCCAACATTATGGCCGACCGTCGCGGGGGCAACATGCGGTGCAGATCGAAATTGACCGTTCGCTTTATATGGACGAACAGCGGATCCAACCCCATGCCGGTTTCGATGATTTCCGCCACCTGCTAGGTAATGTAATCGCGCGGATCGCCCGTTTTGGGACGCGCGACATTGCGGTGGCAGCGGAATAGGCGCGTCATCATCTCTTCAGCTCGTCACGCCATTTGGACAGGCCGCGCATCAGCTTTTCCGAACGTGTCTTATATTCATCGGTCATGACCTGACTGGCTTCTTCGCGCCGCGACAGGGCCACCAGATGCAGCACATTGGCCGCGGTTTCGTGGAATTCCGCATGCAGGCGGCGAATGACCTGATAGGGTTTTCCCTGCCGGGTTTCGGCATCGATTTCGTCACTATACAGAAATTTACCAAAGGCGCAGTTATCATCGCGGCGCACATCGGCCACCTGCAGGTCATGTTTGCCGCTGGCCACCGCATCATCAAGCCGCCGTTTCCAGGCCACATGGGCATCGGCAGCATCGCGCAGGGCTTGGTCAAGTATGTTTTTGCTCATCCAGAATCGCTCCTCGTCATGTGGAATCAGCAATAGAGCCCCCGGGTTAATGGCTGGTGAACCCGCGATGATTTTTCAAAAATAATCGCGTAGACCTTTTGTTCACACTTTGGTCTTAGATCTGGTGTGGCGCGATTCGTGCCAAGCGGATACGATGGCGCAACGAGATGGTGCAGGGCGGAATGATGGAAGAAACACTCGGGGTGAACGCGGTCTTTGTGGCGCTGGCGATCTTTGTGATCATCAGCATTTTTATGGGCGTGCGGATCGTGCCGCAGGCGGAAAAATTCGTGGTGGAACGCTTTGGCCGCCTGCATGCGGTGCTGGGGCCGGGGATCAATTTCATCGTGCCGTTTCTGGACCGTGTGGCGCATCGCATTTCGGTGCTGGAACGCCAGTTACCCACGGCCAGCCAGGATGCGATTACATCCGATAACGTGCTGGTTCAGGTGGAAACCAGCGTTTTCTATCGCATTGTCGAACCGGAAAAGACCGTCTATCGCATCCGCGATGTCGATGCCGCGATTGCCACTACGGTGGCGGGCATCGTGCGCGCCGAAATCGGCAAGATGGAACTGGACGAAGTGCAGTCAAACCGCGCGCAGCTGATCACCACGATCAAGAGTTTCGTCGAAGATGCGGTGGATGACTGGGGGATTCAGGTCACCCGGGCCGAGATTCTGGATGTCAATCTGGATGCCGCCACCCGCGCCGCCATGCTGCAACAGCTTAATGCCGAACGCGCCCGCCGCGCGCTGGTAACCGAGGCCGAGGGCAAGAAACGCGCAGTTGAACTGAATGCGGATGCAGAACTTTATTCCGCCGAACAGATCGCCAAGGCCCGCCGCATCGCCGCCGATGCCGAGGCCTATGCCACCGGCGTGGTGGCGCAGGCGATCGCCGAAAACGGGCTGGCCGCGGCGCAATATCAGGTTGCGCTAAAACAGGTCGAAGCGTTAGAGGCCGTGGGCAAGGGCGCGGGGGCCAATACGGTCATCCTGCCCGCCGCCGCGATCGAGGCCTTTGGCGATGCGTTCCGATTGCTGCGCGGGGGGGCGAAATGATCCTCTGGCAGGAATGGTGGGTCTGGCTGGTGGCCGGTATCGGGCTGGCCGTGTTCGAGGTGCTCGTGCCCGGCTATGTCTTTGTCGGCTTTGCGATCGGCGCGATGCTGACGGCGCTCGCGGTAGCACTCGGCGCGGCGGCGGCCCCGCTTTCGGTGGTGGTGCTGATCTTTGCGCTGACGTCGCTGGTGGCGTGGTTGCTGCTGCGGCAAATTTTTGGCGTGCGCAGGGGGCAGCGGAAAATTTGGGACCGGGATATCAACGAGGATTAGACCCGCGTGATTTCGGCCAGAACGGCCCGCGCGGCGCTGGCGGGGTCGGGGGCGCGCCAGATGGGGCGGCCGATCACGATGTGATCGGCGCCGGCGACGATGGCGGCGGCGGGGGTTTCGACCCGCTTTTGATCGCCCAGAGCTGCGCCGGCGGGCCGCACGCCGGGGGTGACGATCAGCCGGCCCGCGGATTCGGGCAGTGCGCGAATGGCGGCGGCTTCCTGCGGGCTGGCGATCACGCCATCGGCGCCCGCTTCAAAGGCGCGGGCGGCGCGTTCGACCACCAGATCAGCCACCGCGCCATCGCGGATCAGCCCGCGATCCAGATCGGCACGATCCAGCGAAGTCAGGATCGTGACCGCCAGAATTTTCATATCCGAGCCGCTCGCCCCCTCGCGCGCGGCGCGCACGACATGCGGATCGCCATGGACGGTCAGGAAATCCAGATCGAACCGGGCAAGCCCGCGAACGGCGGCTTCGATCGTGGCGCCGATATCGAACAGTTTCATATCGAGAAAAATGCGCTTGCCATGTTCGTCCTTGAGCTCGCGCGCCAGCGCCAGCCCGCCGCCGGTCAGCATACCGAGCCCGATCTTGTAGAAACCGACCGCATCGCCGATCTTTGTTGCGAGTTCTAGCCCGGCATGGGCATCGGGCAGATCCAGGGCTACGATCAGGCGGTCATCGGACATGTGCGGGCTCCGTCATGGGTTGGCAACTTGTGACCTGCGCGGGGCCTGCGGTCAAGCGCGGCGCGCCAATATCGCGGCGGCCAAACCCTTGAAGCAGGCCATTTCTGTCCCCATTTCCAGTGCAGGCCCAAGGCCGGGTGTGCCGCAAAGCGGGCGCCGGGCAAACGGGTGCCACGATAGGAGAATTCTGATGGACATGGAGAAATTCACCGAGCGTTCGCGCGGCTTCCTGCAAGCGGCGCAAACGATCGCGATGCGCGAAAACCACCAGCGGCTGCTGCCCGAACATTTGCTCAAGGCGCTGCTTGATGACCCCGAGGGGCTGGCCGCGAATCTGATCCGCAGGGCCGGCGGCGCGCCCGAGCGCGTGGCCGAGGCGCTGGAGGCGACGCTTGCGCGGATGCCCAAGGTGACTGGCGACGCGGCGCAGGTTTATCTTGATCAGCAAACCGCGCGCGTGCTGGATGAGGCCCAGAAAATCGCCGAAAAGGCCGGTGACAGTTTCGTGCCGGTCGAACGACTGCTGACGGCGCTGGCCGTGGTGAATTCCAAAGCCAAGGATGCACTGGATGCGGGCGCGGTGACGGCGCTGAAGCTTAACACCGCGATCAATGATCTGCGCAAGGGCCGCACTGCCGATTCCGCGAGTGCCGAAGAAGGTTATGAGGCGCTGAAAAAATACGCACGCGATCTGACCGAGGCCGCCGAGGCGGGCAAGATCGACCCGATCATCGGTCGTGACGAAGAAATCCGCCGCGCGATGCAGGTGCTTTCGCGGCGCACGAAAAACAACCCGGTGCTGATCGGTGAACCCGGCGTGGGTAAAACCGCGATCGCCGAGGGGCTGGCGCTGCGCATCGTCGATGGTGATGTGCCCGAAAGCCTGCGCAACAAGCGGCTGATGGCGCTGGATATGGGGGCGCTGATTGCCGGTGCGAAATATCGCGGCGAGTTCGAAGAGCGGCTGAAATCCATCCTCAAGGAAATCGAGGCCGCCGCCGGGGAAATCATCCTGTTCATCGACGAATTGCACATGCTGGTCGGCGCGGGCAAGACCGATGGCGCGATGGATGCCGCGAACCTGATCAAACCGGCGCTGGCGCGGGGCGAATTGCATTGCGTGGGCGCCACGACGCTGGATGAATACCGCAAATATATCGAAAAGGACGCAGCCCTTGCGCGGCGTTTTCAGCCGGTGATGGTGGTGGAGCCGACGGTTGAGGATACGATTTCGATCCTGCGCGGCATCAAGGAAAAATACGAATTGCACCACGGCGTGCGTATTTCCGACAGCGCATTGGTGGCGGCGGCGACGCTGAGCCATCGCTATATCACCGACCGTTTCCTGCCCGACAAGGCGATCGACCTGGTGGACGAAGCCGCCAGCCGTCTGCGGATGGAGGTGGACAGCAAGCCCGAGGAACTCGACGCGCTGGACCGTGAAATCCTGCAAAAACAGATCGAGGCCGAGGCCCTGAAGAAAGAGGATGACGCCGCATCGCGCGGGCGGCTGGAAAAGCTGGTCGCGGAACTGGGCGATCTGCAGGATAAATCCGCCGCGATGACCGCCCGCTGGCAGGCCGAACGGGACAAGCTCGAAGGGGCGCGGGGGCTGAAGGAACAGCTTGACCGTGCACGCGCCGAGCTGGACGTTGCAAAACGCGAAGGCAATCTGGCCCGCGCGGGCGAGCTGTCCTATGGCGTGATCCCCGGTCTGGAAAAGCAACTGGCCGAGACCGAACAGCACGAGGATAACGGTGTGATGGTCGAAGAAGCCGTGCGCCCCGAACAGATCGCGCAGGTGGTCGAACGCTGGACGGGGATTCCGACGTCGAAAATGCTGGAGGGCGAGCGCGACAAGCTGCTGCGGATGGAGGACGAGTTGGGCCGCCGCGTAATCGGCCAGCGGGTTGCCGTGCGGGCGGTGTCAAATGCCGTGCGCCGTGCGCGGGCCGGGCTGAATGACGAAAACCGGCCTTTGGGCAGTTTCCTGTTTCTGGGGCCGACGGGCGTGGGCAAGACCGAACTGACCAAGGCTTTGGCCGAATATCTCTTTGATGATGACAGCGCGATGGTGCGCATCGATATGTCGGAATTCATGGAGAAACACGCCGTCGCCCGGCTGATCGGGGCACCGCCGGGATATGTCGGCTATGAAGAGGGCGGCGTTCTGACCGAGGCCGTGCGCCGCCGCCCCTATCAGGTGGTTCTGTTCGACGAGGTCGAAAAGGCCCATCCCGATGTGTTCAACGTGCTGTTGCAGGTGCTTGATGACGGGGTGCTGACCGATGGGCAGGGGCGCCGGGTGGATTTCAAGCAGACGCTGATCATCCTTACGTCGAATCTGGGGGCGCAGGCGCTTAGCCGGTTGCCCGACGGGGCCGATGCCAGCGCCGCCAAGGCCGAGGTGATGGAGGCCGTGCGCGGACATTTCCGCCCGGAATTCCTGAACCGGCTGGATGAGACGATCATCTTTGATCGTCTGGCGCGCGAAGATATGGCGGGCATTGTCGATATCCAGATCGGCCTGTTGCAAAAACGACTGGCGGGGCGCGACATCACGCTCGATCTTGATCAGGGCGCGCGCGACTGGCTGGCGGATGAAGGCTATGATCCGGTGTTCGGCGCGCGGCCGCTGAAACGGGTGATCCAGCGAAATCTGCAGGATCAACTGGCCGAAATGCTGCTCGGCGGCGAAATCCGCGATGGCGATACGGTGCCGGTCACCGCTGGCCCCACCGGGCTGGCCGTAGGCGAACGGGTGATGACATCGCAGCGCCCGGGTGCGGATGCCGCGACCATCCATTAACCACAATGCCCCGCCGGTTCATCGGCGGGGCATCATCCCAACATCGTGAGCCGCGCGAATAATGCTTGCGAAATGCCTGGTGCTATCCAAAATTGATGGGAATAGCAGAGGCATTGGCAATGACACGCTGGAACGGCGATCTTCGGCAATCCGATATCACCCCGAAATCCGTCTGGCTGGGGCGGCGGCAGGTTTTGGCCGGAATGGGCTTTGCCGGGATGGCCGCCCTTTTGCCGCGCGGCGCGCAGGCCGAGGAACTGGTGCCCAACAGTTTCGAGGAAATCACCAACTACAACAATTTCTATGAATTCGGCCCGGACAAGACCGATCCCGCGCGCCATGCGGGGGCATTGCGCACTGTTCCATGGGCCGTGGTGATCGACGGGCTGGTGGATCGCCCCGGCACCTATGATCTGGGCGATGTCATCGCCAGCGGCCCGATCGAAGAACGGATTTACCGCCTGCGCTGCGTCGAAGGCTGGAGCATGATCATCCCCTGGCAGGGGTTCGAACTCGGCCATCTGCTGCGCCGCGTCGGTGTGCAACCGGCCGCGCGGCATGTGCGGTTTGAAACGCTGGTCCGCCCCGATGAAATGCCCGGCCAACGCCGCGGGCTGTTGGACTGGCCCTATGTCGAAGGGCTGCGGCTGGACGAGGCGATGCACCCGCTGACATTGCTGGCGACCGGGCTTTATGATCAGCCGATGCCGAACCAGAATGGCGCGCCGCTGCGGCTGGTGGTGCCGTGGAAATATGGGTTCAAATCGATCAAATCCATCGTGCGCATCACCCTGCAGGCCGAACAGCCGGTCAATACCTGGCAGGCAATGAACGCCCGTGAATATGGCTATTATGCCAATGTGAACCCTAATGTGAGCCATCCCCGCTGGAGCCAGGCGACCGAACGCCCCATCGGCGGCGGCATTTTCGCGACGCGCCGCGATACGGTGCTGTTCAACGGCTATGGGGATCAGGTGGCCGCGCTTTATGCGGGTATGGATCTGGCCCGCGATTATTGAGCGTCACAGCCCCCCTGAATGCCGCGCTGCGCCGCGTGCCGATCTGGCTGCTTTATATACTGGCCGTGATTCCGCCGGTCTGGCTGTTTGTGCAGGGGCTGAATGGCAGGCTTGGGGTCGATCCGGTCAAGGCGATGGAACATCAGATGGGGCTATGGGGCCTGCAAATTCTGATCGCGGTCCTTGCAATCACGCCGCTGCGCACCCATCTGGGTATCAACGCGATCCGCTTTCGCCGTGCGCTGGGGCTGATCGGGTTCTTTTATATTGTGCTGCATTTGCTGGTCTGGCTGGTGCTGGATGTGCAAATTCCGCGCCAGATCCTTGGCGATATCTACAAGCGTCCCTATATAACCATAGGAATGGCGGCACTGGTGCTGATGGTGCCCTTGGCGCTGACGTCTAACAATCTGGCGCTGCGCAAACTGGGGCCGCACCGCTGGCGGCGATTGCATCGGGCGACCTATGTGATTCTGCTGCTGGGCGCTGTTCACTATGTCATGGTGGTGCGCGGTTGGCAGTTACAGCCCCTGATCTATCTGGCGCTGGTCGTGATTCTGCTGTTGTTGCGGGTGATTCCGCCCCCAAAGCGGCGTCTGGCGTAAACCGCGCTGGTTCGATGTGGTGATCAGACGGTTTTTCGGTTTCGTAACTTATTGATTTCGTTATCTTTCCCTATTCCTTTCCTTAGTTTTCTTATTTTCTTCAAAAAAGGTCTTGCGGGTTTTGTTTTGGGGGCCTAAACACCCCTTCACCGGCGGCGCAGAGATGCACTGGCGGGGCGGATCAGCCGGAAGGTTGGTTCGGGAATGGGACGGACGGGGCGGTGGCGCTTGTAGGATGAGCGCCTCAGTCTGGTTTTGTCTCTTGCTCTTTGAAATTGATAGTATCTGAAGAGATATGCGGGCGGCTTGGTTCATTCGATGGATCAACGTCTGTATATCGCGCCGGTAGGGTTTTTCCCGATGATCCGGTGTCAGCTTCACTGTTTGGCGGCTTTTGTTTCTTTTGAAACTGAAGCACGACAGACAGATGACTTTTGGTGTTTACCCCTGTTCCTAGCCGGGTGGGGGTGTCGTTTTGTTGTTTGCCGGGCGTTCGCGTCCTCAAGCAGCGGAGCGGTAGGACATCAAAGATGTGCAGAGGTTCGAACGTCAAGGATATGCCTTCGGGCATTTCAACTTGAGAGTTTGATCCTGGCTCAGAACGAACGCTGGCGGCAGGCCTAACACATGCAAGTCGAGCGCGCCCTTCGGGGTGAGCGGCGGACGGGTTAGTAACGCGTGGGAACGTGCCCTTCTCTACGGAATAGTCTCGGGAAACTGAGGGTAATACCGTATACGCCCTTTGGGGGAAAGATTTATCGGAGAAGGATCGGCCCGCGTCTGATTAGGTAGTTGGTGGGGTAATGGCCTACCAAGCCTACGATCAGTAGCTGGTTTGAGAGGATGATCAGCAACACTGGGACTGAGACACGGCCCAGACTCCTACGGGAGGCAGCAGTGGGGAATCTTAGACAATGGGCGCAAGCCTGATCTAGCCATGCCGCGTGAGTGATGAAGGCCCTAGGGTCGTAAAGCTCTTTCGCCAGGGATGATAATGACAGTACCTGGTAAAGAAACCCCGGCTAACTCCGTGCCAGCAGCCGCGGTAATACGGAGGGGGTTAGCGTTGTTCGGAATTACTGGGCGTAAAGCGCACGTAGGCGGATCAGCAAGTTGGGGGTGAAATCCCGGGGCTCAACCCCGGAACGGCCTCCAAAACTGTTGGTCTTGAGTTCGAGAGAGGTGAGTGGAATTCCGAGTGTAGAGGTGAAATTCGTAGATATTCGGAGGAACACCAGTGGCGAAGGCGGCTCACTGGCTCGATACTGACGCTGAGGTGCGAAAGCGTGG
>JBBAGE010000024.1:0-19540 GCA_041655055.1 Paracoccaceae bacterium
CAGTCGGGCAGCGCGGTATAATGCAGGTGGTGCGGCCCCGCCCAGATATAGAGGAAAATCAGCGCCCAGAAGTGGATGATCGACAGTTTATAGCTATAGACCGGGCGTTCGGCCTGTTTGGGCACGAAGTAATACATCATCCCCAGAAAACCCGCCGTCAGGAAAAAGCCGACCGCATTGTGGCCATACCACCATTGCGTCATCGCATCCTGCACGCCGGCGAAAATCTGCACCGATTTCGACCCGAAGATCGACACCGGGATCGAGATATTGTTCACGATATGCAGCATCGCAATCGTGACGATGAAGGCCAGATAGAACCAGTTGGCGACGTAGATATGCTTTTCCTTGCGCCGCAGGATCGTGCCGAGGAACACCGCCAGATAGGCCACCCAGACGATCGTCAGCCAGATATCCACATACCATTCGGGTTCGGCATATTCCTTGGACTGGGTCTGGCCCAGCACATAGCCGGTCGCGGCCAGCACGATGAACAGGTTATAGCCCCAAAATACGAACCACCCCAGATTGCCGCCCCAAAGCCGCACCGCCGATGTCCGCTGCACAACGTAAAACGATGTAGCGATCAACGCATTGCCGCCAAAAGCAAAAATCACCGCCGAAGTATGCAACGGGCGCAACCGGCCGAAATTGCCATAGCCTTGCAGGAATTCGAAATTCAACTGCGGCCAGGCCAGTTGGAAGGCGATGAACACCCCCGCCAGAAACCCCACGATGCCCCAGCCCGCCGTGGCGATCACGCCCGCACGCACAACACCGTCCATATAGCCGGTTTCCGGGGCCGGGCGGGGTTCATCCGTGCGGCGCAGGGTCCAGACGAACAGCCCGCCGGCCACCGCCAGAACGATGATGGCATGCACCTGATAGGCCAGATCGCGCCCGAAATTTGCGGCGATGGCTGCAAAGATCGTGATGATCCCCAGCACCGCCAGATTGACATAGTTCCACATACTGCGTCCCTTCATTAGCGCCCACACGGGTGGGAATCGGTTTGCAGACACAAACCGACTGGCCTTCATTTCCGCCAGTTCGGGGCAGTCTTCCTTGATCTGGGTCAATAAATTGTAAATCCCGACGGAATTCTGCGCATCTTTTCCATTAAATCTTGCGCTATGCTTGGCCTGTCGGGCCTGGCCGTGTGATTCGCTTGCGTCCCGGCGGGTAAAGCCTGCCCGAAACAGCGCCAGTTGATCCTGATCAAGGCAGCGTGGCGCGGCATGGGGTTGGCTGGTCAGTGTGCAACAATGTCTAGGGGGACATGTCATGGCATTTAAGTCGATCATCACGATCGTGACGGATTTCGAAGCCGATAAAAGCGCGCTCGCGGCGGCTGAACAGGCCGCACAATACCATGACGGGCATCTGACCGTCATTTGTCTGGGTCTTGACCGCACGCAGCCGGGGTTCATCTATGCCGGCTATACCGGCGCCGATGCGGTCGTGATCCAAAGCAATATGCAACAGGCCCGCGAAGATGCCGATTCGATCGCGGTCAAGGTGCGCAAACATCTGCAATCGGCCAGTTTTGGCTGGGCTGCGGCGCCGATGTCGGCCCAATCCATCGGTTTGACGCCGTTTCTGGCACATCAGCTTCGCTTTGCCGATCTGGTGGTGGTGCCGCGCCCTTATGGCGATGGCCGTGGGCCCGAACACGAAGAAATCCTCGAAGCGTCGCTGTTCAACGCGCATGTGCCGGTGCTGGTGGTGCCGCCCGAAGGCAGGCTGGCCGCGCAACCCGGCCGCATCGTTCTGGCCTGGAACGAAAGCGCCGAGGCGCTGAATGCCACCCGCGCGGCGATGCCGCTTTTGCGCGCGGCCGAGGTGGTGGATATCGTGATCATCGACCCGCCGCATCACGGCCCCGACCGCTCGGACCCGGGCGGCGCGCTCAGCCAGATGCTGGCACGTCACGGGGCGCGGGCCGAGGTGTCGATCCTTGCGAAAACCATGCCGCGGATTTCCGAAATGATCAGCCGCCATGTGCGCGACAAGAATGCCGATATGGTGGTGATGGGCGCCTATGGCCATTCGCGCTTCCGCCAGAGCATTCTGGGCGGTGCCACGCGCAACATGCTGGAAATGGCCGAAGTTCCGGTGCTTATGGCGCATTAAGCGTCGAAAACTGCGCGCAAGGCGGGCCATCCCGCCCTGTGCCCGTCAGGCCAGCGGGCCGCCATCCATATCATCGCCGGTTTCGTTCTGCAGCCGTTCGAAATCGGGGATGATGATCTTGCGCTTGCCGTCCAGCACGATGACGCCATCACGTTTCAGCGCCGAGATCTGGCGGCTCACGGTTTCCAGCGTCAGGCCCAGATAATCGGCCATGGCTTCGCGCGTCAGCGGCAGATCGAACGAGCGCGCGGCCATGATATCCAGCGGCCCGCCGGCCCCCTGCCGCAACGAGGCTTCGCGCCGCGCGATGATGGCAAGCAGGCTCGAAATCTTTTCACGCGCGGTTTTGCGGCCCAAAATCAGCATCCATTCGCGCGCGGCGTCCAGTTCATCCAGCGTCATTTCCAGCAAACGCTGCCCGACATGGGGCGTGCGGATCATGATATCCTCGAACCCGCCGCGCCGAAAACAGCACAGCGTCAGGTCGGTGATCGCGGTCACGTCATAAATCGCCTGTTCGCGCCCAGGCCGGCCAACGAAATCCGATGGCATCAGCAAGCCCACCATCTGGGTGCGGCCATCCTCCATCGTTTGCGACAGCGTGGCGATCCCGGTCACGACCGAGGCCACAAAATCCATCCGGTCCCCCGACCAGATGATCGGCTGCCCGGCCTGATAGGTGCGATAGAATTTCACCTCGTTCAGATGATCAAGTTCATCAGGCTCGCACCGGGCGCAAACGGCGCGGTGACGGATCGGACAGGCATTGCAATCGCGAAAATCAAACACCGGCTTGTTCATGGCACTCACACGCTGATTGATTCAGATCAATGCAGCCACCTTGTTTCTGAGGTGTTGATATCTGAATGAACACACATGAACAACTCCGGGCACTGGGGCTTTTTGACGCGAGAGTGCCGCGATACACCAGCTATCCCACCGCGCCGCATTTCAGCCCTGCGGTAGGCGCGGATGACGTGCGCGCATGGCTGGGGGCGATGGCGCCGGGCAGCCAGCTTTCGCTTTATGTGCATATCCCGTTTTGCCGCAGGCTATGCTGGTTTTGCGCCTGTCGCACGCAGGGCACCAGCACGGATGCGCCGGTGGCTGCCTATATCGCCACGCTTTTGGCCGAACTGGCGCTGATCCGCGCGGCTTTGCCGGCGGGGGTGACGATCGGGCATCTGCATTGGGGCGGCGGCACGCCAACGCTGCTGGCGCCCGATCTGATCGCCACCCTTGCGGGGGCGATTTTCGACATGGCGCCGCTGGCCCCGGGCGGTGAATTTTCGGTCGAAATCGATCCGGCGGAAATTGACGATGCGCGGATGGATGCGCTTTGTGCCGCTGGAATGACCCGCGCATCGGTGGGCGTGCAGGATTTCAACCCGGAAATTCAGCAAACCATCGGCCGGATTCAAAGCTTTGCCACGACCAAAGCGGCCGTCGATGGCCTGCGCGCGCGCGGCATCAACAGCCTGAACGCCGATATCCTCTACGGCCTGCCGTTCCAGACGCCGCAGCGCATCCGCGAAAGCGTGGAACAATTGCTGTCGCTTGCGCCCGACCGGGTGGCGCTGTTTGGCTATGCGCATGTGCCGTGGATGGCGCGGCGGCAAAACATGATCCCGACCGCAGCCCTGCCCACGCCCGAAGAGCGGCTCGGGATGTTTGAAGTGGCGCGCAGCCTGTTTTTAACTGCCGGCTACGATGAAATCGGCATCGACCATTTCGCCCGCAAATCCGACCGGCTGGCCATTGCCGCGCGCAATCACGCGCTGCGGCGCAATTTTCAGGGCTATACCGATGATACGCATGACACGCTGATCGGGCTGGGCGCGTCGGCCATTTCGCGCTATCCGCAGGGTTATGCCCAGAATGCGCCCGCGACATCGGCCTATCAGGGGCTGATCCGGGGTGGTCGGCTAGGAATTCAGCGCGGCCACGCCTTTGGCGGCGACGATCCCCTGCGCGCCCGGATCATCGAGGCGCTGATGTGCGATTTTCGCGTAAGCCATGCGGATCTTGCGGCGCGTTTCGGCACAAGCGGCGCCGATTTTGCCACGCTGGCCGATGGCGCGGCGACGGCCTTTCCCGGCATGCTCGATACCACGGGCGGTGCCATCACCATCCGCCCGCATGCCCGCCCGCTGACGCGGATAATCGCGCGCCATTTCGATGCCTATGCCATGGAGGCCAGCGGCCATTCCAGCGCGGTCTAGGCCAGCGCGATTTAACGCCAGTCGAAAAACCCGGCGCCGGCGCGGGCCAGCAGGTCGCGGGCCATTTCGCGGCCCATGCGCGCGCCATCTTCGGCCGGGCCGGTGATGTCATCGGCCAGGGCCTCGGTTCCGTCGGTGCGCAGGATTTCGCCGCGCAGACGCAGGTTGCCGCCATCCAGCTCCGCCAGCGCAGCAATCGGGGTCTGGCACGATCCATCAAGCGCGCGCAAAAACGCACGTTCCGCAGCCAGTTGCACGCCCGTGGGTGTGTGATGCAGGGCCTCCAGCATGGCGGCGATGCGCATGTCATCGGCGCGCCGCTCGATCCCGATAGCGCCCTGGGCCACGGCGGGCAGCATGTCATCAGCGGAAATCGGCACCTTGGGCACATCCGCCATCGCCAGCCGGTTCAGCCCCGCCATCGCCAGAAAGGTCGCATCCGCCACGCCATCGGCCAGTTTGGCCAACCGCGTCTGCACATTGCCGCGAAAATCGACAACCTGCAGATCAGGCCGGCGGTTAAGCAGTTGCGCGCGCCGCCGCAGGCTCGACGTGCCCACAACCGCGCCCGAGCGCAGATCGCCAAGCCCGCCAACCTTCAGCGACACAAACGCATCGCGCACATCCTCGCGCGGGAGATAGCAATCGAGCACCAGGCCATCGGGCTGGGCCACGGGCATATCCTTCATTGAATGGACGGCAATATCGATACCACCATCAAGCAGCGCATCCTCGATCTCGCGGGTGAACAGCCCCTTGCCGCCGATTTCCTTGAGCGGGCGGTCCAGCACCTTGTCGCCGGTGGTCTTGATCACGACGATTTCAAACGCCTCTGCAGGCAGATCAAAGGCCGCTGCCAGACGGTCGCGGGTTTCATGGGCCTGCGCCAGCGCCAGCGGCGAACCGCGGGTGCCGATCTTCAGCGGCGTATCGGGGGTGGGCATCGCATGTGTCATGCCCCCCCATACCCCGCAAGGCCGCCGACTGACAACACCACACGCGCTTGACAATCGCCCCCACACATCCGACCAACCCCTGATAGATAAGGAGATTGCCGTCATGACCGATAAAACCATCCTGCGCGCACTTGCGGGTGAAACGCTTGATATTCCGCCGGTCTGGATGATGCGTCAGGCGGGGCGGTATTTGCCGGAATATCGTGCCACCCGTGCACAGGCGGGCGATTTCCTTTCGCTATGCTATACGCCCGATCTGGCGGCCGAGGTCACATTGCAGCCGATCCGGCGCTATGGCTTTGATGCGGCGATCCTTTTTGCCGATATCCTGCTGATCCCCCAAGCCCTTGGCGCGGATCTGTGGTTTGTCGAAGGCGAGGGCCCGCGCCTGTCCACCATCACGACCGAGGCCGATTTTGCCAAGCTCGGCCCGGCCGCCGATGTGCATGAAACGCTCGCGCCCATCTATGAAACGGTGCGAATCCTGTCGGGTGCGCTGCCGCGCGAAACCACGCTGATCGGCTTTGCCGGTGCGCCATGGACGGTGGCAACCTATATGATCGGCGGGCGCGGCACCCCCGACCAAGGCCCCGCCCATGCGCTGATTGCGGAAAACCGCGCGCTGTTCGAATCACTGCTGGCCCGGATTACCGAGGCGACGATCACCTATCTGAGCGCCCAGATCGATGCCGGCGCCGAGGTGGTCAAACTGTTCGATAGCTGGGCGGGATCGCTCAAAGGCGCGGATTTCACCCGCTATGCCGTTGATCCTACCCGCGAAATTATCGCCGCACTCAAGGCCAAACATCCGAACACGCCGATCATCGTCTTTCCGCGCGAAGCGGGCGATGGCTATATCGGCTTTGGCCGCGCCACCGGCGCGGATTGCGTGGCAATCGACAATTCGGTATCCGCCGAATGGGCCGCCAAACATGTGCAGGTTGATGGCTGCGTGCAGGGCAACCTTGCGCCCCAGCACCTGATCACCGGCGGCGATGCATTGCGCAAGGCCACGCGCGAGATCGTCGCCGCCTTTTCCGGCGGGCCGCATATCTTCAACCTCGGCCACGGGATCACGCCGCAGGCCGATCCCGACAATGTGCATGTGATGCTTGAGGCGATCCGGGGCTGATCCATGGGCGAAACCCTGACGCAAACCCAGATCATCCGGTCATTGGGCGAGGCTTTGTCATGGTTTGAAAAGGAACTGGCATGGGGCGTTGCCCCCGCCAGCATGAACCATCTTTCGGGCCGGATCGGCGAACTCTATGCCGCGATGATCACGCGCGGTCAAATGGCCCTGGGCGTGAACCAGCCGGGCTATGATGTCGTCAGCGCCGAGGGCGAGCGTATTTCCGTCAAGACCATCACCACAAGCAAAAACATCCGGCTGAACGCCAATACGCTGAATGTGGTGGACCGGGTTCTGGTGCTGCGGATCAATGTTGACGATGACAGCGGCGTCACGATCGAAGAGCTTTTTGATCTGGACATGGACGAATTCCGCAACCGCGCCATGGCCGTGGGCGATGGCTGGCGGCTATCCATCCCCGCCCCGCCCAAACCGCCGCTTGCACATCTGGCGATTACCGACCGCGCGCAATTTCGCGCCTATACGATCCAGCGTTATGAAAACGGCACGATAAAGGTTGAACAGGACGGGCAGGAACTGCCGCAGGCAAAGCCCGCGCTGCGCGAGATTGCCGCCCATATCGGCGTGGATATCCACTATGACGAAGGCAAAGCCAAGAACACCCGCCAGTTGGGCTGGCATGTCATCCAGACGCTGAACCGCGCCGGGATGACTGCCTGAAACACCCTAGACCCATTTCGCCAGCGGCGGCAGGCTCATCAGCACCGCATCGGCATCATGGCCGGTTTCCAGCCCGAATTTGGTGCCGCGGTCATACACAAGGTTGTATTCCGCATATAGCCCGCGGTGGACAAGCTGGGTCTCGCGCTCGGCCTCGCCCCAATCCATGCCCCGGCGGGCGTGAACCGTGGCAAGAAAGGCGGGCAGAAAGGCGCGGCCAACATCTTGGGTAAAGGCGAAATCGGCCTCCCAATCGTCCGTCGTGTGATCGTCATAGAAAATCCCGCCCACGCCACGGGCGCGGCCACGGTGGGGGATGAAGAAATACTCATCGGCCCAGGCTTTGAACCGGGGGTAATATTGCGGGTCGTGGCGGTCGCAATAATCCTTGAGCACCGCATGAAATGCCGCCGTATCCTCGGGGAATTCGATGCAGGGATTCAGGTCCGCGCCGCCGCCGAACCACCAGCCATGCGGGGTCCAGAACATCCGGGTGTTCATATGCACCGCCGGCGTATTGGGGTTTTGCATATGGGCCACAAGGCTGATGCCGCTGGCCCAGAACCGCGGATCATCGGCCATGCCGGGCAGGCCCTTGCGCGCGGCCATCGCCGCCTGCGCGCGTTCGCCCAATGTGCCGTAAACGGTGGAAATATTCACGCCCACCTTTTCGAACACCCGGCCACCGCGCATCACGCTCATCAAACCGCCGCCGGCATCATCGCCAGCAGGCGCGGCACGGCGGGTTTCGCGGATTTCAAACCGGCCGGCGGGCTGGCTGGCAAGCGGGCCTGTGGTCTGCTCGTCCTCAAGCTGTTCAAAGGCCGCGACGATTTCATCGCGCAAGGTGCGAAACCAGCCTGCCGCGCGGGCCTTTTGGTCGTCCATCTGATCACTCATTGTCATCTCCGCTTGCTTTAGGCTGGCCATAGCAGTTTGGCGCGGCTTGTGCCAACGGGCTTTGCCTGCCAGTCGCGGCGCGCTATATCACCCCCATGTTCACAGGAGCCGCCATGACACCGCGCCTTATTGCCTTGCCGATGCTGATCCTTCTGGGGGCCTGCGCCAGCCAGCAGGACAGATGTATTGAAAATGCCGTGCAGGAACGTCTGGTCATCGAGGCCCTGATCACCGAGACCGAGGCCAATATCGCCCGCGGCTATGCGCTTGAGGAACGCGCCCCCACGCATGGCACCTCGTTGCGGATCTGTTCGGGCTTTGGCCTTGGCAATCCGGCCGAATTCATCCTGTGTCAGGTGGCCCAGCCTAATGCGCCGGAACAGCGCCCCGTGGCCATCGATGGCGCGGCCGAGCGGGCGAAACTCGCGACCCTGCGCGCGCGCCATGCGCAACTGGTGCCGGAAACGACCGCCGCGATTGCCCAATGCCGCGCGGCCTATCCGCAGGGCTAGACGCGCCGCCTTGGCCCTTTGCCCCGGGGGCGTGCGGCGTGCAGGATCTTGAACGACCGATCCCCCGCCACTTCGCGCATTTCGCCGAAATGGGCGTTGATCGCGACCTCATAGGGCAGATGCCGATTCGCCACCAGCCAAAGCACCCCGCCCGGCGCCAGCATCCCGGCGGCCGCGGCGATAAATACCTGCCCCAGCCCGGTATCGGCGGCGCGTTCGGTGTGAAACGGCGGATTCGTGATCACGGCATCAAGGGCCGTGGGTGGGCGAAAACGCGTGGCATCGGCCCAGTGAAACTGCGCGCGCGGATCGGTGATATTGATCCGCGCACAATCCAGCGCATCATGTTCTGCCTCGACCAGATGCAGGGTTTTCACCCCCTGCCGCGCCAGAATCGCCCGCGCCAGAAAGCCCCAGCCGGCGCCCAGATCGGCCACGTGCGCGGGTAATTGTGCCGGCAAAGCCTCGGCCAGCGCGACCGAGCCGCGGTCCGGCCCATCGGCGGAAAATACCCCCGCGCGGGTCACGAATCCGCCGATATCGCGCGGCCCGGGATCAGCCCAATCGGCAAAATCACCCCCCACAAAGCTGAACACCTTGCCATGCGCCTTGGCGATCACATCACCCACCGCCGCCCGCGCGCGTATTTCGCGCAAGATACTGTCAACACCATCGGTTTTCTGCCCGTCAACCACGACCAGCCCACCGCCAGTCACGGCCACAGCCTGCGCGATCAGGGCGCGGGCCGCAGCCTTGGCGCGCGGCAGACAGACGATCGCCGCCCCATATTCCCCCAACGGGGCGACAGAAACGTCAAATCCGGCCTCGGCCAGCGCATCATGATCGGGGCGAAACCCCTGAATGATATGCAGCCGATCCCGCGCAACGCCCGGATCAAAGCCCGCACGGGCACGAAACACCGCGATCCGCCCCGAATCGGGCAACACAATTCCGCGCTGATCCAGCGCAAAAGAAAGCCTGACAGTGCTCATGATCTGGCCGGCGCGGGCCTATTCCTTTTCCATGGTGCATTGCAGCGGATGCTGATTGCGACGCGCAAGGTCCATCACCTGGGTGACCTTGGTTTCAGCGATTTCGTATGAGAAAACGCCGACGACCGCCACACCCTTTTTGTGCACGGTCAGCATGATTTCAATCGCCTGGCTGTGGCTGATGCCAAAGAATCGCTCCAGCACATGCACCACGAATTCCATCGGGGTATAATCGTCGTTCAGAAGCAAGACCTTGTACAACGGCGGGCGCGCCGTTTTGGGCTTGGTCTCCAGCAGGGCGTCTGTGCCGCTTTTGCCGCTTCCGCCTTCCTTGTCCGACATCATGTTGGCCAAGTGGGTCAATACACGCTCCAAATTCAGAAAATACGGGGTTGCTCGGCCAGAGTATATAAGCCCTTCGCCCTTTCAGAAAAGGGGGCAAGGCCCGCAAAGCCGTGAAAATACCCCCTATTCCGGCCCGTGGGGCAGGATCCCCCCTTTCCGGCCCCGATTCGCATCCCCGCCTGGCCGATTTTGGGTTTCGCACCGCATGATCCACGAGATATGCGATTCGCCAAACATGTTGAAAATTATGTGTTTTCCGATGCACGCAGTTGTGTTAGCGTTTTGGGAACAAAATGCTGGGCAAAATGAACCAGTAGATCGAGGCAGAGAAGAGGCAAGCGACGTGATCACGCGCCTGAAGCAGTGCGCCCATATTGGGCTGATATCCCTATTTGCGGTCGTCACCATGGCACTGGTATCGGGGGGCAGTATCGCCGCACCCTATGCCGCGATGGTGATCGACGCGCGCAGCGGCGAGGTGTTGCACAGCGCCAATGCCGATACGCGGCTGCATCCGGCATCACTGACCAAGATGATGACCCTCTATATCGCGTTCGAGGCCATCGAAAATGGCGAAATCTCGCTCGATAGCGATGTGCGCATTTCGTCCAAAGCCGCGAATGAACCGCCCTCGAAACTCGGGCTGCGCGCGGGCCAGACGATCAAGCTGCGCTACCTGATCCGCGCGGCGGCGGTCAAATCCGCCAATGACGCCTCGACCGCGATTGGCGAGGCGATTTCAGGCTCCGAATCGGCCTTTGCCGCCCGGATGAATCGCACGGCCAAGGCGATGGGGATGAACAATACCACCTTTCGCAACGCCCATGGGCTGACGCAGGAAGGCCATCTGTCCACCGCGCGCGACATGACGATCATGGGGCGGCATCTGTTTTACGATTTCCCCGAATATTACAACCTGTTCTCGCGCACGACGGCGGATGCGGGCGTGGCCCAGGTGGCCCATAGCAACCGGCGTTTTCTTAATGATTTCAGGGGCGCGGACGGGATCAAGACGGGTTACACCCGCGCGGCGGGGTTCAATCTCGTGGCCTCGGCCGAACGCGGGCAAAAGCGCATCATCGCCACGATGTTCGGCGGCGCCTCGACGGCGGCGCGCAATGAACGTGTGGCCGAATTGCTGAACATGGGCTTCTCAAGGGTGCCCGAACGGGTGGCTGCCGTGCGCCCGGCCAAGCCCCCCTATCAGGGCGGCGGCACGATGGTGGCCGATGGCGCGATGCCTGCGGGCAAGGTCGTGCGCGTGTCGATCAATATCACCAAAAGCCCGCGCCCGCTCGCGCGTCCGATTGCAACGCCTGCGGTGGATGATGCAGCACTTCTGGCGATGCAGGCCAATATCCTTGACGCCGTGGCGCAGGCGCAAACCACCCCCGAACCCGATGCCGCCACGCAAGAGGCCGTGGCCATTGCCGCCGCGGCCGCCGCCTCGGCGCTTGTGCCTGCGGTCACCCCCGCTTTGCGCCCGGACACCACGCCCGAACTAGTCGAAGTGGCTGCCGTCGAGGTCGAGGTCGAGGCTGTGCCCGAGGCCGAAATCACCCCCGTCGAAGTGGCCATGGCGATGCCGCCCCGCGTGGTGCCACTGCTGCGCCCGGCGCCTGCGGCTGAACCCGCCGTGGTTGCCGCCATCGACGCGCCGATTGCCGCCCCGATCACGCCCCAACCGCGCCCCGATGACGTGGTTCTGGCCGCCGTGGCATCCGAGCCGCAAGAGGTCGTGACCCGCATGTCCACATCCGGCGGCCGGCACTGGGGCATCAATATCGGCACCTATAATTCCCATGCCCAGGCCGAGCGCGTGCTGCTGACCACAGCGCTGCAGGAAATCAGCACTTTGGACGAATCGCTGCGCAAGGTGGTGAATGGCAACCGCGGATATGAGGCCAATTTCGTCGGCCTCAGCCAGGAAGCCGCCGCCATGGCCTGCAGCCGGCTAAGCGCGCGCAACCTTGAATGCACCCCGTTCGGGCCATCCTGATCGCGTTTGCTGAAGTCTCGGCACGGCCCGGCGGCATAACGATCAGGGCGGCCAACCGGGGCAAGGCATTACACGCTGTCACGGATGCAGGGCAATCGACCTGCGCGCCCGCCCCTACCCGACTTTTCGCGCTTTCAGATCGAATGCCGCTGCCATCAGCGCGCGGGTGTAATCGGTTGCGGGCGCGCCGAATACCGCATCGGCGGTGCCGGATTCGATCACATCGCCCTGTCGCATCACCATGACCTTATGGCTCAGCGCGCGCACCACGCTTAGATCGTGGCTGATGAACAGATAGGCCAGCCGGTGTTTTTGCTGCAAATCGCGCAACAGATCGACGATCTGCACCTGCACCGTCATATCCAGCGCCGATGTCGGCTCGTCCAGCACCAGCAGGCGGGGGCGCAGGATCATCGCCCGCGCAATCGCGATCCGCTGCCGCTGCCCGCCGGAAAATTCATGCGGATAGCGCGACATGGTGGCCGGATCGAGGCCCACTTCCTCCATGATTTCGGCAACCATGGCGCGCCGGTCGCGGCCTGCCCCTAGCCCGTGGATGCTTAACCCTTCGGCAATGATCTGCGCGACGGTCATGCGCGGCGACAGGCTGCCATAGGGGTCTTGGAACACGATCTGCATATCGCCGCGCAAGGGGCGCAAGGCCCGCATCGACAGGCCCGAAATTTCGCGGCCCATATAGACGATCCGCCCCTCGCTGCGAATCAGCCGCATCACCGCCAGCGCCAGCGTGGTTTTACCCGATCCGCTTTCGCCCACGATGCCCAGCGTTTCGCCCGCGCGCACCGATAGCGTTGCATCATTGACCGCTTTCACATGACCAACCGTGCGCCGCAAAAGCCCCGCCTGAATCGGAAACCACACCCGCAGATGTTCGGTTTCGGCCACGACCTCGGCCCCGTCGGGCACCGGGGGCGGCAGGCCCACGGCCTCGGCGCTAAGCAGTTTTTGCGTATAGGGATGCCGGGGATTGGCGAAAATATCGGCCGTGGGGCCGGTTTCCACGATCTCGCCATCCTTCATTACGCAGACCCGGTCGGCGATCTTGCGCACGATCCCCAGATCATGGGTGATGAACAGCATGCTCATCCCGTCCGACCGTTTCAAATCGGCCAGCAGTTCAAGGATCTGCGCCTGAATCGTTACATCAAGCGCGGTCGTCGGTTCATCGGCGATCAGCAGATCGGGGGCATTGGCCAGCGCCATGGCAATCATCACCCGCTGCCGCTGCCCGCCCGAAAGCTGATGCGGATAGGCGCCCAGCCGGCTTTCAGGATCGCGGATGCCGACCTTGTGCAACAGCTCCAATATCCGCGCCCGCGCCGCCGCGCCGCGCAGCCCCTGATGCAGCGCCAGTGTTTCGCCAAGCTGTTTTTGCAGCGTATGCAAAGGGTTAAGCGAGGTCATCGGTTCTTGAAAGATGAAACTGATATCGTTGCCGCGCACATGGCGCAGCCGGCGTTCATCCGCGCCCACCAATTCTTCGCCGTCATAGGTGATCGAGCCGCTGATCCGCGCGCTATCGGGCAGAAGCGACACGGTCGACAGCGCCGTCACCGATTTGCCCGAGCCGCTTTCGCCCACAATGGCCACCGTTTCGCCCCGGCCCACGGAAAACGACACGCCGCGCACCGCCGGATGATCCGCCCCGTCCTGCCGGAACGACACCCGCAGATTTTTCACGTCAAGCAGCGGCGTCATTGAAAGGTCTTTCTGGGGTCAAACGCGTCGCGCACGCCTTCGAATATGAACACCAGCAGCGAAAGCATGATCGCATAGGTGAAAAACGCGGTGAATGCCAACCATGGCGCCTGCAGGTTCTGCTTGGCCTGCAGCGTCAATTCGCCCAACGAAGGGTAGGATGACGGCAGCCCATAGCCGAGGAAATCAAGGCTTGCCAGCGTGCCGATCGTGCCGGTGATGATAAAGGGCAGGATGGTCAGCGTCGCCACCATCGCATTAGGCAGCATATGGCGGAACATGATCACCCAATTGCTGACCCCCAGCGCCCGGGCGGCGCGCACATATTCGAAATTGCGCGCGCGCAGAAATTCGGCGCGCACCACGCCTACCAGCGCCGGCCAGCCGAATAATATGGTGATAAAGACCAATAACCAGAAACTTCGCCCCAAAATCGCGAACAGGATGATGATGACATAAAGCGACGGGGTCGAACTCCAGATTTCCAGTATCCGCTGGAAAATCAGGTCCACCAGCCCGCCGAAATAGCCCTGCACCGCGCCTGCGGCGACGCCCACCACGGTTGTGGCCACCGTCACGATCAAGGTGAACAGGATCGACAGGCGAAAGCCATAGATCACCCGGGCCAGCACATCGCGTTTCGTATCATCCGTGCCCAGATAATGCCCCTGCCCCGGCGGGCCGGGCGCCACGCCACGCACATCGGAAATGGTGCGAAACGAATAGCGCACCGGCGGCCAGAGCATCCAGCCTTTTTCAATCGCCTCGCCCGCGACCATGCCGGTTTCGGCCTCGGCCATCACGCCCTCGGGGTCATCCCAGCACGATTCAAGCCCGCCCGAGATGATCAGACAGGCAACCTCGGGATCGCGATAGATGGCTTCGGTCCTGAAATCGCCGCCAAAGGTGGTTTCCGGGTAAAACCGCAGCACCGGCATATGCAATTCGCCGCGATAGCTGACCAGGATCGGTTTATCATTGGCCAGAAATTCGGCGAACAGCGACAGGCCGAACAGGATGGAGAAGATGATCAGCGACCAGAAGGCCCGGCCGTTACGACGAAAATTGCGCCAACGGCGCTGGTTGAGGGGTGAGAGCCGCATCATGCCCCGCGCTTTTCAAAATCGATCCTGGGATCAACGAACACATACATCAGATCGGACAGAATCCCCACTACCAGCCCGACAAGGCCAAAGAAAAACAGCGTGCCGAAAATCACCGGATAATCGCGGGCCACGGCGGCTTCAAACCCCAGCCGGCCAAGCCCGTCGAGCGAAAAGATGGTTTCAATAATCAGCGAGGCGCCAAAAAACACCCCCAAAAACAGCGCCGGAAAGCCCGCGATCACGATCAGCATGGCGTTACGAAACACATGGCCATAAAGCACGCGGCCCTCGGGCAGGCCCTTGGCGCGGGCTGTGATCACATATTGCTTGCGGATTTCATCGAGGAAACTGTTTTTCGTCAAAAGCGTCAGCGTCGCAAAGCTCGCGATCGTCGAGGCCGCGACCGGAAGGGTGATATGCCACAGATAATCAAGGATTTTCCCGCCGAGGCTAAGCTGATCGAAATTTTCCGATGTCAGCCCCCGCAGCGGAAAAATCTGCCAATAAGACCCGCCGGCAAACAGCACCAGCAACAGAATCGCGAACAAAAACCCCGGAATCGCATAGGCCACGATGATCACGCCGCTGGTCCATGTATCAAAGGAACTGCCGTCACGCACCGCCTTGCGGATACCCAGCGGGATCGAGATGACATAGGCGATCAGCGTGGACCACAACCCGAGCGAGATCGAGACCGGCATTTTTTCCAGCACCAGATCCATCACGCTGATCGAGCGGAAATAGCTTTCGCCAAAGTCAAAGCGCAGATAGCGGCCCATCATCAGGAAAAACCGCTCGGCCGCGGGGATGGCCACGGTATCGCAGGCGGGGTTGTTCAGGCCCGGCGCGCCCTCATGCCCGGCTTCGCAGACGATGCGCGAAAAGCCCATGGATATTTCCAGCTCGGCGATGAATGCGGGCGGAAGGCCGCGCGCGCCGGCATAGCCGCCCTGATCATCGCCCATCTGGCCGCCGCCGACATCGCCGCCGCCGCCGGCAAAGCCCGAAAACACGTCACCGCCGCCCTCGACCCGTGCGATGATCTGTTCGATCGGTCCGCCCGGCACGAATTGCGTTAGCCCAAAGTTGATGACCATGATCCCGAACAGCGTAGGGATGATCAGCAACAACCTGCGAAAAATATAGGCGCCCATGCCTCGCTGATACCCTTACAAGTTGCCCGCGGCGCGCATCGCCTCGGCCTTGGCGGGGTCTTGCCACCAGAATTCCAGATGCCCCAGCGCATAGGGCGGCAACGGGTCGGGATAGGCATAGATATCGAGATAGGACACGAAATATTTGTCGTTATAGAACTGCGGAATCCAGAACCGCAGCGACCGCAACACCCGATCAAGCGCATGCACCGCGACCAGCATGTCATCGCGGTTATCGGCGCGCGTCACGGCGGTGATCAGCCGGTCCACGGCCTCGTTTTGCAAGGTGGGCGAATTGAACGTGCTTTCGGCCGCGCCTTCGGATCCGAAATACTGGAACAATCCGGGGCCGGGCTCGTAGCCCAGCGGGAATTGGTCGGTGATGATATCGAAATCCTTGCCCCGGGTGCGGTCGGTATATTGCGCCGGATCGACCCGCGACAGCCGCGCATCGACGCCCAGCGCCGCAAGATTTTCGATGAACGGGTTGATGATACGATCAAAGGCCGGGCTGTCTTCGAGAAATTCGATGCTGAGCAATTGCCCCGCATCATTGCGCCGCTTGCCATCAACCCCCACGGTCCAGCCCGCATCATCCAGCAGCGCCGAGGCCCGGCGCAGATTGTTGCGATCAAGCTGGCGTTCGGTATTGCCGGTGGGGGCAAGCACCACCTCATCCGTCAGGATCGCGGCATCGAGCAGCCCTTCATCGACCAGCGGTTGCAGCAATGCCAGTTCCGCATCCGACGGCGTGCCGGTCGCCGCCAATTCACTGTTTTCCCAAAAGGAATGGACCCGCTGATAAAGCCCGTGGAACAGGCTTTCATTCGACCATTCGAAATTGAACATCAGCCCGATTGCCTCGCGCACGCGGGGATCGGCGAATTTTTCGCGCTGCAGGTTGAATACGAAGCTTTGTGCGGGCGCGATGGTGCCATTGGGCAGTTCTTCCTTGACATAGGTGCCCAGTTGCAGCGCCGGGAAATCATAGGATGTCGCCCAATCCTTGGATGAATTTTCCTGCCGGAATGTATAGGTGCCGGCCTTGAACCCTTCGAATGCGGCGGCGCTGTCACCGAAATACTCCACCCGGATCGTATCGAAATTATTCTGGCCGATGGCCAGCGGATGATCGGCGCCCCAGTAATCGGGATTACGGCGATAGATCACGCGCGCATTCACATCGTAACGATCAAGCTGATAGGCCCCGGTGCCCAGCGCCGGCTGCATCCGGCTTTCATCAAGGCCGGCGCCGGTTTCCTCGAACCAGGCCTTGGAAAAAATGGGCAACCCGCCCGCGCTTTGGATCACGCTGCGCCGGGGCGCGTCGGGGTGGAAATCAAAGCGGATGCGGTGGGTATCAAGCACCTCGGCCCCCGTCACCTGCTGGGCCAGCACGGCGCGGAACGAGGCAAGCCCTTCGCGCTGAAAAATCTCATAGGTGAACAGCACGTCATCCGCCGTCATCGGCGTGCCATCGGCAAAGGTCACATCATCGCGCAGGTTGAAAATCACCCAGGATTTATCCTCGGGATATTCAAGCGTGGTGCACAAGAAACAATAGGCGGCCCCGATTTCATCCGCCGTGCCCGCCAGAATGCTTTCGAACATGATGTTCGACAGCGCGCCGGCGCGGCCCTTGGTCGTATAGGGGTTCATCGAATCAAAGGTGCCGGCGGCCCAGACGGAAATTTCACCGCCCTTGGGGGCGTCGGGGTTGACGTAATCCAGATGGGCCATATCCGCCGGATAATGCAGATCACCAAAGGTCGAAACACCATGGCTGACGATACTGTCCTGCGCGGTTGCCGTGCTGGCCAGCAGTGCTGTTCCACATGCCAATGCCAATCGGCGCAGCGCCCCTGCGGCTTTTTGCATCGGCATCTGATCGCTCATGGTTGTTCTCCCTTTTGGGGCCTGTCCTGCCCGCCTCGCCCGTCTGTGATAACGCTAGTTTGCACAGCACCGAACAATCAAGTTGATTATCCGTGAACACCGCCCGGATTGCCCATGAAAAAGGCCGCCCCGCTTGCGCTGGACGGCCTTGAATGGATCAAGCCGGGATCAGGCGTTACTGCGTTTGCAGATAGGCCACCAGATTGGCGCGGTCTTGCACCGAAGGCAGGCCGTTGAACGCCATTTTGGTGCCCGGGATCACGCCACGCGGGTTGACCAGGAATTCCGACAGGAATTCCGGGGTCCAGCCCCCTTCGATCGCAGCCATCGCGTTGGAATAGTTATAACCATCGACCGAGGCCACATCGCGGTCAACCACACCATCAAGATGCGGCCCGACGCCATTGGTCCCGTCAAGCTTGTGACAGGCGATGCAGCGGCGATAAATCCCCTCGCCCGCGGCGGCATCGGCACTGGCCATCACCTCGGCGAAATCGATCTCGGGTTCCGGCTCGGCGCTGGCGGCGGCATCCTCGGTTTCGATTTCATAGGCCTGGGCAATTTCCGCGCCCGCATCGGGGCCGACCATGAACAGGCTTTCTGCCGCCCATTTGCCCAGAAGAAAGATCAGCAAAGTGCCACAAACGGCACCGACAATTTTGGTGATGGTCATAGTGTTGAACATGTCGCGTCCCGCTCCTGCAGATTTCGCAGCTTTCTAGCCCCTTCCAAGCCCCGGTTTCAAGGTATAAGACCGCAATCAACCCGGGATTTTCCGAATTCTGTTGAACGGACCGAAAAAATGATCAAACGCATCGCGTTCCAAGGTGAACCGGGGGCCTATTCCCATCAGGCCTGCAATGAATCGCGCCCCGAATACGAGGCCGTGCCCTGCCGCACATTCGAGGATACGATCGACGCCGTGCGCAGCGGCGAAACCGATCTGGCGATGTTGCCGGTGGAAAATTCGACCTATGGCCGCGTCGCCGATATCCACCACCTTTTGCCGCAAACCGGGCTGCATATCGTGGGCGAAGCCTTTGTGCGTGTGCATATCAACCTGCTGGCCCTGCCCGGCGCCAGTCTTGGCGATATCACCGAAGCCATGAGCCATACGATGGCGCTTGGTCAATGTCGCACATTTTTGCGCAAACACGGGCTGCGCGCGGTGGCCAGCACCGATACCGCGGGTTCGGCGCGTATTGTTGCGGCCAAGGGCGATCCGGCGGTCGCGGCGCTCGCATCGGAATTTGCCGGGCAGATCTATGGGCTGAACGTGCTGGCCCGCCATATCGAAGATCATGATCGCAACACGACCCGCTTTTTGATCATGTCGCGCACGCCCGATCGCGCCGCGCGCGGCCAAGGCCCGACGATCACATCGCTGCTGTTTCGTGTGCGCAACATTCCGGCGGCGCTTTACAAGGCCCTGGGCGGCTTTGCCACCAATGCCGTGAACATGACCAAGATCGAAAGCTATATGGTCGATGGGGTCTTTGCCGCGACGCAATTTCTGGCCGATATCGAAGGCCATCCCGATGACCCGCATGTGCGCCGCGCGCTTGATGAGCTGGAATATTTCAGCGACGAGGTCACGATTTTGGGGGTCTATCTGGCAGATGCCGAGCGGCGCAGCCAATAGGGCCGATCAGGCCCCCGCATGGCGCGTGCCGATCACCTGCGCATAGGTGGCGACGCGTTTGGCATAACGGCTTTGCAGGTTTTTCTTGGCAAATTTCAGCGATTGCACCAGCAGCCGCGCCGAAAGCGTGGTGGGCCGCAATTCCACGCCA
>JBBAGE010000025.1:0-19477 GCA_041655055.1 Paracoccaceae bacterium
GAAAACGTGCGCTTTTCAGCGGGGAAAATGCCGCTCGATGTTGCATCTGTGCAAGCCGCAATCGCCGAAGCCGAAGCGCGCCTGGCCGGCAAAGGCCGCCTGCTGATCCGCAAATCGGGCACCGAACCGCTGATCCGGGTCATGGCGGAATGCGAGGATGAGGCGCTGCTGGGCGATGTCGTGGGCAGCGTCGTCGCAGCGGTCGAGGCGGCGGTCTGAGGGCTGCCGACTGGCAGGGCGGGTTATGCTGGCGCCGTAGCCGCAGCCTTTTGGCCAACAGTGCGGCTGCTTGGGACTTCCGCGATGATCTTGTGGAAATGGGGCGGCTTGTGCCCCCCGAAATGGCGCGCGACCGCCATTTTGAAACGGCGGGGCTTGTTGCCGAACCGGCTTTCATGTGCCTCGCGCGCGTTCTGGATCTTGCGCTGCTGGGCGCGGATCGTATCGGAAAAGTTGTGTGCGGTGTGGATATATCCCATCGGCTCGGGCAGCATAAGCGATGGGACATTTTGGTAGTGCGCGCCATGCCGCAGCGCATAAGGGTTGTGGATCACCCCGGGGTCATTCACCAATGTGAAGCCGATGGCGATATGCGCCTCGAATTTGGCCAGCAACTCGGGGCCCTTGTCCGCATGCACGAGGAACAGCCCGTTCGGCATCGATATAATGCATCTGTTCGGAACGCCCTGCATGTGGCTGCGGATCGTCGCGATGAAATCGGATGACAGGGCGTCATCATCGTCCAGCCGGAAATGTGCGGTGCGGTGCTGCTGGATGATGGGCTGCCGCTCCATCCAGGGATGGATGGCATAAGTGATATGGCTGGCCGTCTCGTAAATGATCTCCACTTGGGGGATATCCGCCACCGCATTGGCTAGGCGTTGCTTGAACGGGTCGGGCATTTCCGGAGAGCTGAAGATCGCGAAACGGAAATCCTGATCGCTTTGCCAACGGAGAGAGGGAAGACAGATCTTCTCGAACAGGTAAAATCTCTCGTTCATCCGGTCTTCGGAATAGAGCGTCTGAATCCGGGTATCCAGATCCCGTTGGGCGAGCTTGACATCACTCCGCCCGAGATAGGAGAACCGCATATAACCGAAGATATTCGTATCGTTACTCAAAACACCGTTCCTTTTACCGGGCATGATAATGTATTGGCCGGTGCGCGGGGTCAATGGCCCCTTGGTTGCGACGGTCTGAGGCTCAGAGCGGCGTCTGGTGATGCTGGATGATCCGCCAGCCATCGGGTGTGCGGATATAGGTTGAGCTGCAATAGGCGTGATAGGGCGCGGCCCCTTCGCGCTGTCCCTCGGCCCGATAGGCCAGAACGACTGTATCCGCACCGCCCGATGCTTGGTCTTGCATATTCACCGTCTGCCAGCGCGGCACGCCTACAAGGCTTTCAAGGATCGCAGGGCCTTGCAAAATGCCCACCGGTTCAGGGAACACCATTACGCAAGCGGGATGTAAAAGCGCTGCAAAGGCCGTGGCGCCTTGCAGCCAAAGCTGGGTTTCATATGTCCAAAGTTCGTCCATTCAAGGCTCCGTTTGGGCAAAGCTAGCCCATTTGGTGCAAACGAAAAGGGCCGGGGCATTGCTGCCCCGGCCCCCAAATGGATCGCATCCGATCAGTTACGGGCGCGGTCAACCATTTTGCCGGCCGAAATCCAGGGCATCATGGCGCGCAGTTTCTCGCCCACTTGCTCGATCTGGTGTTCGTCGTTGATGCGGCGGGTGGCCTTGAAGAAGGGCTGGCCAACGGCATTTTCCTGCATGAAGTCGCGCACGAATTTGCCGGTCTGAATGTCGGTCAGCACGGCTTTCATGCGGGCCTTGGTTTCCTCATAGGGCAGGATGCGCGGGCCGGACACATATTCGCCATATTCAGCCGTGTTCGAGATCGAATAGTTCATGTTGGCGATGCCGCCTTCATAGATCAGATCGACGATCAGCTTCACTTCGTGCAGGCATTCGAAATAGGCCATTTCGGGCTCGTAACCCGCTTCGACCAGGGTTTCGAACCCCATGCGGATCAGTTCAACCAGACCACCGCAGAGCACGGCTTGTTCGCCAAACAGGTCGGTTTCGCATTCCTGACGGAAATTGGTTTCGATGATGCCCGAACGGCCGCCACCGATGCCCGAGCAATAGGACAGGCCCAGTTCCATCGCACGGCCGGTCGCATCGTGATGCACGGCCACAAGGCAGGGCACGCCGCCGCCTTTGGAATATTCGCCGCGCACGGTGTGGCCGGGGCCTTTGGGGGCCATCATGATCACGTCAACGCCGGGTTTGGGTTCGATCAGGCCGAAATGCACGTTCAACCCATGGGCAAAGGCAATCGCCGCACCTTCGCGCAGGTTGTCATGAACGTATTTGCGATAGGTTTCAGCCTGCAATTCGTCGGGCATGGTGAACATGATCAAATCGCACCAGGCCGCGGCCTCGGCGATGCCCATCACTTTCAAGCCTTCGGCTTCGGCTTTGGCGGCCGAGGGCGAGCCCTCGCGCAGCGCAACCACCAGATTTTTCGCGCCCGAATCGCGCAGGTTCAGCGCATGGGCATGGCCTTGGCTGCCATAGCCGAGGATGGCGACTTTTTTGTCCTTGATCAGGTTCACATCGCAGTCACGGTCGTAATAAACGCGCATGGATTTTCCTTTCCAGATTTGCTGACTGGATCATAGGGGTTTGATCGCAAGGGAGGTTGCAAAATTCGAACTTTTTGCCCATAGACGGGTGAATCAATTCATATTTTGCGGCTAGATCGATATTTTCATGCAGATCACCGATACCGACCGGCGCATCTTGCGCCAGCTTCAGGCCGATCCCACCCAGTCAGCCGCCGTTTTGGCCGAACGCGCAGGCGTGACCCAGGCGACGTTTTCGCGCCGGCTGGACCGGTTGCAGGCGGCGGGCATCCTGCGCGGGCAGCGGGCCGTGATCGACCGGGGCGCGCTGGGCTATGGGGTCGAGGTCAGCTTGCGGTTCATTCTTGATAAAACCGCGCCGCGCGCCTTTGATGAATTTATCGATGCGGCGCGCCTTGTGCCCGAAGTGATTGAAATTCAAACGTTTCTGGGGCGCGTCGATATCCGCCTTTCGGTCGTGGCGCGCGATATGGCGCATTATCAGGAAATCTATCGCGCCCGGATTCTGACCCTGCCGCATATCGCCGATATCGAGGCGCTGATGCATGTCGCGACAATCAAATCTTCGGAAACGCTGCCGCTATGATCGCGCTTGATGATATCGACGCTGCGATCTTGCGGGCCTTGTCCGAGGATGGGACGCTCAGCGCCGGCGCATTGGGGCGGATGTTTGGCATATCGCAGCCGTCGGCCTGGCGGCGGGTGCGGCGGCTGACCGATGCGGGGGTGATCAGCGGGCGCCGGCTCGATCTTGATCTGGCGGCGCTGGGGTTTGGTGTGACCGTGTTTTTGGGAATCAAACTTGCCACCAAGGGCCGCGTCAGCCTCGAAGATTTTGAGCGCGCCGTGATCGCCATCCCCGAGGTCCAGCGCGTGCAGCACGTGCTGGGGCTTTATGATTACCGCCTGCGCGTGGTGGCACGTGATCTGTCGGATTTTGAGCGTGTGCTGCGCCGCCGGATCATGACCCTGCCCGGTGTCGGCAATGTCGAGGCCAATGTGCTGTTGTCCGAGGAACGCCGCCCGCTTGTGCCGTGACCATTGCATTTGCGCGCGCACGCCGTGATGATGCCGCCGATGTAATGAACGGAGCCAGTGATGCCGCCACTCAACCCCGCGCTTGATCCCGATGGGCTGACCGAATTTTCGGTCGTGTTTACGGATCGATCCCTTAACCATATGAGCAGCACCTTTCAGACGGTGATGCGCGATATCCACGCGATTTTGTGCGAGGTCTATAACGCCCAGAGCGCGATCATCGTGCCGGGTGGCGGCACCTATGCGATGGAATCCGTGGCCCGGCAATTTGCCACGGGCCGCGATGTGATGGTGCTGCGCAATGGGTGGTTTTCCTATCGCTGGACCCAGATTTTCGATGCAGGCGGCATTGCGGCGTCTGAGACCGTGCTGAAGGCCCGCCGGGCGGGCAATGCGCCCGATGCCCCCTTTGCCCCCGCGCCGATTGACGATGTGGTGGCCGCGATCCACAGCCAGCGCCCGGCAGTATTCTTTGCGCCGCATGTGGAAACTGCGTCGGGGATGATCCTGCCCGATGATTATTTGCGCGCGATTGCCGATGCGATGCATGCGGTGGGCGGGCTGTTCGTGCTCGACAGTATCGCGTCGGGCTGTGTCTGGGTCGATATGCAGGCCTGCGGCGTCGATGTGCTGATTTCCGCCCCGCAAAAGGGCTGGTCCGCGCAGCCCTCGGCCGGGCTGGTCATGCTGAACGAGGCCGCGCAAAACCGGCTGGCGACGACGCAAAGCAGTTCCTTTGCGCTTGATCTGGCGAAATGGAACGCGATCATGGAGGCCTATAAGGCGGGCGGCCATGCCTATCACGCGACCATGCCCACCGATGCCCTGCGCGCCTTCCGCGATACGATGATCGAGACCCGCGATTATGGCTTTGCCCGTCTGGCCGAGGCGCAATGGGAACAGGGTCGCCGTGTGCGCGCGCTGCTGGAATCGCGCGGTATCCGGTCGGTCGCGGCCGAAGGGTTTCAGGCGCCGGGCGTCGTGGTCAGCTATACCACCGATGCCGAAGTGCAATCGGGCCGCGCCTTTGCCGAACTTGGGTTGCAGATCGCGGCCGGTGTGCCGCTGCAATGCGACGAAGGGCCGGATTACCGCAGTTTCCGCATCGGCCTGTTCGGGCTCGACAAGCTTTATGATGTCGATGCTTCGGTCGCCCGGCTGGAAACGGCGCTGGATCAGGTGTTTGGCGCATAGGCCCCCTGCGCGCGGTCAGAGCGGTTGCATCCCCGCGCGCATCAGCCCCCGCCGCAGGGGGGCAACATCATGAATCACGCGCAGCCCCGTTAGCCGCAGCGATTGCAGCGCCGGATTTTCACCGCGGGTGATGCGGTTGAACACATCGATCGCGCGCAGCCGCGCGGTGATATCGGGCATGCGTTTGCGGGCATAGGCATCAAGCATTTCCGGGCTGCCAAGCGCGCCGGGCCGGGCCTCGGCCAGGCGCAGCAGTTCGGCGATATCATTCAGCGATGTGTTCAACCCCTGCGCGCCGATCGGCGGCAAGACATGCGCGGCCTCGGCAATCAGGGCGACGCGCTCGGCGATCAGTTGGTCGGCACGCTGGGTGATGATCGGCCAGATCGCGCGCGGTGATATCAGCCGCAGATTACCAAAAAGCCCCGCCGTGCGCGTCAGCATTTCGGCGTTAAAGGCGTCGGCATCCAGCCGCAGCAGGGCATTGGCCTTGGCGCCGCGGTTCATCCACACGATCGCCGAAGCCGGGCTGCCATCGATATCGGGCATCGGCACCATCGTGAACGGCCCGCCTTCGTGATAGATCTCGGACGAGGTATTCTCATGCGCCAGATCATGCGTGACCTGAAAGGCCAGCGATTTCTGGCCGTAACGGGTGGTATTCACGCCTATGCCCACGGCCTCGCGCAGGGGCGAATTGCGCCCATCGGCCCCGATCACCATCCGGGCCGTTATCCGCGTGCCATCGTCTAATGTGACGATTGCGCCATCGGTGCGGGTGGTGATCGCGCGAAATCCGGTGCCATAGCGCAGGCGCGCCTGCGGGATATCTTTCAGCGCGGCGATAAGATCATGCAAAATGATCCGGTTCAGAAAATTCCAGCCAAAGGGCTCATCCCCCATTTCCGCGCCGCGAAACACCCGCTCGCCCCGTAATTCGGGCGGATTGCCGGCCAGATCGATGATGCGCAGCGCATCGAGCGGCGTCGCATGGGGGGCGATCTGATCCCAGATGCCGATATGGCGGAACAGATCGCGCGCGGGCCGCAAAAACGCGGTCGAACGCTGATCGCTTTGTGTGGCATCCACCGGCAGCGGCGGGGCCGGATCGACCATCATCGTTGCAAAGCCGGCACGGACAAAGGCAGCGGTGGCGACCAACCCGGCAATGCCGCCGCCCACAACCAGGATATCGACTGTTTCACGCGTCATGGGGCATCGGCTCTTGCAAATGGGGGGCGGGGGCGATGATTTTCGCCAGAAAACCGCTCAGATCATCGGTGTGGTGGTGGATATGCGGGGCCTGATGCGGCGCGGGGGCCACATGCACGGTGCGCATACCCATATCGAAGGGCGCGGCCAGATTGCGCGGGTCATCTTCAAACATGGTGGCCGTTTCGGGGCTGATCCCGTCCAGCGCAAAGATCGCCTCATAGGCGGCGCGCTGGGGTTTGGGGCGCAGCCCCGCCTGTTCCACCCCGTAAACGGCATCAAAGGCACCCTCCAGCCCGCGCGCGGCCAGCACGCGTTCGGCATGTAGCCGCGTGCCATTGGTATAGACGATCTTGCGCCCCGGCAGCGTTGATATGCGTGCGGCCAATGTCGCATCGGGGCTAAGCGCGGCCAGATCGATATCATGCACATGCGCCAGATAGGGGGCCGGATCGATCGCGTGGCGTTCCATCAGCCCGGCCAGCGTGGTGCCGTAATTCAGCCAATATTCATGGCGCAGCGCATCGGCGGCGGCGGGCGCAATCCCCAGCGTTTGGGCGACCCAGGCGGTCATGCGGGCCTCGATCTGATCGAAAAGCCGCGCTTGGGGCGCATAGAGCGTGTTATCGAGGTCGAACACCCAGTGGCGGATATGTGTGAAATGCGCTGAAATCATGGCCCAAGCTAACCCTTTGTGCCGCAACGGGCAATGCGCGACGGCGTCGCGCTTGCGCGCAGGGCGCCAGCGTGGATAAAGTGGCCGCCAAAGCGCGAAGGAAACGCAGATGACAGAACAAAAGCCCGGCCAGAAAGACGCTTATGCCTTGATCCTTGAGGCGATCGATACCGGAATTTACCGCCCCGGCGATCGCCTGGTCGAAAGCGAATTGGCCGAGCGTTTCGGCGTGTCGCGTACCCCCATCCGCGAGGCGTTGCAGCGGCTTGAAACCCAATCGCTGCTGACGCGTGACGGGCGCTCGCTGATCGTGGCGTCATTGGATCACAATCAGTTGGCCGAGCTTTACATCGTGCGCGCCGAATTAGAGGGTTTGGCCGCGCGTCTGGCCGCGCGCCATGCGACGCCCGAGGAAATCCGCGTATTGCGCGATATGGTCGAAGAGGATCGCAAGATCCTTGATGATCCGATGGCGCTGTCGCGTTCGAACCGGCGGTTTCACAAACAGATCCATCTGGCCTCGCATAACCGGTTTTTGGTGCAGCAACTTGAACTGGTGCATCGCTCGATGGTGTTGCTGGCCACGACATCGCTTGCGGCCGAGGGGCGCGGCGAAGCGGCGATGGCCGAACATGATCGCATCGTCAGCGCGATTGCTGCGGGCGATGATGTCGCCGCGGGCGCTGCGCTGCGCGATCATATTTCCAAGGCCTTTGTCACGCGGCTGAAACTGGATGCCAAAAAGGGCGATGGCTGATCATCCCTGTGCAAGGGCCGGGGGCGTTGACGCGGGCGGTTCGGAATCGTGGTCGAACAGGCCATGGGTGGTCTTGTCCCAGAAATAGGGGCGGCGGATGATTTCCCAAAGCGCTTTATAGGCGGCAAAGGCCCCCAGCGGGAAATAGAAATGCAGCGTGGGCACCCATCGCCAAAGCCCGTGATGCTTTTCGCCCGAAACGGCCAGCACCCCGATGGAAATCGTCAGCAGTTCGGCGCAGAGGAATAGAAGCCCCAGGGTGATCACCGCGCCCATCGGCAGTATCTGTGCCAGCGGATGGGGCAGGCCCAGCGGCAGGATCCAGAAGCTCCACAAAAACGGGGCCAGAACGAATTGCGACAAGGTGCCCAGAAACAGCAATTGCACACCCAAAAACCGCCACAGGCCCAGATCGCGCAGCAGCCGGACAGGGCTGCGCATATGCACGGCCCAGGTCATCCCATATCCTTTGAGCCAGCGCGAACGCTGCCTGATCCACGGCCAGAGGCGGCAATTGGCCTCTTCCTCGGTCACGGTATCGATCAGTTCGGTTTTATAGCCGCGCCGGGCCAGCCGCACGCCAAGATCGGCATCTTCGGTCACGTTATGGGCGTCCCAGCCGCCCAGTTCCTCAAGCACATGGCGGCGGAAAAACAGCGTGGTGCCGCCAAGGGGCACGACCAGCCCCAAGCGTTCAATCCCCGGCAGGATCAGCCGAAACCATGTGGCATATTCGACCGTGAAACAGCGCGCGAGCCAGTTGGTGCGGCTGTTATAAAAATCGAGAATGCCCTGCAGACAGGCAACCTCGGGGCCGGCGTCATGAAAGCGGCGCACGATTTTGTGGATCTGATCGGGGGCGGGGGCATCCTCGGCGTCATAGACGCCGATGACCGAGCCGCGGCAGAAATCCAGCGCGAAATTCAGCGCGCGGGGTTTGGTTTTCAGCGGGCCGCGCGGCACGACGATCATCCGCATCCAGCGCGGCAGCACCGCGGCGGCGACGGCGGCCTGGGTGATCGCATCGTTTTCTTCGACGACCAGACAGATATCAAGCAGTTCCTGCGGATAATCGAGCCGCGACAGCCGGCGGATCAGCCGCCCGGCAATTTCGCGTTCGTGAAACAGCGGCACCAGAATCGACACCGTGGGCAGGCGCATCGGCGGGCCGGGCAGGGCGGGGGGCCGCAACGCATCGCGTGTGCGCCAGCGGGTCTGGGCGATGACGGCCGCAAGTTTGAGCAGTGAATACAGCAATAGCATCAGCACTGCCCAGCCGCACAGAATGGCGAACAGAACCGCAGGCGCAAAGATCAGCGTGGCCAGCGCCGCGGCCGCGATCGCAAGCGCGATCATCGGCAGCGGCGCCATATTCAGATCGCGGCAGCTTTCGCGTGGATCGACGCGCCGTTCGGCGGCGCGGGCCAGTTGGCGTTGGCGGTAACGCAGCAGGGCGCTGTGCAATTCGGGTTCCGATGCCACGGCCATGCGCGTTTGCCCCAGCGACGCGGGCAGCGTTGCACGCAGCGATTCGAACCGTTCGGGCCGCGCGCAAGCCATGACCGTGATCCCGCCCAGCCGTTTCCACGGCACGATACCTTCGCGCAGGCAAAAATCGGCACCGACAAGGTCGATCAGCCGCACATCCGGCGGTTGATTGCGCAGATCGGCGATCTCGACGCTATATTGTTGCGAAAGCGCCTGAAAAAGCTGGGCTTCCGACACCATATCATGGGCGAGCAGGATATCGCCAAAGCGCGCCTCTTGCCGTTTTTGCAGCGCAACTGCCTTGAGCAGGTCGCCGGGCGACAGAAAGCCCATATCCACGAGCAATTGGCCAAGTGGCGTGCGCGGTCGCGACGGGCGCCCGAATGATACAGGCGTAGTGGCGGTAGGGGATGGGGCAAGTTCAATCATATTGGCCGTCTGTGCAGCGATTCCTGCCACCAGACTGCGCCAATTAGATTAAAGGGGTCTTAACGCGGCCCGATCACGCGCGATTTTCCAGCGATTCCACAAAGCGCAGGAACAGATGGTTGCTGTCTTGGGGGCCGGGGCTGGCCTCGGGGTGGTACTGGACGGAAAAGACCGGCTTTCCATCAATGCGAATCCCGCAGTTGGTGCCGTCAAAAAGGCTGACATGGGTTTCGTGCACGCCCGAAGGCAGGCTTTCGGTATCAACAGTAAAGCCATGATTCATCGAGGTAATTTCAACCCGCCCGGTCTGCATATCCTTGACCGGATGGTTGGCGCCGTGATGTCCGTGCAGCATTTTCACCGTGCGCGCCCCCAGCGCAAGCGCCAGCAATTGGTGGCCCAGACAGATGCCGAAAACCGGCAGATCGGCGGCCAGAATACCCTGAATCATCGGCACGGCATATTCGCCGGTCGCCGCGGGATCACCCGGGCCGTTCGACAGGAAAACACCGGCAGGATTTTGGGCCAGCACATCTTCGGCGGTGCTGGTGGCGGGCATCACGACCACTTCGCAGCCGGCCTGCGCCAGCGAGCGCAGGATATTGCGTTTCGCGCCAAAATCGATTGCCACCACCTTGGGGCCGGGGGCGGTGCGACGACCGAATCCATCGGGCCAGGCCCAGCTTGTTTCATCCCATTTATAGCTTTGGGTGCAGCTTACATCCTTGGCCAGATCCATACCTTCGAGCCCGGAAAAGGCGCGGGCGCGGGCGATCAGCGCCTCGGTATCGAAATTGCCATCGGGGTCATGGGCAAGCGCAGCATGCGGGGCGCCGAGTTTACGAATCGCGCGGGTCAGGCGGCGGGTATCGATGCCGCCCATACCAAAACGCCCCCGACTGCCCAGCCAACGGGCCAGATCATCGGTGGCACGCCAGTTCGACGGCGCGGTCGGATCCCATTTGACGATCACGCCTTCGACAAAGGGTTCGGGCGATTCGTTATCCTCGGGGTTGACCCCGGTGTTGCCGATATGGGGAAAGGTAAAGGTCACGATCTGGCCCGCATAGGACGGGTCGGTCATGATCTCCTGATAGCCGGTCATCGACGTGTTGAAACAGAGTTCCGCCACCGTGATCCCCGGCGCGCCAAATCCGCGGCCATAAAACAAGGTGCCGTCGGCCAATGCGAGACAAGCGGTCGGTTTGACTGACGCAGACGTTGCAGCAACGGCGGACATGGGGCGACTCTCCGGGTAAGAAATTTATCGGAACCTATGGAAACAGGGGCAAAGAATCAAGGGGCGGCGGGATTTGGTTTCTGCCGGGAAATCAATGCACTGACGGGGATGGGTGCGAAAAAGGGAACGGCGCTGACGCGTGGGCGTTATTGGGGCACCCCAGACAGGAAAGGAACCCGCTATGAAGGCCCAATCCATTGCCCAGCAACGCGCCGCCGGTGCGGCCTTGTCCGCGAAGCGCGGCGAAACCAAGGTCGGCGAATTGCAAGGTGCATCGCGCGATATGTATGATTCCATGAGTGAAAAGGAATTGGAAGAAATCGCGGCAACCAAACATGACGATCTGCCCGAGCAGAAAGACAGTGATTAACGCTTGAGCTGACCCAGCACGAAGGCCAGATCATCGCGAAGCTGGCCGCGTTCCTCGGGGCTGAGAAAGGCGCCGAGCTCGACCTCGCGATCACTGCCATGAAGCGTCAGATATTGCTCGACCGGGCCCTTGTCGGGATCGAGCGCGATGCGGACCCAATAGGGATGCGCTTGCCATTGCCGGGGCGCGCCGCGCGGATTGTGGCGGGTCAGAACCATCAGATCGGACCAGATCAGCAATTCTTCGCGCAGGCCCCGCCGGTAGCTGTGTTCCAATGCCACCCAGACCGCAGCCAGCACCGACATGCTAAACAGCAACACCACCCAAAGCGTGCGCGAACCCAAAAGCGGCAACACCGGGATCAGCCCAAGCCCGAAAAACAGCCCGATCACCCAGACAAACCCCTGACGCGGCAGCGACCGGTGCGGCCAGATTTCAAGCCGGGCGAGGGGCGCATCCTGACCGTGAACGGCAAAGGCCCCGGAAATCTCCGGGGCCTGAGCGGATCTGTTATTCCAAAGATAGGGCATTGGAATTAATGCGCGTGGCCTTTGTCCCAATCTTCGCGCTTGGGGAGCGTTTCAAACGTATGCTCCGGCGGCGGCGAGGGCAGGGTCCATTCCAGCGTGTCGGCATGTTCGTTCCAATAGTTGTTCTCGGTCACGCGCTTACCGGCCCACAGGGTATAAGCGATGATGCCGATGAACAGGATGAACGAGGCGAACGACAGGAAGGCGCCATAGGACGAAATCTTGTTCCAATAGGCAAAGGCTTCGGGATAGTCGATGTAGCGACGGGGCATCCCCTGACGGCCCAGGAAGTGCTGGGGGAAGAAGGTCAGGTTGGCGCCGATGAACATCATCCAGAAGTGCACATGGGCCCAGAATTCGGGATATTGACGGCCCGACATCTTGCCGATGTAGAAATAGATCCCGGCAAAGATGGCGAAAATGGCACCCAGCGACATCACATAGTGGAAGTGCGCCACAACGTAATAGGTGTCATGATAGGCACGGTCCACGGCGGCCTGGCTGAGCACAATCCCGGTCACACCACCAACGGTGAACAGGAACAGGAAGCCGAACGCCCAGACCATCGGGGCCTTGAACTCGATCGAGCCACGCCACATCGTCGCGATCCACGAGAAGATCTTGATGCCGGTGGGCACCGCGATCACCATGGTGGCCAGCATGAAATAGCTTTGCTGGGTCAGCGACATACCGACGGTATACATGTGGTGCGCCCAGACGACGAAGCCCAGCGCGCCAATGGCGATCAACGCCCAGACCATTGGCAGATAGCCAAAGATCGGCTTGCGCGAGAAGGTGGCGATCACGTGGCTGATGATGCCAAAACCGGGCAGGATGATGATATACACCTCGGGGTGGCCAAAGAACCACAGGATATGCTGGTAAAGCACCGGGTCGCCGCCACCGGCGGGATCAAAGAAGGTCGTGCCGAAGTTGCGGTCGGTCAGCAGCATGGTGATCGCACCCGCCAGAACCGGCAGCGCCAGAAGGATCATCCAGGCGGTGACAAAGATCGCCCAGGCAAACAGCGGCACCTTGAACAGCGTCATGCCAGGGGCGCGCATGTTCAGGAAGGTGGTGATCATGTTGATGGCACCGAGGATCGACGAGGCACCCGACAGGTGAACCGCAAAGATCGCGAAATCCATCGACATGCCGCCTTCGGTGGTGGACAGCGGCGGATAAAGCACCCAGCCCACGCCTGAACCAAGCTGGTCATTGCCGCCCGGGGTAAACAGCGAGATGACACCAAGGGTAACACCGGCAACATACATCCAGAACGACAGGTTGTTCATCCGGGGGAAGGCCATGTCCGGTGCACCGAGCTGCAGCGGCATGAAATAGTTGCCGAAACCGCCAAACAGCGCGGGAATCACCACGAAGAACATCATCAAGATGCCGTGATAGGTGACAAGCACGTTCCACAGGTGGCCGTTCGGGGTGCACGCAGCAGTGGGATCGGCAATCAGTCGCGCGCCTTCGAGGCACATATACTGAACGCCCGGATCCATCAGCTCCATGCGCATGTAAACCGTGAAGATCACCGCGATCAAACCGACGAAGGCGGAGACAAAGAGATAAAGGATACCAATATCCTTGTGGTTCGTGGACATGAACCAGCGGGTAAAGAACCCGCGGTTGTCCTCGTGTTCGTGGCCGTGAATGGCTGCGTCTGCCATGCGGTCCTCCCGAGTGAGCGTTTCTGTGGTTATCTCTGAAGGGTCCGGGGACTCTCCATGAAATTGGCACTATCTTAGAGCGGAACTCCGCGCGGGGCAATGAGCCTAAGCAGGTTCCAGGTGGAAAAAATGCCGCGCCCCATTGTCAGGGCGCGGCATCATGCACATATTTCGCGGCGGCTATGCCGCGGGCGATCAGGATTCGCCGTCGGCCTCGGCCTCGGCACCTTCTTCGGCACCGGCATCGGGATCAATGCTGGCCAGATAGGCGACCAGATCCTCGGGCTTGGAAATGCGCTGCGCATTCATTTTCGAGCGCGCGCTGCGCTTGCCGGTGGCTTCGGCAATCGTGCCTTTGGGGTCAAGGATAAAGGCCGCAAGGGTTTCTTCGTCATAGACCATGCCGGCTTCGCCAGCGGCCTTCAGGTCGGCGCTGTAGTTATAGCCTTCGACCGCACCGGCGGTATTGCCGAACACGCCATAAAGGTTCGGCCCGGTGGTGCCGCCGCGCACGATTGTCTCGTCGGGCGAAGCGATCGTGTGGCAGGCAATGCACTTGCGGAATTCGGTTTCGCCGGCGGCGGCATCGCCCTGGGCGTTAGCTGCGCCTGCGACAAAAAGCCCGGCGGCGGCGGCAAGGATAAGATGTTTCATCATGTGCTCCCATCTGAACATCGGTTTGCGTCAAGCATGTGCGATAGTGCCGCATCATAGGGATTGATGCGCAGGAATCGAGCGCGCTTTTGTCGCAGTTTGCATACAATGGTGCTCAACGCCATAACTTACGCTGGTTTCACGGAAATTTGGCCATTCGTTACCCGAAAACCCGGGTAAAGCCGCGCCGAAGTGCCACATCCACATCCTCCATCGTGACTGGCAGCCCGAGATCAACCAGACTCGTGACGCCATGTTCCCTGATGCCGCAGGGAATGATTCCCGAAAAATGATCAAGATTCGGCTCCACATTGATCGACAGGCCGTGAAACGACACCCATTTGCGCAGGCGCAGCCCGATGGCCGCGATTTTATCTTCGCGCGGCTTGCCATCGGGGCCGGGGGGCAATTCGGGCCGCACCACCCAGACGCCGACGCGGCCCGCCCGCCTTTCGCCGCGCACATTGAATTCGGCCAGCGTTTCGATCACCCACTGTTCCATCGCGGCGACAAAGGCACGCAGATCGCGCCCGCGCGCGCCGACATCGAGCATCGCATAAGCCACCCGCTGCCCCGGCCCGTGATAGGTATATTGCCCGCCGCGCCGGGTGGCATGAACCGGAAAGCGATCCGGATCCTGCAGATCGGCGGGGTTGGCGGAGGTGCCTGCGGTATAAAGTGGCGGATGTTCCACCAGCCAGATCAGCTCGGACGCGCGCGCTTCGGCAATCGCGGCGACGCGGCGTTCCATTTCGCTCACGGCATCGGCATAAGGGGTCAGGCCGGGGCTTGTTTTCCATTCAACCATCGGGCGTGCCTTGGTGTTGTTCATGGGCCGGAAAATGCCAGTCCCTGCGGCAAATGGCCAGCGCAAGAAAAACCCGCCCGGGTGCGAATTGCCCCTTCACATTGAAAATGCCAGCGGCTATGAAGCGGCTCACCAAGCCTTGGCGTGCGGTCGTGGCGGAATTGGTAGACGCGCAGCGTTGAGGTCGCTGTGGGGTAACACCCGTGGAAGTTCGAGTCTTCTCGACCGCACCACCATTGGCTTGATGCCAGACGCGCCCCGGGGCGCGTTTTTTATGGCCTAGCCCAGCACCATCAACCAGCCCGTCACCGTGATCAGCGACAGCGCCGTGCCGATCAGCACCGTGGATGCCGCCACACGTTTTGCCAGCCCATACATATCGGCAAACAGATAGGCATTCACCCCGGTCGATACCGCCGCCGCCACCACCGCCGAGCGCAGCGGCGCGGGATCGAGCATGACGACATGGCTTGCCAGCAGCCAGGTCACACCCGGATGCACCAGCAAGGACGCCACACAGACCCAGGCGATCATGCGCATGTCCCCTTCGGGGCGGTAGCGCACCAGCACGCCGCCCAGCCCGAACAACGCCGCCGGAATCGCCGCGCCGGACAGCATGTCCACCGCGCTCCAGATGGCGCCATGCAGCGAAACGCCGGAAATATTGACGGCAAATCCCGCGCCGATCCCGATCACCAGCGGGTTTTTGAACATCATCCGAAACACCTGCCGCAGCATCCGGCCGGGGCTTAACCCCTGTTCGCGCGCGCGGGTCAGTTCCATCATGATGATACCGAACCCATAGATGCTCGGCGCATGGACCGAAATGATCGCAAAGTTCCACACCAGCGCATCGGCCCCATAGGCGCGTTCGGTGATCGGTATTCCCAGCAACAGCGAATTGGAAAACGTGCCGGCAAAGCCGATGACGATGGCCTCTTGGGCGCTGCGGCCAAAGATGAACCGCGCCCCCGCCCAGGCAAAGACAAAGCCGGAAAACGCGCCGCCGTAAAAGGCCACCATCAGCGGCATGTTGAAACTATTGCCCAGATCCAGCCGCGCGATGGCCGAAAACAGCAGCACCGGGATCGCGAAGGCCAGCGCAAAGCGCATGAGCGCATCCACCGCGACATCGGAAAACAGTTTGCGCCATGCCGCCAGATATCCAAAGCCGATCAGCAAAAAGACCGGCAGGATGACCTCGATCAGGCTTTGCATGGGATCACAGCGGATAGGTGATGGTCATGCCATCATAGGCAGGCATCACATGGTCGGGCGTTTCAGCCGCCACCACATCATGATCGAGATCGATATGCATATTGGTCAGAATCGCGCGGCGTGGCGCGGCGCGTTCGATCCAGCCCAAGGTCTGTTCCAGATGCGAATGGGTGGGATGGGGCGTGCGGCGCAACGCATCGACGATCCAGCAATCCAGGCCCTCAAGCACCGGCCAGGCATTGTCATGCAGCGTCAGCGCATCGGGCAGATAGGCCAGATCGGCGATGCGAAACCCCAGTGCATCGATCGTGCCGTGATTGGCATAGAAGGGGCGCAGCACCACATCCCCGCCGGGGCCGGGCACGGTGACATCGCCGCTGATCGTGCGCAGCGTCAGGATCGGCGGATAGGCCGAATCGTCAGGCTGAACAAAGGCATAGCCAAAGCGCGACAACAGCGCCTCTTGGGTATCGCCATCGGCCCAGACCGGCAACCGCGCGCGCATGTTGAACACGATCGCGCGCAGGTCATCGATGCCGTGAACATGATCGGCGTGGGAATGGGTATAAACCACGCCGTGCAGCTCGCCCACCCCGGCATCCAGCATCTGCAACCGCAAATCGGGCGAGGTGTCGATCAACACACGGGTCACGCCGGCTGCGGTTTCGCGCTCGATCAGCAGCGAACAGCGGCGGCGGTGGTTGCGCGGGTTGGCGGGGTCGCATTCGCCCCAGATGCCCCCCAGGCGCGGCACACCGCCAGATGATCCACAGCCCAGAATGGTAAAGCGCAGTTCGCCAGTCATGCCGTGGTCTCCTGCCAGGTTGCGGCTTTGGAAAACAGCCGGTCGAAGTTTTGTTGGGTTTGCGCGGCCAGTTCCGCCAACTCGATCCCCAGCGATTCTGCCAGTTTGGTGGCCGTATGGAGCGTATAGGCCGGTTCGCAGCGTTTGCCGCGATAGGGCGGGGGGGCCAGATAGGGCGCATCGGTTTCCAGCAAGATCCGATCCCGCGGCGCTGCGGCGAAAATCGCGCGGATTTCATGCGATTTGGGAAAGGCCGCAATGCCCGAAGCCGAGAGGTAAAACCCCAGCCCCAGCGCTGCTTCTGCCAGCGCGGGGGACGAGGTAAAACAATGCATCACGCAAGAAAACCCTCCTGCCGCATGTTCGTCGCGCAAGATGCGGGCCATATCATCATCGGCGGCGCGCGCATGAATGATCAGCGGCAGGCCGGTCTGGCGCGCGGCCTCGATATGGATGCGCAGGCTTTCTTGCTGCACGGCGGCGCTGTCGGCGGTGTAATGGTAATCCAGCCCGGTTTCGCCGATGCCCACGAATTTCGGATGCGCCGCCAGCGCCACCAGTTCCGCCACATTCACCATCGGCTCTTCGGCGGCAGACATCGGATGCGTGCCCGCGGCAAAAAAGACCGGCGCATAGCTGTCGGCAATGGCGCGAACCTGCGCCAGATTGCGCAGCCTTGTGCAGATCGTGACCATCCGCGTCACGCCCGTCGCCTGCGCGCGCGCGATGACCTGTGGCAGTTCATCGGCGAAATCGGGGAAATCAAGGTGGCAATGGCTGTCGGTGATCTGGATATCGGTCATGGCTTGCCTGTCAGGCGGCCACCCGCGCGGCCGTTTCATTCATTCGCAGCAACATATCAAGGATGAGCGCGGCAGGGTCAAGGTTGACCGCCCGGCCTTGTTGGGTGCGCGCCGACAGGTTTTGCTGCAATTCGGCCCAGATGCGGCCCGCATGCGGATCGGGCGACAGGCGGCGCATCAGCGCGGTCTCGCCGGGGGCGGCCTCGACCAGCGGGGGCAGGCCCGCGCCGCTGCGCGCAAGCCGCGCCAGAAACGTATCGAACAACCCCAGCATCAGATCGAAGCGTTCGCCATTCTGGCGGCCCGCCGCACTTTCGGCCAGCCGCAGCGCACGGGGGCGATCCAGCCGGGGCAGGCTGTCCATCAGGGCGGTGATTTCGGCGTAAAGCTCAATTCCGTCCATATTTCCGATCCGTATCGCCTCACCCACCGAACCACCTGCAAGCGCCGCCAATGCCGCTGCCTCGGCATCATTCACCACCGCGCCCGCTTGCGTCATGGCGGCCTGCATATCTTGTGCACCGAGCGGCGCGCAGCGCAACAGCCGACAGCGCGAGCGGATCGTGGGCAACAGCCGCGACGGTTGATGCGAGATCAGCAGCAAGACCACCCCCTTGGGCGGTTCTTCCAGCAGCTTGAGCAAGGCATTCGTCGCGGCGGTATTGAGATCATCGGCGCTGTCGATAATCACCACGCGCCGCCCCCCCTCGGTTGCGGAAAGGGTAAAGAACGCCTTGAGCCGGCGGACCTCATCGACGGGGATCGTCTGGGCCAGCCGTTCCGTTTTGTCGTCATAGGGGCGGCGCAACAGGAACAGATGCGGTTCCGAAAGCGCGGCGATACGGTGGCTGACGGGGTGATCGTCGGGGATGGCCAGATCGTTCGGTGCGCCTTGATCCTGGGGCCGGGCAATCAGAAACCGCGCGATTCGCCAGGCAAGCGTGGCCTTGCCCACGCCGCGCGGGCCGGTGATCAGCCAGGCGTGATGCAATTTGCCATGGCCATAGGCATCAAGAAAATCACGCTCGGCCAGTTGCTGACCAAACAGCAGTGGCGTTTCGCGCGGATGGGGCGCACCGGGGGCGCGGTCGGCCTCGGGGGCGGGATTGCGCGGTGCATCGGCAGCCACCGCCCTCATGGCAGGCGCGCCTGCACCGCGCGCGCCACATCGGCGGCCACATCATCGCGCGACTGACCGGCATCGATCACCAGGCAGCGGCTGGAAAATTCGCGCGCCAGATCAAGAAAGGCCGCGCGCATCCGGGCCTGCATCGCCAGACCGAAATCCTCGAACCGTTCCTCGGCGCCTTGGCGCGCCTTGGCCCGCGCCAACCCGATGTCGGGCGCAAGATCAAAGATCAGCGTCAGATCCGGCTCCTGTGCGATCATGGCATCGTGCAGCAAATCGACCTTGGCGCGCAGATCGCCGCGCGTGACGCCTTGATAAATGCGGGTGCTGTCGGCGAAACGGTCGCAGATCACCGTCTGCCCTGCGGCCAGTGCGGGGCGGATGGTTTTTTCCAGATGGTCGCGGCGCGCGGCGGTAAATAACAGGATCTCGCTTTCGGGCGACCACCGATCCGGCGCACCTGACAGCAGCAGCGCGCGGATCTGTTCGGCGCCTTGTGATCCGCCGGGCTCGCGGGTCAGCACCACATCGCGGCCCGCGGCGCGCAAAGCATCGGCCAGCAGCCGCGCCTGTGTGGATTTTCCTGAACCATCGATGCCTTCAAACGTGATGAACAGCCCGCCTGTGGCCATGTCAGAACGCAACCTGACCAAGCGCGCGGTTCAGCAAGATACGTGCCGCCGTGCCGATCCTTGTGCCAAATCCGCCCGCGCCGACATCGTTTTCGGCCACCAGCGGCACCCGGCGTTCCGCCATATCGGGGATCGAGATCACCAGATCCGCCAGCACTTGCCCG
>JBBAGE010000026.1:0-19298 GCA_041655055.1 Paracoccaceae bacterium
CGATCACCAGCCCCGCGATCACCTCGGTCAGGATAAAGGCCCCGATCACCTCGGCCCGCTCAGCGATGGGGGCCACGTCACCCGCGACCGCAGGCAGCACGATCACGGTAAACGCCAGGCCCAGCATCAGCCGGATTTGCGCTGGCACGCTGCGTTCGCCAAATGCCGGCAGCAGCGCCATCGCCGTGCCCACGCGCAGAAAAACGATATAGCCGCTCATTAACGCCATTTGCCCGACGCCCAGAATCTGCGCGGCCAGATCATTCATGCAGGCACCATGCCTACCAGCGCCGGCCGCGCGTCGATACCGATTTCTTCGAACGACAGCACCGGATTCTGAATCCCCTTTGACGCAAGCACCGTGCGCAAGAACCGCCGCCGCCGGGTGGATGTGATCACCGCCGGATAGACCCCGGTTTCACCCGCGCGCGCGACACGTTCGGCAACCGAACTGGCCAGTTTGTTGAACTGGTCGGGGGGCAGGGCCACATCGCTTTGGCCGCGATCATTGTCGATCTGATAGCTGGCGAAACGATCCTCCCATTCGGGGGCAAGCTGGATCAACGGCAAGGTGCCATCGTCGCGCCGTAATTGCGCCGTCAACTGAAACCCCAGCCGCTGGCGCACATGTTCGCAAATGGCTTCGGGGCTGGATTGCGCGCCGCGCATTTCGGAAATCGCCTCTAGAATCAAGGGCATGTTGCGGATCGACACGCGTTCTTCCAGCAAAAGCCGCAACACCGTTAACAACAGATCAACGGGCACCCGGTCCGGCACCAATTCATCCAGCATACGCCGGTTCGCCTCGGCCCGCGTCGTGTCGGACAGGTTCGTCATTTCATCAAGCAGCCGGCGCAGCGATTTCAGCGACAAAAGCCGGGCGAAATTGCGCTTGATCACCTCAAGCAGATGGGTGGCCAGCACTTCGGCAGGGCTGACGACGGTAAAGCCTGCAAGCGCGATATCATCGCGCGCCGTCCCGTCCAGCCAGCGCGCGGGCGCGCCGTAAACCGGTTCCTTTACATCTTCGCCCGCGACCAGCGATCCGGCATCGCTACCCAACAACACCAGCACCTGATCGGGGCGCAGGATATCGCGGGCTTGCTCAACCCCTTGAATACGCACGACATAACCGCCGGGCGGTAGCGATGCATCATCGGTTAACCGTATTTCCGGCAGGATCAGCCCGAAATGGGACGCGACATGGTTACGCATATTGGCGATCCGCGCATCAAGCCCAGTGCGCGGATCAAGCACCATGGGCACCAGATCGGGCGCAAATTGCACGTGAATATCATCCAGATCCAGCACATCGCCCATGGTTTCCGCCGCGGCCGTGGGGGTATCGATCACGGATTCCGCCCTTTCTTTTGCATCGATTTTTGCGGCGCTGCGCTGGGCAAAATGGGCGGCCGTGGCCAATGCGCCTGCCCCGGCAACAAACGGCAGGAATGGTAAACCGGGCACTAATCCGAACAGCGCCATAAGCACCGCCACCGCATAAAGCGCGGATGGATAGCGGCCCAACTGCGTAAAAAGCGCCGAATCGGTTGATCCCGTCGCCCCGCCACGCGCCAGCAACAGCGCTGCCGCGATCGATATGATGACGGCCGGAATCTGGTTAACAAGACCATCGCCGATGGTCAGAATCGTATAGGTTTCAAAGGCGCGGCTAAGTGGCAGGCCATGCACAACGACGCCCATGACCAGCCCCATGACCAGCGTCAGCAAGGTGATCAACAGGCCGGCAATCGCATCGCCTTTGACGAATTTCGACGCGCCGTCCAGCGATCCAAAGAACGTGGTTTCGGCCAGATCCTTTTCGCGGCGGGATTTGGCCTCTTGGTGGGTGATCGCGCCGGCGGCCATATCGCTGTCGATCGCCAACTGCTTGCCCGGCATCCCATCCAGGGCAAAACGCGCGCCTACCTCGGCCATGCGGCCCGCGCCTTTGGTGATCACGATAAAATTCACGATCATGATGACGCAAAACACGATCAGCCCCATGAAAACCGAGCCGCCCATCACGAAATTCGCAAATCCTTCGATCACGTTTCCGGCCGCATTCGTGCCGGTATGCCCCTCGCCGAGAATGAGTTTGGTTGAACTGATGTTAAGCGATAGCCGCAGCATCAGTGACGCCAGAAGGATCGTGGGAAAGGCGGAAAAATCGAGCGGCCGCTCGATAAAAAGCGTGACGGTAAACATCAAGATCGCCAGTGCAAAGGACACCGCCAGCCCGATATCCAGCGCCCAGGCCGGCACCGGCAGGATCATCATGACGATGACCGCCATCAGCGCAAAGGCCAAAAGGATCGTCGGGCGAAAGATGTTTTGCAGCGTTAACGTCATGTTATTCCACCGCAATCAGCCGGGCGCCGGGGCCGCCGTCAATCGGCACCAACGAGCCCAACAGCCCGGGCGCCGGCCGCGCGGCATCAAGCAGGGGAAAATTGTTGACCCGCGGCCCGCGGTGCTGCGGATCGGCAAGCGCGAGCCTTGGCGGCGCGTCACCAGCCTGCCGTATTTGCGCCAGAAACCGGTCAAATCGCGCGGCATAACGGTCGGCATGTTCGGGGGTGCGTGAATGATAGGCGCCGGCGGCGGCGGTCCAATCGCCCTTTTCATGGTAAAGATCGCGCAAAAACTGCGCGGCATAGCGGGCGTTGGCCAAAGGTTCCAACATATGGTCAAGCGACTGAAATGCCTGTCCGTGCCATTTGTAATTGATTTGAAAACAGCCCAGATCAAAACTGCGCGCGCCCCGCTGATATTCGGCCAGCGCATAGGCCAGCGCGCCATCGCGGCTGTCGAACCAGAGGCCCTCGCCCGCCATATTGACGGTCCAGGGCCATGGCCGCAGGACGCCCGCCTCATTGCGCCCGGTCTCGGTCAGGGCGATCGCCTCTAACACGGCAAGCGGCACGCCGGTTTCCACCGCCGCGCGCTGCGCCGCTTGGCTGCACATTGCCGCGCCATCGCGCGCCAGCGCCGGCAGACCCGCCGCCAGAATCACGATCAACACCAGCACCCAAATGCCGGCGCGTTCCATCCATCGTTTCACATTTGCCTTCATGATTCGGCCGCAATTCTTGCTGCTTCGTAGAAGGCCAGTTTGGCGTCACTCCCTTTACAATCCGTTACTATCGGCGGGCAAAGACTGCAAAAGCGCATCAAAAGCGGCGCGCGCCGCTTCGCTTTGCGAAATTACATTCCGCCCATGCGCGATGCTGCCCATCGGCGCGGGGGATTGCACAGGCTCGGGCGATTGCATCGGCGATTCGGCTGAGGTCGCCGACATGGCAAAGGCCGCGGCACGCAATTGGCGGGCGGCATCGTCGTCCAACCCCGCGAGATAACCGATCGCGATGCCGGGTTTACCTTGCGCCAAGGCCGCGCGGGCCAGCAGGATGCGATCCTCGGCCTGCGGGATTTCGGCGGCATTCAACAGATCGCGCACCGCATCGGCAAAGCCCAGATCCAGCAGCCGTGCGGCCACAGCGCGCCGCGCCGCCACGCTTGCGCCGTGCAATTCCGCCCGCGCCTGGGGTGTAAATGCAATTTGCAGAAAACTGACATCATCCGCATTTTGCGCAAGCGCAATATAGGCACGCCCCAGCAGCGCCGCATGCACCTCGGGCGTGATCGATTCCTTGGCCATGGCGGCGCGCAGCCGATCGATCGCGCCGGCCCCCTGACCATTCGCGATCATCCCCGAGATGGCCGCCCGCGTAAGCTCGGCGCCAAGCGGCGTATTGCGGTGCGGCACCACCAGGGCCTCGGCCTCCGCGATGCGGTTATTGGGGACGGGCCGGGCCGTATCCACCAGCGTATCGATCAGGATCACCAGCGCCTCGGCCGCATGGATGCCGCCGTCATTCGCCAGATCAGACAGGGTTTCGACCGCCGCATCCTCATCCCCCAGCGCCAGATCCAGCCGCGCGTCCAGCATCGACACGCCATCGCCATGCGCGCCGGGGGCGCGGTAGATGGCGTTGCGGATGGCGATTGCGGTTTGGTGATCATCGATCGCAAGGAATCGTTCGCTCAGCCCGGGCCCCAGATTGCGGCGCAGATGAATGGGCAGGTTCGAAAACGCGGTTAACACCGCATCACGGTTAATCGGATCGCCACGCCCCAATCGCGGTTGGGCCAGAACGGCCCACAGGGCGGCGCTTGTGTTGCAACTGGCCTGCATGGCAAGGCGCCCCTGCGTTTGGCTGTGGCCATGGTCCATGATATCGGCCATCGCATGCAAAAGGTCCGCGTTTTCAACGACAACGCCAAAGGCGGCCATGGCGTTTTTGGCCTCGGCCCCGAAACCCTGATAAAGGTATGCGCGCACCAGATCGCCGAGCCGTGCCGGGTCGGGCGTGTCGAATTCGCCAACCAGCCCGCCCGGACCGGCACCGCTTCCCCACGCCGCGATGTCAAACAACGTATCAGGCAGGCAGGTATCACCTTCGGCGGTCAGCGCCGGGTCGCTTGCAGCGCTGCGCCGGTCAAGATCGACGCGGGTCTGGACACGCACATGCGACAGATCCGTCTTGGGCGGCGCAACCGGGGGTGGCGGGGGCGTGGGCGGTTCCGGTTCCGGCGCGATCGCACGCTCGGTTTCGGCAAGATCAACGTCGATTAACCCCTGGCTTGCGGCGCGGGCAAGCTGGCCAAGCACCTCGGCCTGCATATCGGCGATATGCTCTGACGGGGCGGGGGGCGGCGCAGCATTCAGCACCAACGGAACTGCAGCCGGTATGTCGGGCAGCACAGGCGGCAAAAGCGGCAGATCGATCGGTGGCGTCGACGGGGGATCCGGCATTGCGCCCGCCGCCGGAAGCGGGGATTCGAATTGCGCGGTGGCGGGGGGTGGCCCGTCCTTGATATCTATGACCAGCCGGCCGTCGCGGATTTCAAACGCATCCGCATGGTGGCCCGGCGCAACCCGGATCGTCAGAATGCCCGGTTGCGGGTTTTCAACCGCGATGATGCGGCTGCGTGGAATCAGATCGAACACACGGCGCGTGTCAAAACCGAGGCCACCCTGGTTAACGCGCAGTTCGTAACCGCCATCGGTGCGCCCGAATGCCCAATCGGGCGTGCCATCGAATTGCATCACCAACCGCGAAAAATCGGCATGCTCGCCCGAGCGCAGCTCGACCATCTGGCCATAAGCGCCCAGCGGCATCAACCATAACAGCAAGATAAGAGCCGCCCGGATCATGCTGCCTCCGACTTCACTTCCTTGAGGGCGTCTTCAAGTTCGGAAAAGCTGGGGCGGTAATGGCCGGGCGTATTCTGCCGCCCCACTTCGATACAGATATTGGTGGCGTGGTTATACAGATTCGCCACAAGCACTTCGCGGATCAGTTGATAAAAATGGGCGTCTTCCTCGATCACCGATTTCAACTTGGTCGCGAACGGGCCCACCAGACCATAGGCCAGAAACACGCCCAAAAACGTGCCAACCAGCGCGGCACCGATCATTTTCCCAAGAATTTCAGGCGGTTGATCAATCGCCCCCATGGTTTTGATGATCCCGAGCACCGCCGCCACGATCCCCAGCGCGGGCAGACCGTCAGCCATGGTCTGCAACGCATGGGTCGAATGCATCGCGTGGTGGAAATTGGTTTCCATCCGCTTTTCCAGCACCTCTTCGACCTGATGCGGATCATCGTAATTCATCGAGGCCGAACGCAGCGTGTCGCAGATTAATTCAATCGCTTCGGCATCGGCCAGAATCCGGGGATATTTGGAAAAGATCAACGAATTTGCCGGCGTTTCAATATGTTCTTCGAGACCGACGGGATTCTGGCGCGCCAGGCGGATCAGTTCAAACAGCAGGCACAACAGGTCGCGGTAATCCTTGGGCGTCCAGCGGGGGCCCTTGAACACGCGGCCCATATCCTTGAGCGTATGTTTGATCGCTGCCATATCGTTGGAAATGATGAAGGCCCCGGCGGCGGCGCCGCCGATCATCATGAATTCAAAGGGCAAAGACGTCAAAATGATGCCCAGCTTGCCGCCGGCGGCCAGATAGCCGCCGAACACCATGATGAAAACCACTGCGATACCAATTAATCCGATCATTCACCAAATCCGTTCTGCTTTGCCGCCGATTCTATTGTTATCGCAGGGCGAGATTAACAAATGCCTCACGCGCGCCTATTCCAGCGGCGCATTCGTATTTCGGCCGGCCAGAATGACGCTAAGCGCATAGGCCGTCTGCGGCGAAAGCCCGGCCAGAATCGCCGCCGCCGTATCGGGGCGCATCCGGCCCAGAAACCCGGCGGCAAACTGGGGGTCCATTTCTTCGAAAAGCAGGGCGGCCTCTTTGGGTTTCATGCTCTCGTAAACCGTGGTCAGGCGCAGCAGGTCACCCTCGGCGGCGCCATCGGCAAGGGCAATCGTCGCGGCAAGATCCGCCTCGGCGGCGATCAGGGCAGCCATATTGCGCTCTATTTCGATCCGGGCGTTTTCCAGCGCGGCAAGCTGGCCGGCAAGCACGGTTTCGCGTTCGGCCAGATCGGCCTCGCGCGTCTGCAACGCCGCCAGAAGCGAGCCCGGATCGGCAGGTTCACAGCCGGGCGTGGCCGCATCGGCTGTCTGAAAATCCTCCATTTCGCGCGCGATGGCGATACCGGTGCCAGCACCCAGGCGCACCACACCCGACAGGATCAGCATGCCCGCGATCACCCAGACCGCACCCCGCCCCGCCCGCCAGGATTTTTTCGGCATTTTACCGGGCGATTTCATTGCGCAGCCTCGATCCGGCTGCGGTGACTGTGGAAAACCGTGTCGCTCGGGGCGGGATCGGGGGGCGCGGCGGGTTTTGGCGCAATCGGATCATTGGGCAGATCATGCATCGCGGCGATCAGCAGTTCGAGCCGTTTGGCCACCGCTTCGGCGCGGGCGGTCGTTTCCTCCAGCTTGACGCCCGAACTGGCGGCCGTGCGCTGCGCATTTCCCAGCGTTTTGGTCATATCGTCCACCTGCGCCGACAGAACGGCAATCGCGCCGCCAACGCCGTTTTCCAGATTGGTAAACCGATTGAGCCGCCGCCCAAGCACCAGACAATAAATACCTGCCCCGACAGCCCCGGCGATCAATAGAATATCGGCGATCAATTCCATCGCGTTGCTCCTAATTCAAAACGAATTCCATAATAAGAAGGTCGTTGACTCGCCCCTCGCCGGTCACGACCTGAATGCGGCGCAGCATCTGTGCGCGCAGGCGAATCAGCGCGCCGGGATCTTCGATATCGCGCATATCCAGCGCCCGCAGATAGCCGTTCAACACATCGACAATCCGCGGCATCATCCCCGCGACTTCGGCAGCAAAACGTGGATCCACCTCTAATTCCGCGCGAAAACGCAGATGCCGGCCCGTGGCCCCCGGCCCCAGACTGATCGTCAGCGGATCGATCGCAATGAATCCGACCGCGGGCATCGGCGCAGGCGCCTGTGACATTTCCCCGGATTCGGGCGCGAGAATCAGCCCCGACCAAGTGGCATAAAAGCCCCCCGCACCCAGCAACACCGCCAGTAAGGCCCCGATAAGAAAGCCTTTTTTGCCCGTTTTGGGTGGGGCCGCATTATCTGCAGTTTCGTCCGCCATCGTCCTGTCCGAAAAATTTCGTTGCCCCCGTTTTAACCGCCGGAAGCTAACCGAATCTTAAGGCCCATGAAGGAAAGTGACATCGCGGGCAGAACGCCCGTCCAAATACTGGGGTCGTCATGCAGCAGCTTTTATCGATATGGGAAAACCTTGATCCGCGGCGGCGTATTATCGTGATCGCGGCGACGATTGCGATGTTTCTGGCCGTGCTGGGGCTGGCGCGAATCGCATCGCAACCGTCGATGGCGCTGCTTTATGCGGGGCTGGAATCCGGTGCCGCGGGCGACGTTGTTCAGGCGCTTGAGGCGCGCGGGGCGGTCTATGAAATTCGCGGCACGGCTATTTTCGTCAATGCCGCGCAGCGCGACGAATTGCGCATGACCCTTGCGGGCGAAGGGCTGCCGGCGAATGCGGGGCTTGGCTATGAACTGCTTGATAACCTTTCAGGATTCGGAACCACCGCCCAGATGTTCGATGCCGCCTATTGGCGCGCCAAAGAGGGCGAACTGGCCCGCACAATCATGTCGAGCCCGCAGATCAAGACCGCCCGCGTGCATCTGGGCAACCCCACCGGCAGCGGTTTTGCCCGCCAGTCGCGCGCCACCGCTTCGGTCAGTGTGACAACGACGGGCGCGACGCTGAACCCGGCGCAGGCGCGGGCGTTGAAATATCTGGTGGCCTCGGCAGTGTCGGGCCTTTCGCCCGAAGATGTGTCGATCATCGACGGGCGCGGCGGGCTGATGGCCGGTGACGATTCGCTTGACGAGGGCGTGGCCGGCACTGACCGCGCCGCCGCGCTGCGCCGCAATGTCGAACGCCTGCTTGAGGCCCGCGTGGGTTACGGCAACGCGATTGTTGAACTAAGCATTGAAACCGAAACCGACCGCGAACAGATATTCGAACGCCGGTTTGACCCCGAAGGCCGCGTCGCCGTCAGCTCCGAGGTCGAAGAACGCACCACCGCGTCAAATGATTCGCGCAACAGCGCCGTCACCGTCGCGTCGAATCTGCCCGATGGTGACGGCGCACAGGCGGGAAGCTCAAGCGCGCAAGACGGCGAAACCCGCGAACGGGTGAATTACGAACTCTCTGAAACCAAACGCGAAATCACGCGCGCACCCGGCGCGATCAAACGGCTGAGCGTGGCGGTGCTACTTGATGGAATCCGTCGCCCCGACCCCGTCACCGGCGAGACGGTGTGGGAGGCGCGATCCGATGGCGAACTGGCCACCTTGCGCGAACTGGTGGCCTCGGCCGTCGGGTTCGATGAAACGCGCGGTGATACGTTAACCATAAAAACGCTAGAGTTGGAGCAACTGCCCACCGGCGATGAAATCAGCGCGCCGGGCCTGTTCGGGGGGCTGCAGCTAAACCCGATGACATTGATTCAGCTTGGGGTTCTGGCGCTGGTCACGCTGGTGCTGGGCCTGTTCGTGCTGCGCCCGATCCTGGCCAGCACTGCAAATCGGGTGCCCGCGCTTGGCCCGCCGGATTCTGGGCCGTTAACCAATCCGCAACCCTTGCCGGTCAGTATGATGGCACCGCAATTGCCCGCGCTGAATGGTGAAATTGATGATGGTGAATTTATCCCGCCCCCGATGGGCATGGTGGCCGATTTCGACATCGGCGACGATCTGCCCAGCGACCCGGTGGCCCGCCTGCGCAAGATGATCGACACGCGCCAGGATGAAACCATCGAAATTTTGCGTAGCTGGATGGATGAGAAAGAGGAAAGCGCATGACATCGCCGCTGTTCCCGCTCGAAGATTTTGACGCGGCCACCCGCGCTGATCCGCCCGTCACGCAGACGCCGCAGGAAATCGAAGCCGCCCGCATCGCCGCCTATGATCAGGGATACAAGGCCGGCTGGGATGATGCCGCCAGCGCCCAGGCCGACGATCAAAGCCGCATCGACGCCACGTTTTCGCGCAACCTCGAAGATCTCGGCTTTACCTTTCACGAGGCGCGCAGCCATGTGATGCGTTCAATCGGGCCGCTGCTGCACACGATCATGGAAAAGGTGCTGCCGGATCTGATCATGCAAACGATCGGGCAGACGATCCTCGAAGAATTACTGCCGATGGCGGAAAATGCCTCGGATACGCCCATCGAAATCGTCATATCCCCCGCGAATCGCACCGCGTTAGAGACCGTTTTGCAGCGCACGACCACCATTCCCATTCGCATCGCCGAGGAAACGAATCTGACCGACGGCCAGGTTTATTTGCGAATGGGCGAAAGCGAACGCCAGATCGACCTGACCGGCACGGTCGAACGGATCAGCCAGGCGATTCAGGCCGTTTACACATTGAATGAAAGTGCGTTGAAACATGGATAATCCCGAACATTCGACTGAAAATCGCAGCAATCCATTTACCCAAGTGCCAATCGAGGTGACCATCTCTGTCGGCAAGGCGCGCCCGCTGATCAGCGATCTGCTGCAGCTTCGAAACGATTCGGTGCTGCCGCTCGACAGCCGCATCGAAGATCCGGTGGAACTTTACGTTGGCGGCAGGCTGATTGCGCGCGGCCAGTTAGAGGAATTGGGCGGCGCGGATTCGGGGCAATTGGCGGTGCGCCTGACCGAGGTTGCCGATCTGAAAAGCGGCCTGTGAACATGTGGAAATATGCGGCGCTGGCCCTTGTCCTGTTCGGCGCCGATGCCGCGCAGGCCCAGGATATCACCCTGTCGCTGGGCGAGGATGGGTCGCTTGCGGGGCGCAGTATTCAGCTGTTGGTGATCATCACCCTGCTTAGCCTGGTGCCCGGGCTTGCGATCATGATCACCTGTTTTCCGTTCATTGTGACGGTGTTGTCGATCTTGCGGCAGGCGATCGGCCTTCAACAGGCGCCGCCGAATATGCTGATCGTCAGCCTTGCGCTGTTTTTGACCTATTTCGTGATGGAGCCGGTCTTTGTTGCGGCCTGGGGCGCGGGTGTTCAACCGCTGGTGGATGGGCTGATCGATATCGAAACCGCGCTGCCCGCGATCATTGATCCATTCCGCGGGTTCATGAGCAATCGGATCGACCCCGACACCTTTTCGCATCTTGCAAGCCTGCGCCCCGATGGGCCGGGGCTGGCGGTGCTAGGGCCGGATACGCCGCTATCGGTGCTCGTCCCGTCGTTTTTGTTAAGCGAGATCGAGCGAGCGTTTCAGATCGGATTCCTGATCTTTCTGCCGTTTCTGATCATCGATCTTGTGGTTGCGGCGATCCTGATGTCGATGGGGATGATGATGGTGCCACCGGCGATTGTATCACTGCCGTTCAAACTGGGCTTTTTCGTGATCGCCGATGGTTGGAGCCTGATTTCGGGCGCGTTGGTGCGTAGTTATTTCTAAGATTTACCGGCCCATCGCTACAGCATCACCGTTTCGCCATTCGGCCGGGTCAGGATCGCCCGCGCGCCCGGCACGCTGGCCAGAATCGCGGGGGCGCGGTCGGCGCCCGCCACCACAAGCGCCGTGGCAAGCGCATCGGCCACCATCGCGCGCGGGGCGGTGACGACAGCCTCGGTCAGGCGATGGGCGCTGCCGCCGGTGGCGGGGTCGAAAATATGATGATGCTGCCCGGATGGGTCAAACACCGTGCCATAACCGCCCGACGTGGCCGAAGCCTGATTGGCCAGCTCAAGAACCCGCCCCACATGTCCCGATGAATCGCGCAGACCCACGCGCCACGGCTGCCCCTCGGGGTGGGTGCCCAGAACCCGGGTTTCGCCCATCGCCACAACCGCGTGATCAAAGCCTTCGTTTCGCAGTAAATCGGCAATCACATCAGTGACATAGCCCTGCGCGATACCATTAAGCGTCAGCGCCATTCCCGGCGTGCCGAGGCGCAGATTGCGCCCCGCCAAATCGATGGCGCGATAGTCCACAAGTCCACGCGCATGATCGCGTTCCAGTGCCGCAGGGCCGGCCGGGCTGGCATCCGGCCGGCTGAAATGGCGCTCATACAACGTCCAAAGCGGCTGAACGCTGGGATCAAAGGCGCCATTGCTGGCAGCGGCCAGCGCAAGCGCATAGTCCAGCACATCGCGCAGCGCCGGCGACGCGCCCTGCAAAACGCCATCGCGATTCAGCCGCGACAATTCGCTTTCAGCGCGATAGAGGCTGAAGATATTTTCCAGCCGCTGCACCTCGGCCGTCATCCGCGCCAGCGTCCGGCGTGCGTGATCGCCATTGGCATGCCAAAGCCGCATCGAGGCCTGCGCGCCAAGCGCCTCGCCCTGCCAATCGTGAAATGTGGGTTGCGGCCCGAACATCCGCAACCCGGCAATCCCCACCGGCAGCGCAGCCGATGCGGCGAGGATCGTCAGAACCCGCCGCCGCGAAAGCCCGCGCGCGCTCATGCCTGCACCTCGAACGCAGCTTTCAGGTCGGGCATGGCGGGTTTGGGCTGTTTTGCCGCCCGCTCGCGCTGTTTGCGCAATTTGGCCAGCGGCGGGCAGCGCCGATCATCGTAATATTCCACTTGGCAATCAAGGCATTGGAAACATTCGGCCATCACGATCTTGCCGCTGCGCTCGATCGCCTTGACCGGGCAGGACCGTTCACACAGGTGACAGCCCCCGGTGCCACATTCGGGCCGCCGTTTCAGGAACGTAAAGATATGCAGCCGGTCCCCCAGCGCCAGCATGCCCCCCAGCGGACACATGAAGCGGCAAAAGAAACGTTCGGTAAACAGGCCCATAACCAGCAGCAACACCGCATAGGTCACATAGGGCCACGGCCGGGTAAAGGCCGACGTGATCGCCGTCTTGAACGGTTCAATCTCGGCGGTGGTGGCCATGGCTTCGGGCACGACAAAGGCCGTGCCGACGATCAGCGCGGCGAACCCGTATTTGGGCAGCCACATCCAGCGCTGCGCCTTTTGCGATGGATTCCAGACCGGCAGCCGCAACAGGCGGGCGATGCGCGATGTCAATTCCTGCAACGCGCCAAACGGACAGAGCCAACCGCAAAACACCCCCCGCCCGATGATAACCAGCGACAACAGCACATAAATGCCAATCACCACGATCAGCGGTTCGGCCAGATAAAAGCCCAGATCCGCCCCCTCAAACGGGGCGCGCAGATAGTTTACCACATGAACGATCGACAATTGCCCCCCGGCAATCCAGCCCAGCCAGATCAGCGTAAAGGCCAAAAACCCGTTGCGCACCCATTGATGCAGCTTGCGCCGGCGCGACAGTTGCGCCTGAAAGACGAAGATCAGCGTCAAAACCACCAGCATCGCGCCCAAAATCGCCAGTTCGGGCGCCGCATCGATCCAGGTTTCGGCCCAGACCGGCAGCGGCTCGACCGGGGGGAGCAGGACCACATCGTCCGGCATCTGATAAGTCACCGGGAATTCGGCAGTATGCACCGCGCCCGCCGCATCGGTTGCATGAACCATGGCGATCACCTCGAACGGGGCCATCGGATCAAAGCCCGATGCAAGCGGGATCATGAACACGCCCGCATGGCTCAGGTTCGGGCCGCCTGCGCGTTGCGCGCTTTGTTTGACGTGGTGAAAATCCGATCGGTGAAAATCGAACCGCAGATCGCCCTGTTCAAGCCGCACCCGATCGAACATATGATCGGTGCCAACGGCCCGATAACGGGTGCCGGCAAAATCGTAATAACCGCCCGACATGACCGCGACCATCACCATATCATCGGGCGCAGGTTCGATCACATCGGTATAAGACCCCCCCTCGATGACATTGCGACCGATCAGCGATGGCGTGACCATGGCAACGACAAGCTCGATATAGCGCGCATCGGGCTCGGATCTGGTCAGCGACACATCCATCTGTTCGGGGATAACGCCCATTGCGTCAAAGGCGGCGCTGACGTCGGCAAAAGAGACGAGGCGCTGGGACACCGCCCCCATGTCGCGCAGTTCATCCCAGCCAAGAAACGTATAGCCCACCCGGTCAATCGTGGGTTCCGTGATCGGCGGGCGCGGATCATTGGCCCGCAAAATGACCCGGCCGGCGTCAAGAATACCCGCGCGGATATTGCGGGCCGAAATCGTGGTGGCCTGGACAAAATCGGGCTTTAGCGGCGGCTCGGTCGCGCCGGCCACATGGTAATCGACATGCGCCGCCAGAAATTCTTCCAGCCGCGCGACCCGTTCGGGAAAGCCCACCAGAAACGGGTCGCTTTGCTTGATCACCTGTGCGCCGGTCAGCTCGCCCGTCAGGGTCATGCCGACGATGCCGTCGAAGGGGGTCGGCGAATAACTGCGCGCGCGCACCACATCAAAGGTCGAAAAAATATAGCCCAGCGGCTCATCGCCGGCAAAGACGTGCAAATGCGGCGGGCTGCCTTCGCCCGACATTTCAAACCGGTCGGCACCGGGGAACAGCATTTCGCGAATCTGGGGGGTCGCGCGGGATTCAAGCGATGGCATGCTTTGCGCCAAGGCGGAACCGGCGATCCAGATCAGCGCGAGCGTCGCGCCCAATAGCCAGATCAGGCGTGAAAAATGTCGGTTAGAATGGCTGATCGTCAAGGCAAGTCCCGTCCCGTGTTTATGTGCTGCTCGCTTATGCCCGGCCATCGCCCCATGTAGTCAGCCATTGCGTCACGTCTTTCCCGGGCGCCTGCCCTTATGCTGTGCAATGTTGATGCGATGACAGCTATGATTGCCGCCAGACAACATCATTATTAACCCCAAGCCAAGCCAGAGATTGTCGAAATCGACGATCCCATGGCCGAAACGACACTGGATGCCCGCTGGCGGCCGTCGTTGTTTCATGTTTGACCATGTTCAAAACCCTGGGAAACCTCGGTGCGCTGTCGGTCACGGCGGTGGTTTTTCAGGCGTCGCCAGTTCCAACCTGAACAATGCAGGCAACGATTTCACATCATGACCAATCCTTTCTGCCGCAACTGGTATCGCCCGGCCTATTGCACCACGAATTCAGCATGCAATGCCCCCGCCGCCTTTATGCTTTTGAGGATATCGATCATGTCGCGTGGCGCGACGCCCAGCGCATTCAACCCGGCGATGACTTCGGACAGGTTGGTGCCCTGGGCCACTTCGGCCAGCCCGATCCCCGGTTCCTGGTCGATCGCGGCCGTAGTGCGGGGCACGACAACCGTTTCGCCCGGGGCAAAGGGATTGGGCTGTGCCACAAGGGGTTCTTCTTGGATGCGCAGGGTGAGGTTGCCCTGACTGACCGCCACGCGCGAAATGCGCACATCGGCGCCCATCACGATCGTCCCGGAACGCTGATCCACGACGACGCGCGCCTTGATTTCCGGCTGAACCGGGATATTTTCGATCTTGCCCAGCGCATGCGCGGGCGAGGCTTCGCGCATCTGCGCGATATCCACCAAAACCGTGCCGGCATCCAGCATGCGGCTGACCACCCGGCCATATTGCCCGTTGATCGCGGCCTCGATCCGGCCGGCGGTGGTGAAATCCGGGTTACGCAAAGCCAGCCGGATTGATGTGAGTTGGGTGAAATCAAAGTCGATTTCACGCTCGACCCGGGCGCCGGCCGGGATGACGCCCGAGGTGGGCACCCCCATGACCACGCTGGCGCCCGCACCCTCGGCGGCGGCGCCGCCCGCAAGGATCGTGCCCTGCGACACGGCATAGATCTGGCCATCGGCGGCATTCAGCGATGTCATCACCAATGTGCCGCCCAACAGGCTTTTGGCATCGCCAATCGCGGAAACCGTCACGTCAATCTGCGATCCAGCGCGGGCAAATGGGGGCAGCGTTGCAGTCACAAAAACAGCGGCGACATTTTTCGGGCCAATTGTTCGCCGCTGACATTGACGCCCAGCCGTTCCAGAATATTGGCCATGATTTCTTCGGTAAAGGGCGAGTTGCGGATACCATCGCCGGTGCCATTCAGCCCGACCACCAACCCATAACCCACCAGATCATTGCCGCGCACCCCGTCGAATTCGACCAGATCCTTGATCCGGATCGGGCTGGCCTGGGCCATGGTGACCCAGGCAAATGCCACGCATAGAACCAGGATAAACCGCCGCATCACAGATAATCCGCCAGCGTCATGCGCGACAGCCGCGTGGTTAACGTATAGAGCATTTCAAGCTGGGTCTGCGCCGCGATCAGATCCGAGGCGGTGCGATAGGGATCGGCCCCCACCAGATCCGATCGGGCGATCTTTAGCGCGCTTGTCTCGGCATCATTTCGGATGGCCGCGGCTTCGATCTGGTTTTCGACAATGCCCAATCCGGCGCGGGCATGCGTCAGGCCGTGATCCGCGCCAAGCAGGTGTTCGCCCGCGCGATGCAGCACTTCGGCCTGTGCTGTCAGATCCCCCGCGAATGCGCCCCGGCTGATCATCGCCCCCATGGCCAGGCCCTTAAGCGTATCGCGAATTTCGGCGGATTCCGCCGTCAGGGTGATCTGCGCCAGTTCGCTATCGGCGATTGGAAAACCGCTCATAAGCTGGGGCGAGCCGCGATAGCCCATCGTTGCAAAGCCGCCGCCGGGATCGTCGAACCAGCTATCGATCGCGCCGATCATGCCCGATACCGTGGTTTCGGCTGCGATCACGGCATCCAGCGCGGCCAGCATATCTTCGGCGGGGGCAAGCGCGGGCATATCCCTCGCGCGCCCAGCAAACAGGCTGCGCCCGCCGATCTGGGCGTTAAGCGCCGAAACGCCGGTCGAAAATGCCGCTGCAGCTTCGCGCGAGGCGGTTTGCACCAGTTCGGGCGTCTGGGTGCTGCCGGCGTGCAGCAATGCGTTGGCGCTGGTTGCGGCATCTTGCTGAATCCGGCCCAGCGCCTGTTGCATTGCATCGGTGAAAAGCCCGGCCTCGGCGGTGGTGGTGCGAAAGGCCTGCAGGGTGGTCGTCGCGTGATCGATCCGGGTGAGCGGCGTGTAATCCCCCAAAAGCGACTTGGCCAGATCGGCGCGTTTACCCGAGGCCAATTCCTCTGAAAGCCGCTGAATCGTTTCCTTTTGCAGCGTGTTGTGGCGCATGTGTTGAAAGGCAAGCGCGCGGTCGCCGAATGAGATGTTGCTCATGGTCAGATCCTTAGAAGCTGCTGCATCAATTCATCGATTGCTATGATCACACGGGCATTGGCGGCATAGGCCTGTTCGATCAGCAACAGATTTTGCAATTCGTGGTCGGTATCGACGCCATTGCGCAGTTCCAGCGCCAGGAATGTATCCACCCGCGCGGTTGAGCCGGCCCTGTCACGTTGCGCGGCAATCTGTTCGCCGCTGGTGAGCGACAGCAGATCGCTGGCAAGCCCCTGGGCAGAGCGGGCGATCAGGGAAAACCCGCCCGAGGCCGGGATCTGCCCCGCGCCTAGGGCATCGCGCATCGCGTTAAGCAGGCTTGCATCGCCGACATCGCCATGGGTGGCCGCGCCAAGCCCGGCGCGCAGGCGCCAGACCTGACCACCCGCCTGTGGATCGACGGCGGCATGAATGGCGATCCGCCCGGCAAGGCCGGTTTCATCGGCCGGGTTCAGCGGATTGCCGCGATCGGTGAACAGGCCGGTCGAACCGGGGGCGCGGGTCGGATCGATCGCGGGGGATTCGAACCGGGTGATCAGATCGCGGGCCACCGCATCGAGCCGCGATTGCGCGGTGGGCGCAAGATCGTCGCGGATATCGAACAGCGCACCCAGCGCGCCGCCACCCAGCGGGTTGCGGCCGGGGCCGGTATTGACCGCGTCGCCATTGATCGTCAGCCCCGAAAGCGCGCCCGAGCCCAGCGTCATATCGGCGGTGATGACACCCACGGGGGTAAAGCCGATTTCGACCGGGCGGGTTTCCAGCAAGATTGCGCCGCCGGTTGTATAAAGGGCAAGACCCCCGTTCGGCCGCGGCATTTCCTTGACCGGCACGATGCGGGCGATGGCATCCACGGCGATCTGGCGCTGATCCATCAGCGCCGTGGCATCATGGCCCGAGGCCAGCGCCTTTTGGATATCAGTATTGAGCGTGGCGACATTGCGCAGCCCACTGTTGAGTTGTTCAACCTGAACGGCGATGGCGCGGTCAGCCTCCATCCTGGCGGATTGGACATCCTTGGTGGCGGCGTTCAGATGGGCGGCCACATCACCGGCAGCCCCGACAGCCGCCTGCAATCGGGTATCGCTTTCGGGGGCCGAGGCGGCCTGAATCAGTGCCGATTCAAACCCCGACATCAGCCCGGTCAGCGAACGTGCATCGCCCGGCTGGCCGATGGCGCGGGCAAGCTGATCGTGGAATTTTTCGCGCAGCGTATCGCCGGCAAGGGCGGATTCACCCAGCCGACGTTCGCTGATGATCTGGGGATCGGCATGGCGGATCACACCATCGACCCGCACCCCGGCCCCGTTTCCGGCATAGGTCTGGGCCGAAAGCTGAATTTCGCGCCGGCCATAGCCTTCGGTCAGGGCGTTGGACACATTAGACGACACGACCTCGGCCGCGCGACTGACGGCGCGAAGCCCGGTAAGTGCGTTGTTGAGCGAGCCGGTGATGCTCATGCCGGGGAACCTTTCCTAGGGTCAGCGTTTGATATTGGTCGTTTCCTGCAGCATTTCATCGACCGTCTGGATGACCTTGGCATTCGAGGAATAGGCGCGCTGAGTCTGGATCAGATCGGTCAATTCGCCGGCCACATCGGTGGTCGAGCCTTCGCGCGCATAGCCCACGACGGCGCCGGTGGGGCCATCGCCTGCATCCCACAGAAAGAACGAACCGCTGTGGGGCGAGACCTGATAGGTTTGATTATTCAGCGAAATCAGCCCGTTGGGATTGGGCACATCCACAAGCGGCACTTGATAGATCACGCGGGTAAAGCCAGTGTCATAGGTGGCGATCATATAGCCGCCTTCGTCCACTTCGACCGAGGTGAGGTTGCCCACGGGCGAACCATCCTTGGTGATTTGTGTCGGGGCGAATGTATCAGAAAGCTGGGTAAGCCCGTTGGGATCGCCCAACCTGCCGATGGTGACCGACAGCGGGCCACCCGCCACCGTCAGCGCCAGCGTGCCGGTCGCGGAATCATAGGCGCCCCCCGATACGGTGTTAACCGAGGCAAGCGTGCCGCCAAAACCGCGGGTGTCATCGAATACCAGTTCATATTCACCGATCACCGCGCCGCCCTGGGCCGAATCGGCGATCACCATGGTCCAGCTATTGGACGAACCGGTGGCGGGCACCACGGGGGTAAAGGTGACATTCAGCGATTCGGACGTGCCAAGGTTGCCAAAATATTCCACCGCCAGCGGGATAGAGCCGCCACCGGCGCCTTCCTCGGTCTCGGTCGCGGGCAGGTTGACCCCAAGGTTCATGGCAGTGGTCGGATCGCCAGCGGTCTGGTTGGAGTTGATCACGATCGGAACCAGCCCGCTGGCCGTATCGCGCGGATATGTGGAAATCGTGCCATCGGCATTGGCAGGCCAGCCCAGCAGGACCAGTCCACTGTCGGTTTTCAGCACGCCTTCGTCATCGGGGCGAAACGATCCTGTGGTGGTCATCATCAGCGGCCGATCCCCCGATGTGCCCCCCAGCGAAACCGAGGTGGTGACCGGCAGCATCCCCCGCCCGCCCACCGCAAGATCCATCGCATTGGACGTGCCCACCAGCCCGCCGCGATCGTCGATCAGCCGCACGGTTGATGCGCGCACGCCGCCGGCGGAATAGGTGCCCGCGCCCGGCGCGCCGCGAATCACGAGGATTCGAAATTGGCCTCGGTCC
>JBBAGE010000027.1:0-19193 GCA_041655055.1 Paracoccaceae bacterium
GAATTCGCCCCGGTGCCGTGTTTTGGTGCCGGGGGGATGGGAATGTGTCTGGTTGATTGCCAGGCATATGGTTTGGCAATTGCCCTGAACGGGAGGAAGTAGAATGACCCTTAAGAAACTCTTTCTGTCGAGCGCGATCTCTGTATCGCTGCTTGCCGGACATGCGGTGGCGCAATCCGCGCCGGTCACCGTCGATACGCTGGCCAACCCGGCCGAAGGTGACTGGCCGGCCTATGGCCGTGCGTCGGATAACTATCGTCACAGCCCGCTGACCGATATCACCCCCGATAACGTCAATACACTGACGCTGGCTTGGGCACGTGGTCTGGAATCGGGCATGATGCAGGGCCAGGCGCTGGTCTATGATGGCGTGATGTATATCCCCAACCCGGGCGATGTCATTCAGGCTGTTGACGCGGTAACCGGCGATCTGATCTGGGAACATCGCCGTGCCGTGGGCGACACCACGCTTTTGTCGAGCCTTGGGGATCGCAAGCGCGGCATCGCGCTGTTCGAAGACAAGGTGTACTATACCACCTGGGATAACTTCCTCGTCGCGCTCGACATGGAATCCGGTCAGGTCGTGTTCGAAGTTGACCGCGGCCAGGGTGACGACCTTGTGACCAACCCGCAGGGCCCGATCGTGGCTGGTGGCGTGATCGTTGCCGGTTCGAGCTGTCAGTTCTCGCCCTTTGGCTGTGTGGTCACCGGCCATGATGCCGCCACCGGTGAAGAGCTGTGGCGCAACCACCTGATCCCGCAGCCCGGCGAAGAAGGCGATGAAACCTGGGGTGGCAGCGACTATGACGCCCGTTGGATGACCGGCGTCTGGGGCCAGATCACCTATGATCCGGTGCTCGATCTGGTGCATTACGGTTCGACCGGTGTCGGCCCGGCGTCGGAGACCCAGCGCGGCATGCCTGGCGCGACGCTTTGGGGTTCGAACAACCGCACCGCCGTTCGCCCGCAAACCGGCGAAGTCGTCTGGACGCACCAGGTGCTGCCGCGCGACAACTGGGATCAGGAATGCACCTATGAAATGATCTCGGTGAACATCGATGTGAACCCCAGCGCCGAGATGGACGGCCTGCAGGCCATCGGTGAAAACGCCAGCGGCGAGCGTCGCGTTCTGACCGGCGTGCCCTGCAAAACCGGCACGATGTGGCAGTTTGACGCCGAAACCGGCGAATTCCTCTGGGCCCGCGACACGGTTGAGCAAACCATCATCGAGAGCATTGATGAGCAAGGTATCGTCACTGTTAACGAAGAAGCCGTCCTGACCAACGTTGGCGAGCCTTACTTCATGTGCCCGACCTACCTCGGTGGTCGTGACTGGCCTCCGTCAGCGTTCAACCCGAACACGAACACCTATTTCATCCCGCTCACCGATGCTTGTGTCACGAACATCGCAGTGGATGATGAGTTCTCGGCCCTGGACGCCTATAACGTTGACCAGACCCAGCACCTCGTCGAAGGCAAGGACACTGTTGGTCGCGTCGAAGCCATCAACGTAGAAACCGGTGAAACCCTCTGGACGTTCGAGCGTAAGCACGTGATCTATGCGCCGATCGTTTCGACCGAAACCGGGCTGCTGTTCGTGGGTTCGGCTGACCGCGAGTTCTTCGCGCTGAGCCAGGAAACCGGTGAAGTTGTCTGGAGCACCAAGCTCTCGGGCAACGCAACCGGCCACCCCTTCACCTATGCGGTGGATGGTCGTCAGTATGTTGCAATCCAGGCAGGTGATGCTGTCTCGCTCGGCGGCGGCTACTTCAACGGCCTGGTTGACGAAGCGGTTGATGTTGCATCGACCGGCGCCGCGATGTTCGTCTTCGCGCTGCCCGACGCCTGATACCGGTAACGGTTGATCAATAAGGTTCCGGCGGCACCTCCGCCGGAACCATTTTTCACCCCACCGGGTGACGCAGTAACAAAACCAAATCGACAGGGGCCAATCATGCAGTTCGAATCCCATATCCGAAATGTATTCGGCGCTGCCGCCGCAGCCCTGACCCTGTTTTCCGCCCCGGCCTTGTCGCAAATGGTCGATGTCGTGCCACGCCATTTCATTGATGAAACGCTGCGCCAGGACGGGAACGCCATTACATTTTGCTATAATTCCGCCGGTATGATGGCTGAGTTTGAACAAGATCTTGCCCGGGAAATCGGTGGGATCCTGTTGGCCGAAGTCAAGTTTGACACGATCAAACCTGGCGATTGGGATGCCGTTCCCCTGAATTACGACTATCGTATCCCGCTTTCGACCGAACAGATGTTCGTCATGATGACCAACCGCTGCGATGCCTTCATGGGCGTGTCGCTCAGCAGCCGCAATCCCGAATGGATGTCGATCACGCGGCCCTATCTGACCGTGGATTCGGTGATCATCACCAAGAATCCCGATGCAAACCGCATGCAGGATATCCCTTATGGCGAAGCGATCGGCGTTCGTATTTCGGCGCCCGGCGATACGCAACTGATCAACTATCTAAGCGCGCGCCCCGCGGGCCAGACATGGCGCCGTGCGCCTTCGCATGATAACAAACTTGTGCTTGAAAAGCTTGATGCGGGCACTATTTCCGCCGCCTTGATCTGGGAACTCGGCCTGATGGAGGCGACCGATGGCGACCCCGAGGCGCATGGCTATCACATCATGACTCCGCGCCCCTTTCCGATGCGCAATGTGCAGTTTGGAATTGCAACGCGGCAGGACAATTCCTATCTCAATACCATGCTCAGCGAGGCGATTGCCGCGGTCGAAGCCGCCGGAACGGTCGATGCATTACTGATCGAGCATAAACTCAAACGGGCCGAATGATGGCCGTCTGGTGCAGTGTGGGCGGCGTCCGGGTGCTGCATGTTTGATCTGTCGTTCATTCAAATCGTCATGCGGGCGATTTCGCTGCTGATCATCATGGCGCTGCACGGCTATTTCATCGCCCTGATCGCGCGGCTTTTGGGCGAACGTGGCCCGGAATATGACGGCAAGCTGACGATCAACCCGTTCACGCATATGTCGCTGATCGGCTTTCTGGTCGGGATCTATGCGCGCGCCGCCTGGGTCAAGCCGATGGCGGTCGATCCGGCCGAAATGCGGATGGGTCGTCTCGGGCTCGTGATTTGCGCTTTGGGGGCGTTGGCGGGCACTCTGGCGCTGGGATATATCGCGTTTGCCCTGTTGGCGCCTGTGGGCAATATCGGCACCGTATCGGTCAGCGCGCAATTGAATGTGTTCCTGCGGATCTTCGCGAATATGGCGACCTGGTTCGCGGTGGTTAACCTGCTTCCCATACCGCCGATGACGGGCGGATATGTCTTGCAGGCAATCGTGCCGGCGGCGCATCGATGGCTGATACAATATGTAACCTATATTGCGGTGGCGCTGGCAGTCCTGTTCATTTTGACGCGCGGGGCAGGGCTTGAAAATCTGATCATGCCGATCGTGCGCGCCATCGGGCCGGGTTGAAACGGAGGCCAGAATGACTGACGTAACGCATAAGGATATTCATGACCGTCTGGTCGCGCCCCTGACCGAGGTGGCGCGCCGACGGATGCGTCGCGATCTGGTGCTCGCGCTGCTGGCCGGTCTGGTGACCGGGTTGGCCGGGCTGTTGTTCACGCGTCTGGTGGGCGGCGAGGCGCTGCCGGTGATCGCGCTGGCGCTGGCGTGGATTGCGCTGGGGTTCGGCTTTACGCGCGCGATGCTGCGCCGCCGCGGCCTGCGCCAACTGGCGTTCGAGGTAGACCGCGCCGCCGGCCTTGGCCAGAGTTTCGGCACTGCGGTCGAGCTTTCGGGCCCTGACCGGTTGATGGGTCGCGCGGCCCCCGATTTGCCCGATACCAACGCGCCGGCGCGCGATTATCCGGTGGTGCGTGCCCTGCTGCGCGATGCGGCCGAAGGCGCGCGCAACATTGCCCCCGCGCAGCTTGAACCGCTGGTCACCCGACCCGTGGTGATCAGCGCGGCGCTGGCCGTCGTGCTTGGGGCGGCCTTTGTCTTTGTGCAGGTGGGTGGCGGCACGCAACTGCCGGTGCCCGCGCAGGTGGCCAGCACGGTCGAAGATGACATGAGCATCGAAGATGCCCTTGCCGCCGCCGCTGCCGCCGCCGATCGCATCGCCCAGGATGCCGAGGCTATGGATGACCCCTATCTTGAGGCCGTGGCCCGCGCCATGCGCGATTTGACCGAACGCGACCCCGCGGAACAGGACGTCGCCGCGCTGAATGAGGCGGTGCAGGAACTGCTGGAACATGCCTCGCGCGCTTATGGCGAGGATATGCCAAGCTGGCTGGATGATACGCAGATGGCGGGCCTTGGCACGCGCATCGCCGAGTTCGAGGATCAAGAGGCCGCGCGTCAGGCCGCCGCCGAAGCCCGCGCCGCCGCGCGCGAAGCCTTGGGCCCGGGCATGTATGATCGCGACGAACGCCAGGCCGAGCGTGTGGCCGGGCGCGATCAGGATGAGTTGATCGCCGGTTCGGCCGCGTCCGAGGAAAGCCGCGTCAGCCGGGGGGATTTCCCCGATGAGACCCCTTCGGGCGGTGGCGATGGTTTGCGCCCACTGCTGCCCGAAGAACTGGTTTCGGCGGGGCAGGTGCCCGTGGGCGCCGCGCTGCAATCGGGGCGCGGGCAAAGCAATATGGCCGGTCTGGGCAGCGAAAGCCTTGAAGAGGACACTGCTTTCACCGATCTGGCCGGGGCGGGCAGCGAAAGCGTTGTCGTCAGCGCAACCCCGCAGGCCGCGGGCAACCGCATCCGCATTGAAACCGCCCCCGAGGCCTCAAGCGACACCACGCCCGGCGCATTGTCGGCCGGGCTTGATCGCGGTGGGGTGGGCGCGGCGCAGGAACCGGTGCCTCCGACGCGTGATTTCGTGCCTGCAGATCGTTTGACTTTGGTCGCGCGCTATCTCGCGCGCGCCCCGCAATGAGAGGGCACGGATCCAGATGCTGAATTTCGCGGCCCCTGCATTGCTTGCGTTCATCGCCCTCGCGGGGGTGGTTCTGTTGCTGCACAGTTTTCGCAAGCTGCGCCGCGAGGTGCCCAGCCTCATGCTGTGGCGCAGCCTTGCGATCCCGTCGGGCACACCGCGCGCGCGCCGGCATCTGCCACCGCTGAGCCTGCCGTTGTTCTTGCAACTGGGCGCGGTTTTACTGGCCGCGCTGGCGCTGGCGCAACCCTATTTCAGCCGCGAAACCCCGCCTGATCATCTGATCGTGGTGCTTGATGGCTCGATCGGTATGGGGCTTGAGGATGACAGCGGTGAAAGCCGGTTTGATCAGGCGCGCGCGGCGTTGCGCAGCGATCTGGCCAGCCGCGATGCGGTGGGGCCGGAACGTGTGTCGCTGGTGCTGGCCGGCCCCCAACCCCGGGTCGAGGCAGCGCGGCGCATTTGGCGCCCCGATGCGCTTGATGGCGCGCTTGATCGCACCGCGCCCATGGATGCCGCCGCCGATTGGGGTGCGGTTGGCCGTGTGCTGGCCCCGCTTTACCGCGCGGATGAAGATACCCGGATCGAATTCATGTCGTTCCGCCCCGCGCCCGATGCCCTGCTGCGCGCGGCCCCGGGCGAAGTTGCCTCGCGCGTGATCGGCGAGGCGGTGCCGCATCTGGATGTGGTGGCCACGATCACGCCTCCCGCGCAAGACAGCGGCCGCTGGCGGCTTGAGGGCGAGGCCACATTCCGCGAAGGGCTGACCGAGGCCACGCTTGTCGTGGGCTATTCCGAGGCGGGCGGCGCGCCGCTGCCCTGGGCCGAAGTGGCATTGACAGCCAATGAAGCGGGCCGCGCGCGGATCGGGGTGAATCTGGATCTGCCGGGGCAGGGTGTGATCACATTGTCCCATGAGGGCCACAGGCTGGCGCAATATGTGCTTGATACCGCATCGGCATCCCGCCGGATATTGTATCTGGGGGCGGGGGATCAGCCGCTGCTGCGCGCGTTGCAAAGCCAGCCGGGGGTGGAATTATTCCAAGCCGACCGGCTGCCCGAAACGGTTGATGGCTTTGATCTGGTGGTGGTCGATGATGTCACCGTGGCGCAGGCGCCACAAACCAATGTGCTTTGGATTGGCACAGGCCGGGTCGAGGGTATGGATGCCCCGACGCTGATCGGCAATCCCGATCCCGATTTCTGGGCGCCCGATCACCCGCTGGGCCGCGCCGTCGATTGGCTGGGGCTGAGCATCGCGCAGGCCTATGTCGTGCCCGAACTTGCCGATGGCAGCACGGTGCTGGCGGCGGGGGATGTGGCCCTGTTGCAGGCCGCGACCGGTGCCAATGGCCGCGAGATTCATCTGGCCTTTGATCCGGCGGACAGCAATTGGGTCGGCACGCCGGGGCTTGCGCTTTTTGCGGGGGCGCTGGTCGATTGGCTGGGGCCGCAAACGCCCAGCATCGCCTGCCTTGTGGGCCAGCCCTGCCGTTTCGATGCCCGCCATGCGGGCACCACGCTTGACCCGCTGCAAGAGGGGGTGAACGCCCCCATGCTTGGGCCCGACGGGTTCGTGCCGCAGGTGGCCGGGCTTTACCGTCTGCCGGGGCAGGAACGGCTGATCGCGGTCAATGCCGTGCCCGAAACCGAAGCCGAGACCATGCCCACCGACGCCCCGCTATTGCGCGCCGGCCATGTGTTGCCCGTGGGTATCGGGGTGATCTTGCTGACTTTGGCGACGGTTCTGGTGATCCTTGACACCGCGATTGCCGCGCGGCGCAAGGGGCGCATGCCGCGCCCGCCGGTCATGGCGATGCTGGCGATCGGCCTGCTGATGCTGGGGCTGTTCAATGTGCCCGGCCTGCTGCCTGCGCCACGTGAAACGGTGATCATCGTCGGCATGGCGGGCGAAGATGTGCCGCCGGTGGCCGATACGGTCAGTTGGCGCGAACGGATCATGGGCCCGCGTGTCGGCCTGTTGGCGGGTGGGGCGCAGCCGGATATCCGCGCCGATGCGGGCGGTCTGAACCCGGCGTCTACGGGTGGCGATATGTCGGTCGGGCTGATCGAATATGGCGCCGATTCCATCGCCCTGGCCGCCGCGATGATCCCCGAGGACAGCGCCGGGCGCATCGTGCTGGCCGCCGATCTGGCGACGCGTGCGGGATCGCCCGCCTTTGCGCCGGTGCTGGCCGCGCTTGAGGCGCGCGAAATGCCGATGCAGATCGATGCCGCCCCCGCATCGGAAGTGCCTGCAGGCGAAGTGCTTGTGCGCGGCCTGCATATGCCGCAACATGTGGTGGCTGGTGATCCGGTGACGGTGACGGCGCTGGTCCATGCCGGGCAGGACATGGCCGCAACCCTGACGCTGCGCCGCGATGGCGAGGTCTTTGCCGAACAGGATATCACCCTTGCCGCGGGCGCGAACCGGGTGGAAACCTTGTTGCCCGACAGCGCCGTGGGCGATGTGCTGATCGAGGCCGAAATCGCCGCCGCAAGCGATGTTGAGGCGCGCAACAACCGCGCCGCACATCTGCTGCGGGTGAACCCGCTGCGCCCGATTGCCGTTGTGGCGCCAACACGCGCCCATGGCGATGCCTTTGCCGGGCTGCTGCAGGACGAAGGGCTGGAAACCCGCGTTCTGATCCCGACCCCGTCGCATGCGCTGGACCCGGGCCGGGTCATGCGTGCCGTCGATCCCGATGCGCCGCCGCAGTATATGCGCGGCTGGCTGGAATATGGCGGCATCGTCACGCTCAACACCCCTGCGATCGGATTTACCCAGCGCCAGCTTGATCTGATGGAACAGGCCGTATCCGAATTCGGGCTGGGGATGCTGATGCTGGGCGGGCCGAACAGCTTCGGCCCCGGCGGCTATTATGCCACGCAATTTGACGCGCTTTCGCCGCTGTCAAGCCGGGTGCCGCGCGATGCGCCCGAGGTGGGCATGGTGTTCGTGCTCGACCGGTCGGGCTCGATGCAGCAGCAGGTGGGCGATATCAACCGGCTGGACGTGGCCAAAAATGCTGTGGTCTCTGCCGCGGGCCTGCTGAACCCCGAAAGCCAGATCGGCGTGGTCGTGTTCGATACCGAAGCCACGACCGTGCTGCCCCTGCAAAAGGTGGATCTGGAGATTACCGAACAACGGCTGGGTCAGGTCGATCCGGGCGGCGGCACGTCGATTTATCCGGGGCTGATTCAGGCCTGGGATATGTTGCGCGATGCCGATTCCGCCGCCCGCCACGTGGTGGTGATGACCGACGGGCTGAGCCAGCCGGGCGATTTTCCGGGGATTTTGGGCCGGATGGTGGCGGACGGGATCACCGTATCCGCCGTGGCCATCGGGCAGGGATCGGACGCCAAGACCGTCGATCTGATCGCAAGCCTTGGCGGCGGGACCGCGCATGTGACCAGCGATTTCGCGGCCCTGCCCTCGATCCTGTCGCAAGAGGCGATGCAGCTTGCCTCGCTGATCGAAGAGGGTGTGGGATCTGTGCCGGTTTGGCACGATACCGATGCGTTGTTCCTGCGCGGCCTGCCCGATCCGATGCCGCCGGTGGATGGATTCGTGCTGACCACGCCCAAGCCCGAGGCCAATCTGGTGCTGACCACCGCCGATAGCGAGGGCGAGGATATGCCCCTGATGGCGTGGTGGCGTTATGGCAACGGGCATGTGCTGTCTTTTGCGTCGGATGCGACGGGGCCATGGACGGCGCGCTGGCAGAACCTGCCCGGCTATGGCGCGCTTTGGGCCGATGCTTTGCGCACTTTCCAGCCGGCCACGCCGACGCGGGGGCTCGATCTGCGCACCGATAGCGATGGCGAAACGCTGGGCATGACGGTCTCGGCGCTTGGCCCGGATGGCGAGCCGCAGCCGGGCCTGTCGCTGGCGGTTGATGTGACGACGCCGCAGGGCACATCGATCACCACCAGCCTGCATGAGGGCCGCCCCGGTATTTACCACGCCAATTTCCCGTTAACCGAACCGGGCCGCTATGAACTGGCGCTGCCCCCCGGCAATGATGACGAAGACGGCGCCACGATGGGTTATGTCCATTCCTATCCGGTGCGCTTTGACAGCGCGCGTGGCAGCGATGCCGGCGCATGGCTTGCGGCGCGCACCGGTGGCGATGTGCGCGGCATTGATGCGGCGCTCGCCGATGCCGGGGGCATAAGCTGGCACTGGCGCGATATCTGGCAATATTGGACGATTGCCGCATTGGCCCTGTTCATGCTGGAGTTGACGCGCCGCTATGCATCGCTTCGCCTGATCAAATCCCGAACACCCGCCCGAGGAGAAACGACATGAGCCCTACTCAAACCCAGGTCGCGGCCTCTGCCGCGATTGATCCCGACGCCGAAATCGCCGCGCTGGAGCGGTTGCGCAGCGCGCTGCAGGCCACGCTCGATTCGATGCAGGTCACGGTGATCGGCCAGCACGAAACGCTGCGGCTGCTGATGACCGGGCTGATTGCCGGTGGTCACGTGCTGCTCGAAGGGCCGCCGGGCGTTGGTAAAACGCTGATGGTGCGCAGCCTTGGCAATGTGACCGGGCTGTCGTTTTCGCGGGTGCAGTTCACCCCCGACCTGATGCCCGCCGATATCGTCGGCGCCATGGTGCTGGTGCCCGATGACGAAGGGCGCAACCGGCTGGAATTCCGCAAGGGGCCGGTGTTCGCGCAGCTTTTGCTGGCCGATGAAATCAACCGCGCCACCCCGCGCACGCAATCGGCCCTGCTGGAAGCCATGCAAGAAGGCACTGTGTCTGCAGGTGGCGAATCCATGCCGCTGCCCAAGCCGTTCTTTGTGCTGGCCACCCAGAACCCGATCGAGATGGAGGGCACCTATTCCCTGCCCGAAGCTCAGATCGACCGTTTCCTGTTTCGCATCGATGTGCCCTATCCCAGCGCCGAAATGCTGGCCGATATTCTTGCGGCCACCACTGGCGCCACGATTGCCGAACAGGTGCAGACCATCACCCCCGAGGAAATCATCGAGCTGCAGCATCTGGTCCGTTCCGTGCCGCTGGCCGAACCGCTGCGCAATGCGGTGGCGCAATTCTGCCTGACCACCCAGCCGGGCAGCGAACAGGCCACCAAGGATGTGCGCAAATTCATCCGCTTTGGCATCAGCCCGCGCGGGGCGCAGGCGATGGTGCTGGCGGCCAAGGCCAATGCCCTGCTGGTCGGGCGCAACCATGTGGCCGTCGATGATCTGCGCGCCATTCTGTTGCCGGTCGCGCGCCATCGGGTGCAGTTGAATTTTGAAGGCCGCGCGGCGGATGTGGATGTCGATGCGCTGCTGCATGACATCTTTGCCCAGACGATCGGGCGGCTCTGATGCGTCCGCCCCCGCAACTGCTTGACCGTTTGATGACGACGCGGCTGATGCCGCTGCGCGCCCAGCCCGCCGCGGGTGTGGGCGAGCGGCGTTCGCGGCTAAAGGGTGCGGGGATGGAATTTCTGGATCACCGGCCATATCGGGCCGGTGATGACACGCGCCATCTGGATCTGCATGTGCTGGCGCGCACCGGCGAGGCCGTCATTCGCGAATATGCACAGATGCGCCAATTGCCGATCACCGTGGTTCTGGATGGCAGCGGTTCCATGGCGGCGGATGCGCAGAAATTCGAACAGGCGGCGTTGCTGGCGCAGGTTCTGGGCTATGTCGGGCTGGCGGCCGGCGACCGGGTTCAGGTTGTCGTGGCGGGCGAAAGCGGGCTGCGCTGGTCGCCGCGGCTGCAGGGCGGCCAAAGGGCCGATACGCTTTTTCGCTGGATCGCCGATCAGCCGGCGGGGGGCACGATGGGCTTTGCCGATGCCTTGCACCAGATCGCCGGCCAGTTGAACGTGCGCGGCATGGTCGTGGCCATTTCCGACTGGTGGGACGAAGATCTGCCCGAACAGCTCGCATTGCTCGATGCCGCCGGGCAAGAGGTGCTGGCCCTGCAGGTGCTGTCGCCGGTGGAACGCCAGCCCGAATTGCTGGGCAAGGGCATTCTGACGCTGGCCGATGCCGAAACCGGCGATGAGATCGAGGTGCGCATGACACCCGATACGTTCAATCGCTACACCAAAATGCTGGCCGAATGGCAACAACGGCTGACCGATATATGTTCGGCCCGACAATGGCACTTTCTGTCGCTTGATTCCGATGCGGATCTGACTGAATTTTGCATGCGGACCTTGCGAGGGAGGGGAGTGCTTTCATGACCACACAGGGCGAGGACGCCATCGTTATCGAAGGGGTCAGCAAACGTTTTGGCCGCGTGCTTGCGCTCGATGATGTCAGCATGCAGGTGCGGCGGGGCGAAATGTTTGCCCTTCTTGGGCCCAATGGCGCGGGGAAATCCACGCTGATTGATATCTTGTGCACGATACGCCCGCTCGATTCCGGCCGCGCGACGGTGGCGGGGGCCGATGTCACCCGCGCGCCGCGTCAGGTGCGCCGGCGTATTGGCGTGGTCTTTCAGGATTCGACCGTCGATACCCGGCTGACGGTGCGCGAAAACCTGAATTTTCATGGGCTGGTCTATCAGATGCGCGGCGCCCACCGGCGGCGCCGGATCACCGAAATGCTTGAACTGGTGGAATTATCGGATTGGGCCGATGCGGTGGTGCGCACCCTGTCTACGGGGATGAAACGGCGGCTGGAAATCGCGCGTGCGCTGCTGCACGAACCCGAAGTGTTGTTCATGGACGAACCGACCGTGGGCCTTGATGCGCAATCGCGCGCCAAGATTTGGGAATATCTGGATCAATTGCGCCAGAGCCAGAATCTGACCGTGGTGGTCACGACCCATTATATTGACGAGGTCGAAAGCTGTGATCAGGTCTGCATCATCGACCATGGCAAGATCCTGACCCAAGGAACCCCTGAGGCCCTGAAAGAGGGCCATGGCACCCGGATGCTGCGCGCCACCCCCACCAGCCCCGATGCGGCTGCGCGCGTGCGTGCACGCCGCCCCGATGTGCTGGAAGGCGCGCGGGGGCAATTGCTTCTGCAGATGCGTTCGGCCGATGAAATGGCGCCGTTCATGGCCGAATTTGGCGATGATTTGCGCCAGGTCGAGCTGGAACAGCCCAGCCTCGAAAGCGTGTTTCTGTCACTGACCGGCCGCGATCTGCGCGAGGCCCCGGCTGCGGCACAAGGAAAAGGACGGCGCAATGGCGGCTGAGGGCAAGGGCGATCCGAGCGGCTTGACCATCGCCTTCATGCGGCTGGCGTTTCTGGCGCTGCTGATTTTCTTGTGGTGGCTGGCCTCGATCAATGTGGCCCGCAATCTGGTGCCGGCGCCGATTGAAACCTGGCATGCGGCGGTGCGTCTGATTGAGCAAGGACGCCTGCAAACCGCGCTTGGTGAAAGCCTGTCGATATACGGTTCGGGCTATTTCTTTGCCATTCTTGTGGCGATCCCGCTGGGGCTGGTGATGGGCGCGTTTCGGGTGCTGGGCAAGACGCTGGAACTTTATGTCTATGCGCTGGCGGCAACGCCGCGCGTGGCCTTTATCCCGATGATCATCGTGTTTTTGGGATTGGGTTACGAGGCCAAGGTGTTCATCGTCTTTCTGGGCGCGGTGATGCCGATCGTGATCAACACCTATGCCGGCGTGCGTCAGGCCGATAACGAATTGGTGGAAATGGCGCGCTCGGTCGGGGCGGGGCGTTTCCGGATATTTACCCGGATCGTATTGCCCGGCGCGATGCCCTATGTAATCGTGGGGTTGCGGCTTGGTGCCACGATCGGGCTGATCAACACGGTTGTGGCCGAACTCTACACCGCGGTGCGCGGGCTTGGCGGAATGCTGGCAATTTATGGGAATACCTTTCGTATGGCTGAATATTTTGTCATCGTGCTCTCACTGGCGGCGATTGGTGTGATCGTGACCGAGGCGTTGCGATATATTGAAAACCGGCTGGGCCGATGGCGCGCAGACAGCTAAGTGCGGCGACCAAACATGAAACAGGAGGAACGGACATGAAACTTCATAAGACCCTTCGATCGTCGGTATTTGCGGGAACGCTGGCGCTGGTTGCGTTTGCCGGTGCGGCGCAGGCAGAGCCATTTCGCCTGATTGTTACCGATCTTGAGCCCCCGCTGGTGCCCAACTCGGTCATGGATATGGCCATCGATCGCGGCTATTTCGAGGCCGAGGGCGTGGATGTCGAATTCGTTCGCGTGCAACAGACCCCGTCGGCGCTGGCGGCCCTGCAATCGGGCGAAGGCGAAATGGCCAACATCAGCGTCGATGCGCTGCTGCAACTGGTGATTTCGGGCGCGGATGACATGCGCGCCGTGACCTCGCCCAACAAATCGCTGCCCTTCCTGATCGCCGGCAAAGACAGCTTTGCCACGCCCGCCGATCTGGCGGGCGCAAGCTTTGGCGTTGGCCGGGTTGGCAGCCTTGACTATTCGCTGAGCATGATGGTGCTGGGCGAACATGGGCTGAGCGCCGATGATCTGGAAGTCGTGGGCCTTGGCCAGCCGAACGTGCGTGCCCAGGCGCTGGCCGCCGGCCAGATCGATGCCACGACCGTATCGATCGGGGTGTGGGAATCGCTGCCTGACAAGACCGGGCTGCAGATCATCGTGGATCAGGATGACTACTATGCCGCCGCGCCCGTGGTGAACAAGGTCAACATCGTCACATCCGCGACCCTTGAAAATCGTCGCGACGATGTCGAAGGCGTCATCCGCGCCCTGATCAAGGTCAGCCGCGATGTGGCCGAGGAACCGTCGCTGTGGGTGGATTACATGTCCGAAGCCCGCCCCGATGTCGAACGCGAAACCTTTGAAATGCTGGCCGATGCCTTTGCCCAAAGCTGGAGCGTGAACGGCGGTCTGAACCGCGAAGAGCTGGAATACACGACCTCGTGGCTCTATGAGGGCGAAGATTTCCAGGGCGCGCGTCAGGTGACGATGGATGAATGGGTCGATTTCGGCCCCGCGGATGCCGCGCTTGAGGCGCTTGGCACGGTCGAAGGCGCGGATCAGCCCGTAAGATGACCGCGATCAGCCCTTCACTTACCGATACCGGCGTGGCCGAGCCCGCCTCGGCCCCCCGGCTGTCGCTGGAGGGTGTCACCAAAAAGTTTCTCCGCCCAGACGGCGGGGAAACGCTTGCGCTGAATGATCTGACGCTGCATTTGCAGGAACACTCGTTTGTGGCGCTGCTTGGGCCTTCGGGCTGTGGCAAAACCACGGTGCTGCGCGTGGCCAATGGCCTGCTGACGCCCGATAGCGGCCGGGTGCTGCTGGATGGGGCGCCGCCGGAACCGGGGCCGGGCGCGGGGTTCGTGTTTCAGTCGTTCCGGCTGATCCCATGGCAAAGCGTGCGCAAGAATATCGAATTCGCGCTGGAACAACTGCCACTAAGCGCCGCCGAACGACGCGAACGGGCGCTGGCGGCCATCAGCCTTGTTGGTCTGTCGCGTTTTGCCGAAAGCTATCCGGCGCAATTGTCGGGCGGTATGCGCCAGCGTGTAGCCCTTGCGCGGGCGTTGGCGGTGGAACCGCAACTGTTGTTGATGGATGAACCCTTTGCCAGCCTTGATGCCCAGACCCGCGAGCTGATGCAGATGGAGCTGATTTCCATCTGGCAGAAACGCCGCCCCATGGTGCTGTTCGTCACCCATAGCGTTGATGAGGCGCTGATGCTGGCGGATCGCATCGTGCTGATGGGATCGGGCAAGATTTTAGAGGAATTTGACGTCGGGCTCGATCGGCCGCGTTCGGCGACCGGCACCCGGCTTGATCCGCGCTATACCGAATTGCGCGATCATTTGTGGAACCGTATTCGCGATCTGGTGCTGTCGGACCCGGCATCGGATTTCTACGGCCGTGAACCAATAGACCGCGCCTGACAGGCAAAAACAAGAAACGAAGGAGAGGCAAATGCTGGGGCTATTGGGCGGCGTCTATGCGATCTGGCTGCGCGAGGTAAAGCGATCCCTGCGCGATCGGGGCCAGTTGATCGGGGGCGTCAGCCGCCCGCTGTTGTGGGTGCTGATCCTCGGGATCGGGTTGAACCCCTATTTCCGCGGCGAGGTTTATGGCGAAGTGCGCTTTGTCGTGCCTTATACCTATCTGCAATTCATCTTTCCTGCCGTGATCGTGCTGAATATCCTTTATACCTCGATTCAATCGGCGGTATCGCTGATCTGGGACCGCGAATTCGGATTCCTGCGCGAAGTCATGGTCTCGCCCATGCCGCGCAATCTGGTGCTGCTGGGCAAGGTGCTGGGGGGCGCGACCACGGCGGTTGTGCATGGCTGCATGGTGCTGGTGGTGGCGCGATTTGTTGATGTGTCGCTGACATGGACGGAAATCGCGCAGGCCATCGGGCTGATGTTCGTGCTGTCGTTCGGGCTGACATCCTTTGGCTTCGTGATCGCCAATTATGTGCGCGGATTCGAAGGGTTCGGGGTATTTTCCAACGCGGTGATCCTGCCGCTTTATTTCACGGCAAGCTCGGTCTTTCCGCTTGATCCGGCGCTGACGCGGGCACAAACGCTGGTGGTATATCCCGAATGGCTGGTGATCCTGGTCGAAATCAACCCCATCACCTATGCGGTGGATGCGATGCGCGGCACGCTGATCGGGTTCAATCAGTTTGATCCGATGCTGGGCTATCAGGTGATCGGCGGCATGGCGATCGGGCTGTTTCTCTTGGCCGTCTGGGAGTTTCGGAAGGTTTGATCGTGCGTGAAACACCCCCTTCGGTCTGGAAAAGACCGGCGCTGATCTCGCTGGCCGGATTTATACCGCTGGCGCTGGCGTTCACCTTTTTGTTCGGGCTCAGTTTCCTGCCGCCCGACACGTCACGGCGCGAAGTGGATGCGCGCGGGATCGTGCGCGTCTGCATGCCGACCGAATATCCGCCGTTGGTGACCGGCAATCCCGCCGCACCGGGGTTCGAGGTCGAACTGGTCACCCAGATCGCCGAACGCGCTGGCTGGCGGCTGTCGATTGCGCATAACGCGGCGATGGGCCGTGATATCAACCCGCGCAGTTGGCGCATCACCCGCGCGCAGTGCAATTTCATCGCGGGCGGCGTGGCGCTGACCAACACGTCGCGCTCGTTCCTTGATACTACCGGGGGGCATATGCAAACCGGCTGGATGATGGTCTCGGCCGCGCCGCAAGACGCCCCGATCGCCGGGCAGCGGGCGGGCTATTATGCCGGGCTGTCGGGGCTGGACCGGATCGCTTTGGGGCAATATCTGCGTGCGGCGGGGGTTGAGGTATCCTTTGTGCCCAATGCCGCCGCATTGCAGCGCGGCCTGGCCAATGGCGATTATGACATCGCCATCACCGAGGCGCTTTCGGCCCATAGCAGCTTTTCGGCGGATGACGGCTGGGTGCTGACCTGGCTGCCCGAAGAGTTGGGCAGTTTCCAGTTAGGTTTCGGCTTTTGGCGGGGCGATACAACGCTGCGCAAACATGTCGAAGACATCATGGCCGATCTTGAGGATGAGGGCATCACCGCCCGGTTGGCCGCGCAATATGGCCTTACCGATGAAATCCTGTGCGACTCTGACGAAGAGGATTGCGAATAAAAATGCCCGGCAAATTGCCGGGCATTTTCATTGATCTGTCGGGCAATCAGGCCGGTTCGGTCTGCGCGGCGGCATAGGAACCATCGGCCTGATGCACCTCGGTCCCTGTCACCGGCGGATTGAACACGCAGGCGGTGACCAGTTCCTGTTCGGCGCGCAGGATATGGCGATCATGCTTGTTCAGCGCATAGAGCACGCCGGGGCGGATATCATGGGTCTCGCCCGTGGCCAGATCGGTGATCGTGCCCTTGCCGGAAATACAATAGACGCTTTCCAGGTGGTTTTTATATTCAAACGTATGTGCGGACCCGGTCGCCAGCGTGGTGATGTGAAAGCTAAAGCCCATCCCGTCCGAGGCAAGCAGCATCCGCACCGATGTCCATTGCGCGTCCGACACGGCGGCTTCGGTGTTTTTGAGGGCGTGAAAATCTTTGATAAGCATGGGTTACTCCGCAGCGTGGCTGGATTGGGTCATGGTGGAATTGGTGGCGGCATGCAGGATCTCAAGCCCCTGCCGCAACAGCGCATCCGACGTGGTCAGTGGTGCCAGCACCTTGACCACTTCGTCATTGGGGCCGGATGTCTCGATGATCAGGCCGCGCTGAAAGGCTTCGGAACAGATCGCCGCCGCGCGTTCGCCGCAGCCTGTATCGACGCCCTGCATCATGCCGCGCCCCTTGAGTGTGGCATCGGGCACCAGCGCGGCGATATCTTCCAGCCCTTCGGTCAGGATCGCGGATTTGCGCGCGATATCGGCCTGAAACTTGCCATCGGCCCAGAATTTTTCGATCGCAATCCGGGCAGTGACAAAGGCATGGGTATTGCCCCGGAACGTGCCGTTATGTTCGGCCGGGCCAAACACGTCATGCATCGGCCGCACCAGCATCACCGCCATCGGCAGGCCAAAGCCGGAAATGGATTTCGCAAGCGTCACGATATCGGGGGTAATGCCCATGTCTTCGAACGAAAAGAACGTGCCTGTGCGCCCGCAACCGGCCTGAATATCGTCGATGATCAGCAGCGCGCCATGCGCCTTGGCCAGATCGGCCACCCGGCGCAGCCATTCGGGCCGTGCGGCATTCAGACCGCCTTCGCCTTGCACCGTTTCCAAAATGATCGCCGCCGGTGCATCCAGCCCCGATGACGGATCACCCAGCATCGCTTCCAGCAGATCGGCGCTGTCCACCGCGTCATTCATATAGCCGTCATAGGGCAGGCGGGTCACGCCGCCCAGCGGCATGGCCGCGCCACCCCGGTGATAGCCATTGCCGGTCGCAGCCAGCGCGCCGATGGTGACGCCGTGAAAACCGTTGGTAAAGGCGATGATATTGCTGCGCCCCGTCACCTTGCGCGCGATTTTCATCGCCGCTTCGACGGCATTCGCGCCAGTGGGGCCGGTGAACATCACCCGGTGATCCATGCCGCGCGGGCGCAGGATGTGGCGTTCAAACGCGCCCAGAAAGCCGGCCTTGGCGGTCGTGTGCAGATCAAGCCCATGAGCGATGCCATCGCCCCCGATATGATCGATCAGCGCCGCTTTCATATCCGGGTCGTTATGCCCATAGTTGAGCGAGGCACAGCCCGCCAGAAAATCGATATAGCTGCGCCCGGTGTTATCGGTCATTTCAGACCCGCTTGCGGTGGTGAACACCCGGTCAAATCCGCGGCAATAGCTTCGCGCCTCGGATTCGCGACGGGCAAAAATTGTTGTCTCGGCCATTGTGGCAATGGTCATGATATTTCCTTCGGTTTTGGCGGAGGCTCAGGCCGCGCGTTTCGCGCCATTGGCGAAAGTGATGCTCACCATATGTTCAGTGGCATGATCACCGGCGAAATGCGTGTCGCGGGTGAAATGCGGCTGATGAGTGAGCGTTGCGCCATGCTGCATGGCGAGCCGCCGGAAAAGAGCCCAGGAGGCGGCGTTGTCATCGGTAATCGTGGTTTGCAGGCGCGTCAGCTCGGCTGCGCCATCACGGGCCAGCAAGCCGTTTAGCAGGCGAAGCGCCAGCCCCATGCCGCGTGCTTCGGGCGCGACGGCGACCTGCCAGATAAACAGCGTATCGGGGGCAGCGGGCGGGATATAGCCGGAAATCCAGCCCACGATTTTGCCCGCGCGCTCGGCAATGATGCTGGTGTCTGCGAAATGCGTGCATTGCAACAGGTTGCAATAGAGCGAATTTTTATCCAGCGGGTGACATGTATCGATCAAATCCTGGATATCCGGCCCATCTTCTGCCACTGGCATTCTGTATGTCAGCGGCTGTTCGTCAGAGGGGCTAGTCTGGGGGTCCATGTCTTTCTTCCTCGGTATCGTTCGCTAAGCTAAGTAAGATGTTTTGGCTAAAATTTCAACACAAGATTGAATTTGCATCCTTATTTTGCGCCATCGGGCGGGCGAATCTCGGCTAGATGCTTAGGTTTATTAAGTAAATAATTCTCACGCCTTGGCGATTGCACTTGCCGCGCGGCAATGTAAGGCTGGTGGCAAGTGGAAAGCCCGAGATGAACAGAACCGATGACAGTCTGATTGCCCTGCGCCGCATTTTGCGCGCGACCGAGCTTTATGGCCGCGACCTTGCGCGTGCGGCGGGGCTGACGGCCGTGCAGTTTCGCGTTTTGCAAATCGTGGCGGAGCGGGGGCAGTGCACGCCCACCGAGATTTCGCAGCAAATGGGCGTATCCCAGGCCACGATCACCGCGCTT
>JBBAGE010000028.1:0-18595 GCA_041655055.1 Paracoccaceae bacterium
AAACGCGTCGTCTGTATCACATCGGGCGGCAATTTCGATTTCGAACGCCTGCCCGAGGTCAAGGAACGTGCCCAGCGTTTCCTGGGGCGCAAGAAATATTTCATCCTGCGCATGCCCCAGCGCCCCGGCGCGCTGCGTGATTTTCTGGAACTGCTTGGCCCGAATGACGATATCGCCCGGTTTGAATACCTGAAAAAATCGGCGCGCAACTTTGGTTCGGTCCTGATCGGGATCGAAACCGCCGATGCCGCAAATTTCGCCGCGCTGTTTGCGCGGCTGGATGCCGCCGGGCTGGTTTATCGCGATATCACCACGGATGAAACGATGGCGCAGTTCATTCTTTAGGCTGCATGGACCAACACCCCCAATCGTTGCAAAAACTGACCCCGCGATTCATCATAAGTGGCCAGGATCGTGGCAATATCCACCGCATCCACATCGCCCTTTGCCGCGGCCTTTTCCCCCGCAAGGCACAGGGCCGCCAGCGCCCGAAACCCCAGATTCAGCGCGCCCCCCTTTAGAAAATGCAAACGTTCCTCCAGCCGGGCGGGGTCCGGCGCGTGGCGCAATTCATCCACCGCCAGATCCGTTTCCTGCAAGAACAGTTCCGCCACCTCGCGCAATTCATCGGCGGTGATTTCATCACGCAAATCCCGCAAACGCGCCCAATCGATCATATGTGATACCCCCTGCCAAATCCGTGGGGCCAATTGTTAGGGCGCAAAAGTTAACATTTCACCAATCCCCATGGATAGTTGCGAAAAATTTTAGCTTTAACGCGCCCTTAAGCCCGACCGGGCCAAATCAAGGCAAGACATGCGTTCAGCCAGAGGGTTCGTCATTGCCATATGCCCGAAAACACAGGGAATTTACGCCGCAGGCCATTGATTCGGCCGGGCCCACGACCGTGCTGGTCGTGGATGACAGCCGCGCGCAACGCCGGATTTTGACGGTCTATCTGGCGCGTTGGGGGTATCGGATACTCGAAGCCGGCTCGGGCCAAGAGGCGCTGGAAATCTGCGCCACCGATGCGGTCGATATGATCGTCAGCGACTGGATGATGCCGGGGATGAACGGGCTGGATTTCTGCAAGGAATTCCGCAAGATGAAGCGCGATCACTATGGTTATTTCATCTTGCTTACCTCGCGCAGCGAAAAGGCGGCGGTGGCGCATGGGCTTGATGTCGGGGCGGATGATTTCCTGACCAAACCGGTTGCCAGCGACGAACTTCTGGCCCGGATTCGCGCGGGCGAACGCATCATGCGGATGGAACGCGAATTGACCGAGAAAAACCGGCTCGTGTCATCGACGCTTGCGGAAATCAGCACATTATATGACGCGCTCGACCGCGATCTGGCCGAGGCGCGGAAATTGCAACAATCGCTGGTGCGCGAACGGTTTCGCGATTTCGGCGGCGCGCAAGTGTCGTTGATGCTGCGCCCAAGCGGCCATGTCGGCGGCGATCTGGTCGGGTTTTTCGCGATCGACAACGATAATATCGCGATATTTTCCATCGATGTATCCGGGCATGGCGTGGCCTCGGCGCTGCTGACGGCGCGGCTTGCGGCCTATCTTTCGGGGGGATCGCGCGATCACAATCTGGCGCTTGGCCGCCGTGGGGACGGCGCATTTTTCGTGCTGCCGCCTTCGGATGTGGCGCGCCGGATGAACCGGTTGATGCTTGAGGAAATGGAAACCGAACATTATTTCACCATGCTGTTTGCGCATATCAATATCGCCCAAGGCCGCATCGTGATGGCGCAATGCGGCCATCCGCATCCCGCCATCCAGCGCGCCGATGGCACGGTCGAATTCCACGGCAGCGGGGGGCTGCCGGTGGGGATGTTCGCGGATGCCACCTGGCGCGATCACGAAATGCAGCTTGGCCCCGGTGACCGGCTGCTGTTTTATTCCGATGGCGTCACCGAATGCACCAATGCGGGCGGCGCCGTGCTGGGCGAATCGGGGCTTGCCACCATGCTGAAACGCAGCCATGCTTTGCGTGGCCCGAACCTGCTTGAAGCGATGACATGGGATCTGGCCAGTTTTGGCGGTGCGCATGATTTTCAGGATGATATTTCCGCGATCATGCTGGAAATTCCGCCGTGAATCCGTGCCAAAGCCGCTTGTGCCTTTTCGCTGGCGGCTGTTGTTCCTATATGTGCGCCAAACGCCACGGCGTAACACGCAAGGAATTCCACAATGATTGGTTCTCAAATCGCTTGGGACGATACAGTCCTGCCCTTTCAGCTTGACCGTGCCGATATTCGCGGCCGGGTTGCCCGGCTGGATGGGGTGTTGGATCGTCTGCTGGCACAACATGACTACCCCCCCGCGGTCGAAGCCCTGGTGGCCGAAGCCGCGTTGCTGACCGCGTTGATCGGCCAGACCATCGATCTGCGCTGGAAATTGTCGCTGCAGGTGCGCGGCACAGGGCCCGCACGGCTGATCGCGACCGATTACTATAGCCCCGGCGCCGAGGGTGAGCCGGCGATGATCCGCGCCTATGCCAGTTTCGATGACACCCGGCTTGATGGGGAATCCGACCCCTTTGCCCAGATCGGCACCGGCTATTTCGCGCTGCTGATCGATCAGGGCGAAGGCATGACCCCCTATCAGGGGATCACGCCGATCGCGGGCACTTCGCTGGCCGATTGTGCCGAAACCTATTTCGCGCAATCCGAACAATTGCCGACGCGTTTTGCGCTCAGCTTTGGGCGTTCGACCCTTGCGGGGGGCAATGAATCCTGGCGCGCGGGCGGGGTGATGATGCAGCATATGCCCAAGGCATCGCCCTTTGCCAAAGGCGAAGGCGGCAGCGGCGAATCGGGGCTTTTGACCGCATCCGATATCATCGACGACGATTCCGCCGAAAACTGGAACCGCGCGAATATCCTGCTTGATACGATCGACGATCTGGAACTGGTCGGGCCGCATGTCACGCCGACCGACATGCTGGTGCGGCTGTTTCACGAAGAACAGCCCCGCGTTTACGATGCCCAGCCGGTGAATTTCGGCTGCACCTGTTCGCCCGACCGGGTGCGCGAAACGCTGTCGATCTATTCGGCCAAGGATATCGCCACCATGACCACGGACGAAGGCATCGTCACCGCCGATTGCCAGTTCTGTGGCGCGCATTACACGTTCGAACCCGATACCCTCGGGTTTGAGGCAAAAAAGGGGGGCAATAGTGCCACGTGATGAGCCCTTGTTTACAAGGCTTGGCCAGATCGGCGACCCGGCGGGGCGCACGACGCGTGATTTCGACCTGAACCCCGGGCTGACGCTACCGCGCCCGCCGCAATTGCGCGCGGCGGGCGTGCTGGTGCCGCTTTTTGCCGGGCCGCGCGGGGTGGAACTGATCCTGACCAAACGCTCATCCGCGCTGCGCCATCACCCCGGCCAGATCGCCTTTCCCGGCGGCAAGGTCGAACGGTTCGACACCGGCCCCGCCGCCGCAGCCCTGCGCGAAGCGCACGAGGAAATCGGCCTGACGCCCGCCAATGTGCAGGTGCTGGGCACGCTGCCGCCGCATGAAACCGGCACCGGCTATCGCATGATCCCGGTGCTGGGCCGGATCATGGATGATTTCGCCCCCATCCCCGAACCCGGCGAGGTGGACGAGGTTTTCCGCATCCCCTTTACCTATGCCGCCGATCCCGCCAATTACCGGATCGAGGCGCGCCCCTATAATGACGTCATGGTGCGCTATTTCGTGCTGCCCTTTGGGCCTTATTACATCTGGGGCGCGACCGCGCGGATTCTGCGCAATCTGGCAGAACATGTTTCCCAATCATGAAGATTACCGGCGACTGGATCAGCGCGGATACCACGCAAGCCGTGCTCGGCGCGTTAACCGATGCGGGGTTTCAGGCGCTGCTGGTCGGGGGCTGCGTGCGCAATGCGCTGATGGGCGCGCCGATCACCGATATTGATATTGCCACCGATGCCCGGCCCGAACAGATCATGGAAACCGGCGCGCAAGCGGGCCTGCGCGTGGTGCCCACCGGGCTTGATCATGGCACAATCACGCTGATCGCGGGGGGGATTGCGCATGAAGTCACCACCTTTCGCCGCGATGTCGAAACCGACGGGCGGCATGCGGTCGTGGCCTTTTCCGACCGGGTCGAAGACGATGCCCGCCGCCGCGATTTCACCATGAACGCGCTTTATGCCCGTGCCGATGGCAGCATCGTTGACCCATTGGGCGGACTGGCCGATCTGCGTGCCGGGCGGCTGCGCTTTATCGAAGATCCCGATGCCCGAATTCGCGAAGATTATCTGCGTATTTTACGCTTTTTCCGGTTTCACGCCTGGTATGGGGCGGCGGATGGCGGGATCGATCCCGATGGGCTGGCGGCTTGTGCCGCGAATGCCGCCGGGCTTGCGGGGATTTCGCGCGAACGGATCGGGGCCGAAATGCTGAAACTGCTGGCCGCGCCCGCCCCGGGGCAAAGCGTTGCAGCCATGGCGCAATCGGGCGTGCTGGCACGGATTTTGCCGGGGGCATCGCTGCGCGCCTTTCTGCCGCTGTTGCAGCATGAGGCCGAACAGAATACCGCGCCCGATCCCTTGCGCCGCTTGGCCGCGTTGGGGGGCGAAGACGCGGCCCGGCTTTGGCGGCTGTCGCGGGTGCAGGCACGAGATCTGGCAATCTTGCGCGATACGGCGGCGGGGGGGATGGATTTGCACGAAGCGGCCTATCGCTTTGGCGCGTATGTTGCGCGCAATGTGGCGCTGCTGCGCGCCGCGATGTTTGAGGCCCCGCTCAGCCCCTCGGCGCAAACCGATATCGCGCTGGGGGCGGCGGCGCGTTTTCCGCTGCGCGCGGCGGATCTGACACTAACCGGCAAGGCATTGGGGCAAGAGTTGAAACGACTGGAACGGATCTGGATCGACGCACGCTTTGCCCCCGACCGCGCGGCGCTGCTGTCATTGGCAACCGGGGGCGCGTCATGACCTATACCATCACCCGTTTGGGCCACCATGGCGACGGCATTGCCGCTGGCCCGGTTTACGCGCCATTAACCCTGCCGGGCGAAGAAATCGCGGGCGATCCTGTCGATGGCCGCATTGCTGCGCCGCGTATCGTCACCCCGTCGCCGGATCGGGTGCGCCCGGTTTGCCGCCATTTCAAAACCTGCGGCGGTTGCGCGTTGCAACATGCCTCTGACGCCTTTGTCGCGGATTGGAAACAGGGCGTCGTGGCCCAGGCGCTTGCGGCACAGGGGATCGAGACCACCTTTCGCCCGATCGTCACATCGCCCAGCCATAGCCGCCGCCGCGCGACCTTTTCGGCGCGGCGCGGCAAAAAGGGCGTGAGCGCAGGATTTCACGCCCGCGCATCGGATATGGTGCTCGATATCACCGAATGCCCGCTGCTGCTGCCCGAAGTGCTGGCCGCCCTGCCCGCGGTGCGCGAGATCTGCGGTATAGGCGGGTCGCGCAAGGGCGAAATCAAGGCCACGGTGAGCGCGTCTCAAAACGGGCTCGATATGGCGGTGACGGGGGGCAAACCGCTGGATACGGCCCTGATACTGGCGCTGACGGCGCTGGCGGGGCGGTTTCATCTGGCGCGGCTAAGCTGGGATGGGGAATTGATCGTCGAACATGCGCCCCCGATCCAACGCTTTGGCCCCGCGCAGGTCAACCCGCCCGCCGGCGCATTTTTGCAGGCCACGGCGGCGGGCGAAGCGGCATTGGTGGCGGCGGTGGACCAGGCGATCGGGCCCGATGCCGGGCGGATTGTCGATCTTTTTGCCGGTTGCGGCACGTTTTCGTTGCCGCTTGCCACCCGCGCCGATGTTCACGCGGTCGAGGGCGAGGGAGCGATGCTTGCCGCCCTCGATCACGGCTGGCGGCGCACCAGCGGGCTGCACCGCGTCACAACCGAGGCCCGCGATCTGTTCCGCCGCCCGCTGCGGGCCGAAGAACTGGCCGCATTCGACGCCGCCGTGATCGACCCGCCTCGCGCCGGGGCCGAGGCCCAGATCGCCGCGCTGGCGCAATCGCGCCTGCCCCGGATTGCCGCCGTTTCCTGCAACCCGGTGACATTCGCCCGCGATGCGGCGCGGCTGATCGCGGGCGGCTACGCGCTGGATTGGGTGCAGGTGGTCGATCAATTCCGCTGGTCGGCGCATATCGAACTGGCGGCCCAATTCACAAAAACGCAGGGCTAGGCGGGGAAATTCACTTCTCGTAAACATCAATATCCGATAATAAGAAAAGAAAACACTACGGGCAGAATACGGGTAAGACATGTGGCATCGCCGGGCGATTTTGCTGGGGCTTCTGGCAAGCGGGCTTTCTGCCTGCGCATCGAAATTCAAAACCTATCGCGGACCCGAGGTCACGCGGATCGTGGCGCAAAAATCGCAGCGCAGGCTGTATTTATTGCATCATGACAAAGTGTTGCGCGCCTATAACATGGGGCTTGGGCACACACCCCAAGGGCATAAACAGTTCGAGGGCGACGGCAAAACCCCCGAAGGTGTCTATATGATCGACCGGCGCAATCCCAACAGCGCCTTTCATCTGTCGCTGGGGATTTCCTATCCGAATCGCAATGATTGGGAATATGCCCACGCGCAGGGCAAAAACCCCGGCGGCGATATTTTCATCCACGGCGAAAACGGCCAGAATCCGCATAAGATCCGCGATTGGACGGTGGGTTGCATCGCCGTCACCGACCGCGAGATTGAGGAAATCTATGCCATGGTCCGCGACGGCACGCAGATTCACATCGTGGCGTGATCACGCCCCGGTCAGCAACGTCCACCACACCTTGCCATTGGAATCCTGGTGCCAGGCGAACCCCATATTGCGGGCCGCCGGATCAAGGATGATGCCGCGGGTATCGGGCTGTTCCATCCATGCGGCCAAGGTTTCCAGCTCGGTCTCATAGGTTTCGGAAATCGCCTCGCCCAGCATCTGGCCGGGATAACCGGCGCGGCGCACCCGATCCAGCGGCGACGATCCGTCCGATCCGAAATGCCAGGGGCGGTTTTGCACCGACATATCGCGCGAATGGGTGGCGGCAGCGGCGTTCAACTGCGCGCTGAATTCAAGCGCGGGCGCATTCGACGCGGCGCGCAAGGCATTGACCGAATCAAGCATGCGGAACTGAATCCGCCCCTGTTCGGCCGCAGAAATGCGGTAAACGCGCGGCAAAGGCTTGCCATCGGCGCCCATTTGCACCGGCCCCGACGCTGGCACGGCACAGGCCGCCAGAAATGACACTAAAACAAGCGAACCAATTGGCAGTTTCATCATCGCGCGCCCCCGCTGAAATTTGCCCAGATTTAGCCTGCGTCGGGGCCGGGATCAAACGCAACTGTCACAGTTTGGGCAAAATTACGCTTGTGTGAATTGAGATTGCAAATTTAACCCAATATTATCTGGCGCAAAGACATAAACGGCCTAAATCAGGCCCGACAGTGCTGTTCCACGGAGAGTGACATGACGGATACCAAAAACAAGCCGGTCTCGCGGCGGGGATTTCTGGCGACGGGGGCGATGGCGGCGACCCTGCTTGGTGCCCCCGCGCTGGCGCAGATGACCAATACCACCGAAATGGAACGCGCGCTGTCCGATTCGGTCCGCCGCAATACATCAAGCTTTCGCGCGCTGGATTGGCGGCCCTATTTCGACACGCTCGCCAATGGTGCGATCCTGTGCGATCTGACCTCGCGCGCGCTGCATTACTGGTCCGAGGACGAATCGATCTATAAACTTTATCCGACTTCGGTGCCCCTGACCGAGGATCTGACCCGCCGTGGCCGCACCGAAATCACGCGCCGGGTCGAAGGCCCGTCCTGGGCGCCCACGCCCGCGATGAAACTGCGCGATCCCGATTGGCCCGATTTCGTCGGCCCCGGCCCCGATAATCCGCTGGGCACGCATGCGCTGCATTTGTCGTGGCAATATTACCGCATTCACGGCACCAACGATACGCGCAAAATCGGGCGGCTGTCGTCAAATGGCTGCGTGGGCCTGTTCAACGAACATATCGCCGAATTATATACGCTGGCCAAAGTCGGCACGCAGGTGTTGCTTATTTGACGACATCAGCGGCAGATTGAAAGCATTTAAGGAATCTTGAGTTTGCTTTTCAACCGCTTCGCTGCATATAGGAAACTACGAGGTACAGTCTGTTCCGGCGTCATCCTCAGTCTGCGACGGCCGGATTATCTGGAGGATTAAGAAATGAAAAAGCTCATCGCCGCTACCGCTTTCACCCTGGCCGGCACCACCGCTTTCGCTGGCGGCTATTCGGCACCGGTTATCGAAGCTCCCGTCATTGTTGAAGAAACTGCCGGCACTTCGGCTGGTGGCTTCATTGTTCCGCTGCTCATCCTGGCACTGGTTGCCGCTGCGATCGCATCGAACTGATTTTTCTTCCCCTGCGGAAGGCCAATATCTGAAAGGGCGGGATATCTTCCGCCCTTTTTGTTGTCTGCCCCTAGCGATCAAGCCACCCGGCAAGGTTGTCGCGAATCACCGCCGACAACATTTCGATATGGGCAGGCGTATCGTTAAGACAGGGGATATAGGTGAAATCCGTCCCGCCGGCGGCGATAAAACTGTCGCGGATTTCCTGATTGATTTCTTCCAGCGTTTCGACGCAATCGGCGGAAAAAGCGGGCGCAATCACGGCGATTTTCTTTTTGCCGCTTTCGGCCAGCCGGGCCACCTCTTCGACGGTATAGGGGCGCAGCCATTTTTCCTGGCCAAAGACCGACTGAAAAGTTGATGTGATTTCAGTATCTTGCCAGCCCAGTCGTTCTTTCAGCAACCGGGTATTTTTCACGCATTGGCAATAATAGGGATCACCCTCGGTCAGATAGCGCTGCGGCATGCCGTGATAGGACACGACCAAAATATCGGGCCGCGCCGCCAATTCCCCATAGGTGCGTTCCACCGATTGGGCCAGCGCCTCGATATAAAGCGGATGTTCGAAATAGGCGGGCACCGTGCGCGCCGCCGGTTGCCATTTTTCCTGCATCAGCGCGCGAAAAAATTCGTCATTGGCCGTCGCCGATGTGGCCCCCGCGTAATGCGGATAGAGCGGAAAGAACAATATCCGCGTGCAGCCCTGCGCCACCATTTCGCGCACCTTGGACGGAATGGACGGATTGCCATAACGCATGCAGAAATCGACCACGACATCATCGCCGTAATGGCGCTGCATTTGGGCGCGAATTTTATCGGTCTGGTCGCGGGTGATGGTCAGCAGCGGGCTTTCATTGCGTTCATTATTCCAGATCGTGCGATAGGCCTCGCCCGAGCGAAAGGGCCGTCGGCTGAGGATGATCAGTTGCAAGATCGGCTGCCAGCGCCACGCCGGATAATCAATCACCCGTTTATCCGACAGAAACTGGCTGAGATAGCGCCGCATCGACCAGTAATCCGTGGCATCCGGCGTGCCCAAATTGGCCAGCAGAATGCCCACCTTTTCACGTGGAATCCCGGGATGATCGGTCGGGGCATGGGCGGGAATGGTGGCTTCGGTCAGGGGGCGGCTCATAAGGGCAATGTCCTCGCTGTTTGGCTGGGGCCTGTATCCTTGGTATCGGCCAAAGTTTCAATGGATCACTCGTCCAGCGGCGCCTCGGATGTGCCCAGCGCATCGGCCAGCCGCGCCTGCGCCGAACCGGGGCGCAGCGGTTGGGGCTGGCTGGCGTCGGGCGCCCAGCCGGTCAGGGTGATCAGATCGAATGTCGCCGGAATGCGGCCATCGGGCAGGCCATAGGTCGCGTGATAAAGCGCATCGGCGCGTGCAAACAGCGCGCGCGGCGGTGGCATCCGGTGGCGCGCGGCAAGGGCATTGCCCTCACCCATCGCGCGCAGATCGTGCATCAGATCCAGGGTGCCGCTATATGTCGCGGTCAGCGTCAGGCTATCGGCCACCGGTAGCGCAAAGCCCGCGCGTTGCAGCAGCCCGCCCAGATCACGAATTTCGGCCATCGGCAGCACGCGCGGCGATAGCCCCCCGGTTAGTGCCACCTCGGCCTGGGCCAATGTGGCGCGCAATTCCTGCAGGCTCTGACCACCGAGGCTGACGCCCAGGAACAGCCCATCCGCCGCCAGCGCGCGGCGCGCCTGCACCAATTGGCCGACCGGGTCATTGGCCCAGTGCAGCGCCATGGCGTGAATCACCAGATCATGCGCCCCAGGCACCAGCGCCAGCACCTCGTCATCGGGCACAACCACCGCGTCGGGCAGTAAATCGCGCCAGAAATCGGGGTGGCCGGTGATAATTGCGGGCCGCGTAAACTGCCTGTTAACGATTGATATGCGATCCTCGACCTCGTCCCGCGCGGCTTGGTGCAGGAACAGCGCCCCGGGCCGGCTGCGGGCGCGGTTTCGCGCAAGGGCGGCGCGATCGGTCAATGGGGCGGGGCTGGGCATGGGACTGGCCTTGGAAACACGCGGCAGCGGGTGAACGGGCGATGTTGCAAACGGTTATCAGGGTTCTCTATCCCCCGCACTGCCTTGGGTGCAACTCGATTGTCGCGCAGGAAGGCGCGCTTTGCGGCCCCTGCTGGCGCGAAACCCGCTTTGCAGGCGGGCTGGTCTGCGACGGCTGCGCCATTCCGTTGCAAGGCGATGGCGATGGCGGCGCGGCCCATTGCGATGCCTGTCTTGCAGCGCCCCGCCCGTGGGATCGTGCGCGCGCGGCCATGCTTTATTCGGGCACGGCCAAGCGGATGGTGATGGCGCTGAAACATTATCAGCGCGCCGATCTTGCGCGGCCTGCGGGGCGTTGGATCGCCGATGCCGCGCGCGATATCACGTTGGCGTCAACGCTGGTCGCGCCCGTGCCTGTGCATTGGATGCGCCGCATTGCCCGGCGTTATGATCAGGCCGATTTGCTGGCCCATGCGGTGGCCGGTCATCTGGGCCTGCCGGTGTGCAGCGATCTGCTGACCCGCCGACGACACACGCCGATGATGCAAAATATGGGCCTTCAGGCACGTTTTGCCAATGTCGAAGGCGCGTTCGCCGCCACGCCCCGGCGCCGGCTGCAGATGGCGGGGCGGCATGTGTTGTTGGTCGATGACGTGATGACATCGGGCGCCACTTTGGCCGCCGCTACGGCTGCCTGTCTTGCGGGCGGCGCGGGGCGGGTGTCGGTCGCGGTGCTGGCGCGCGTTGCGAAACAGGGCTGAGGCATTATATATTCACAATCGCAGCCAATATGACAGGAACCTTCATGGCCCAAGTCGAGCTTTATACAACGCCCACCTGCCCCTATTGCATCGCGGCCAAGCGGCTGCTTGATCAAAAGGGTGTCAGCTATTCCAATGTCGATGTCGCCGCCGCACCCGAACGGCGGCAGGAAATGACCCAGCGTGCCAATGGCGGGCGCACCGTGCCGCAGATTTTCATCGACGGGCGGCATATTGGCGGGTTTGACGATATGGCCCGACTGGACCGCGACGGCAAGCTAGACCCGCTTTTGGCGGCCTGATCCGGATGCGCGCGGCGCTGATCCAGCTTTGTTCGGGCGATGATCCGGCCGCGAATCTGCCGGTCACCCGCGATTTGCTGCGCGAAGCCGCCATGGGCGGCGCGGGGCTGATCCTGACGCCCGAGGTGACGAATTGCGTATCATCCAGCCGCGCGCGGCAGCGTGATGTGCTGCGCCACGAGGCCGGGGATGAAACGCTTGCCGCGCTGCGCGCCGATGCGCAGGCACATGGTATCTGGCTGGTGATCGGATCGCTGGCGCTGAAAACCGATGACCCGGATGGGCGATTCGCGAATCGATCATTCCTGATTGCGCCCGATGGCAGCATTGCCGCGCGTTATGACAAAATTCATATGTTTGATGTGAATATATCGCCGACGGAAACCTATGCCGAATCATCGGGCTATCGCCCCGGCGCGCAGGCGGTTGTGGCAGATACCCCTATCGGGCGGCTGGGGCTGTCGGTCTGTTATGATGTGCGCTTTGCCTATCTCTACCGCGCGCTGGCACAAGCGGGGGCGGAAATTCTGACCGTGCCGGCCGCCTTTTCGCCGGTCACGGGTGCGGCGCATTGGGAAACCCTGCTGCGCGCCCGCGCGATTGAAACGGGCTGTTACGTATTTGCCCCCGCGCAAACCGGGCAAAACACGCCCGGCCGCGCCAGCTATGGCCATTCGCTGGCGGTCGCCCCCTGGGGCGAGGTGTTGGTCGATGCAGGCACCGATCCGGGCGTGTCCTTTGTCGATTACGATCTGGCCGAGGTGGCGCGCGCCCGCGCCCGCGTCCCGGCGCTGCATCATGATCGGGATTTCACCGGCCCCGCGTGAATTGTTTCACGTGGCACAAATCAGCCGCCGGGCTTGATGCTGGCGGTCACGTAATTCACCGACAGATCCCGGGCAGAGATTGCCCAGCTCCACCCCAGCGGGTTGAAAACAAAGCCCTTTTTATCGACCTGTTGCAAACCTGCATTCGCGATCATCACGGCCAGTTCATCCGGGGTGATGAATTTTTGCCATTCATGCGTGCCGCGCGGCAGCCAGCGCATCACCTGTTCGGCCCCGACGATCGCCATCATATAGCTTTTGGCATTGCGGTTGATGGTGGAACAGATCAGCAACCCGCCGGGCCGCAACAGGCGCTGGCAGGTGACCATAAAGGCCTGCGGATCGGCGACATGTTCGATCACCTCCATATTCAGGACGATATCGAATTGTTCGCCCGCATCGGCCAGGGCTTCGGCGGTGGTGTGGCGGTAATCGATCGCAAGCCCGGCCTGTTCGGCATGAAGCTGCGCCACCGGGATATTGCCGCCCGCGGCATCGGCGCCCACGACCTCGGCCCCAAGCCGCGCCATCGGTTCGGACAGCAATCCCCCACCGCAGCCGATATCAAGCAACCGCAGCCCCGCAAACGGCCGCGCCACGGTCAGATCCCGGTCAAATTCCGCCGCAATCTGAGCGTTGATGTAATCCAGCCGACAAGGGTTGAGCATATGCAGCGGCTTGAACTTGCCGTTCGGATCCCACCATTCGGCGGCCATGGCCTCAAATTTCGCGACTTCGGCGGGATCGACACTGTTTTCGGCATTCTGCATGGTCTTGTTCCTTGTTTGCGCGCCCGCCCATGGAAGCGCGCGCCTTTCCGCTATATAGGATGATCATGGACAAATTCGCAGGCCCAAAAGGCTCATACCACTTTCTTTACCCGCCGACCGTGCCTTTCGACCAGCGCCGGATCGAGGTGGGCTGCGGGCATGAACTCTATGTCGAGCAATGCGGCAACCCCGATGGCCTGCCGGTTGTGGTGCTGCATGGCGGGCCCGGGGGCGGCTGCAGCCCGGCGATGCGGCGCTATTTCGACCCGAAAATCTATCGCATCGTGCTGTTTGATCAACGCGGCTGCGGCAAATCCACGCCACATGCCAGTATCGATGCGAATACCACATGGGATTTGATCGCGGATATCGAACGGATTCGCAATGATTTGGGCATTGCGCGCTGGGTGGTATTTGGCGGCAGCTGGGGCGCAACGCTGTCGCTGCTTTATGCCCAGACCCATCCCGAGCGGGCGCTGCATCTGGTGCTGCGCGGCGTGTTTTTGATGACACAGGCCGAGCTTGACTGGTTTTACGGCGGCGGCGCGGGCAAATTCTGGCCCGATCTGTGGGAAGAATTTGCCGGCCTGATCCCGCCCGATGAACGCCACAATCTGATCGCGGCCTATCACAAACGCCTGTTTTGCGGGGATTACGCGCAAGAGGTCCGCTTTGCCCGGATGTGGACGGCTTGGGAAAACGCGCTGGCATCGGTCAGCAGCGATGGCTTTGGCGGCGAAAGCCCGGCGGATTATGCCCGCGCCTTTGCCCGGCTGGAAAACCACTATTTTGTCAATCGCGGGTTTTTGCATCCCGATGGCCAGATTCTGGCCGATATGGGGCGGATTGCGCACATTCCGGGCACGATCGTGCAGGGCCGCTATGACATGATCTGCCCGCCGATATCGGCCTGGGCGCTGCACCGCGCCTGGCCCGGATCGCGGATGCGCATGGTGGGGCGCGCGGGCCATGCCCTGTCGGAACCCGGCATTTCGGCGGAACTGGTGCGCGCCACGGATGCGGTGGCGCGCGAAATCGACGCTTGCAGTTAGGGGGGATCGGGCGTATATCCCCCCTCAACAGCGGCGCGTCGGGCCAAACCCGAAGCTCCACCGGGAAAGATCGACGGGCCGCGCGCCCGTTTTTTTGTGTTCCCCCGAACCATATGACGAAAGTTAATCGCCGGAATGTCTGATCTGATCGCCAATGCCCCCATGGATCGCCGCCTGGCCGCGATCATCACCCCCGTGATCGAGGATCTGGGGTTTGAACTGGTGCGCGTGCGTTTCATGAGCGGCGCGAAACAGAAAACCGTGCAAATCATGGCCGACCGCCCCCAAGGCGGCATCGATGTCGATGATTGCGCCACGATTTCCACCGCGATTTCCGCGCTTTTGGATGTCGAAGACCCGATCGAGGATGAATATACGCTTGAGGTATCATCACCCGGTATCGACCGCCCGCTGACCCGGCTCAAGGATTTTGAGCTGTGGGAAGGTTATGAGGCCCGTTTGGAAACGACCGAATTGATCGATGGCCGCCGCCGCTTCAAAGGCGAATTGGCCGGGATCGAAGGGGACGAGGTTCTGATCGAATTGGAAGAAGGCACCATCGGCCTGAAATTCGACTGGCTGTCGGATGCCAAGCTGGTGCTGACCGATGATCTGATCCGCGAAATGCTGCGCCAACGCAAGGCGTCGGGCATCGAGGATGAAAGCAAGTTCGACGAAATAGAAAACGAAGCCGGTTCTGAGGAGGACTGACGCATGGCCATTACGAGTGCCAACCAGCTAGAGCTGTTGCAAACCGCCGAAGCTGTTGCCCGCGAAAAAATGATCGACCCCGGCCTGGTGGTTGAGGCGATGGAAGAAAGCCTCGCGCGGGCGGCCAAAAGCCGCTACGGCTCGGAAATGGATATCCGCGTCTCGATCGACCGTAAAACCGGGCGCGCGACATTCACCCGCGTGCGCACCGTCGTCGCCGATGATGAACTGGAAAGCTACCAGGCCCAGTTGACCGTCGAACAGGCGAAACAATATCTCGACGATCCGAAAATCGGCGATGAAATCACCGACGAAGTGCCCCCCGTTGAAATGGGCCGGATCGCCGCGCAATCGGCCAAACAGGTGATCTTGCAAAAGGTCCGCGAGGCCGAACGTGACCGCCAATACGAAGAATTCAAGGATCGCGTCGGCACGATCATCAATGGTGTCGTGAAACGCGAAGAATTCGGCAATGTGATCATCGATATCGGCCGGGGCGAAGGCGTGCTGCGCCGGAACGAAAAAATCGGTCGCGAAAGCTATCGCACCAACGACCGCGTGCGCGTCTATATCAAGGATGTGCGCCGCGAAGTGCGCGGGCCGCAAGTGTTCCTGTCGCGCACCGATCCCCAATTCATGGCCGAATTGTTCAAGATGGAAGTGCCCGAAATCTATGACGGCATCATTGAAATCAAGGCCGTGGCCCGCGATCCCGGTTCGCGCGCGAAAATCGCCGTCATTTCGCATGACAGCTCGATCGATCCGGTCGGCGCCTGTGTGGGGATGCGCGGCAGCCGTGTGCAGGCCGTGGTTAACGAACTTCAGGGTGAAAAGATCGACATCATCCCCTGGAACGAAGATGCGCCGACCTTCCTTGTGAACGCGCTGCAACCGGCCGAAGTCAGCAAGGTCGTGCTGGATGAGGACGCGGGCAAGATCGAAGTTGTTGTGCCCGATGAACAATTGTCGCTGGCGATTGGCCGTCGCGGCCAGAACGTGCGGCTGGCCAGCCAGTTGACCGGGCTTGATATCGACATCCTGACCGAAGCCGAAGAATCCGAGCGCCGTCAGGCCGAATTCGCGTCGCGCACCAAGCTGTTCATGGATACGCTCGATCTCGATGAATTTTTTGCGCAATTGCTGGTGTCCGAGGGATTCAGCAATCTCGAAGAAGTCGCCTATGTCGAGCTTGACGAACTGCTGGTGATCGACGGGATCGACGAAGGCACCGCCTCGGAATTGCAAGCCCGCGCGCGCGATTACCTTGACGAAGCCAACCGCAAGGCGATCGAACGGGCGCGTGAACTGGGTGTCGAGGACAGCCTGGTTGACTTTGAAGGTCTGACTCCCCAAATGATTGAGGCGCTGGCCGAAGACGGGGTCAAAACCCTCGAAGATTTCGCAACCTGCGCGGATTGGGAACTTGCCGGCGGCTGGACCACCGTGAATGGCCAGCGTGTAAAAGACGATGGCGTGCTGGAACCCTTTGACGTCAGCCTTGAAGAAGCGCAAAATCTGGTTATGACCGCGCGCATTCAACTGGGCTGGGTCGATCCGGCCGAGCTTGCATCCGATGCGGATGACGGCGATATCGAAGACGATCTTGATGATGAGGCCGGCGCCTGAACCGCGCCCCGGAGCACGATTTGATGACCCGTGGTGGCCAAAGCAAGATGACGGACGAGCCCGAGCGGCGTTGCATCGTGACGCGCGAAGCGCAGCCCCGGTCGGGGCTGATCCGCTTCGTGGTCGGGCCCGATGGTCAGATCGTGCCGGATCTGGGTGAAAAACTGCCCGGGCGCGGCATCTGGCTTGCCGCCGATCGGGCCGTCATCAACGAGGCCGTTGCGAAGAAAGCCTTTGCAAAGGCCGCCCGCCGCGATGTGATCGTGCCCGATGATCTGGCCGATCTGCTGGAAGCGGGGCTGGCGGCGCGGGTTGTTAACCTTGTGTCAATGGCGCGCAAGGCAGGACAGGCCGTCGCCGGGTTTGAAAAGGTAAAGGCCATGTTGGCCGCAGGCCGCGCAAAGGTGCTTTTGCAGGCCTCTGACGGGTCCGAGCGCGGCAAAGGCAAGCTGTGGACGCCCGAGGGCGGGCGTTGGTTCGGCCTGCTGAACGCGTCCGAATTGGGTTTGGCTTTCGGGCGGGAAAGTGTGATACATGGCGCGCTCGCGGCTGGTGGGCTCGCAACACGTGTTATAGATGAGGCCACACGCCTGGCAGGCGTGCGCGGCGAGACTGGCGGTGGCAAACAGGCCACCGGAAAGGGTAAGACGACCAGATGAGCGATAGTGACGGCAAGAAACCTCTCGGCCTGCGTGGCGGCCCGCGTTCAGGCAACGTAAAGCAGAGCTTCAGCCACGGCCGGACAAAAAGCGTCGTGGTCGAGACCAAGCGCAAACGCGTCGTGGTGCCAAAACCCGGCGCCACCGCGGGTGGCAAGACCGGTGCAGGCGGTGCGGCGCAGCTGGGTGATCCGGCCAAGCGCCCCGCCGGCATTTCCGATGCCGAAATGGAGCGTCGCCTGAAGGCGTTGCAAGCGGCCCGCGCCAGCGAGGCCGAGGATAACGCCCGCCGCGCCGCCGAAGAGCGTGAACGCGAAGCAGAACGCGAACGCCGCCGCGCCGAGCTTGAAGCCAAGGAACGCGAAGAGCGCGAGCGCGAAGAAAGCCTGCGCCGCAAGGAAGAAGAAGAGGCCGAGGCCCGCAGACAGGCCGAAGCCAAAGCCGCCGAAGCGGCCCGCCCCCGCCAACCGGCGGCCGAGGCCCCTGCGGCGCGCGCCCCCGAAGATGCGCCGCGTGGCGCCAAGCCGGCCTCGGGCCCGCGCAAGGTTGACCGCGAACCCGACACCAGCCGCGATGCCAAGGGTGCCCGCACCCCGTCGCGCGGTGGCGATGGCCGCCGCTCGGGCAAGTTGACGCTGAACGAAGCCCTTGCCGGTGGCGAAGGCGGGCGGCAGCGGTCGATGGCCGCGATGAAGCGCAAGCAGGAACGCGCCCGTCAAAAGGCCATCGGTGGCACACAGGACCGCGAGAAAATCGTGCGCGAAGTGCAAGTGCCTGAAACCATTGTCGTATCCGAACTGGCCAACCGTATGGCCACCCGGACTGCGGATGTGGTCAAGGCGCTGATGCAGATGGGCATGATGGTCACGCAAAACCAACCGATCGATGCTGATACCGCCGAAGTCATCATCGAGGAATTCGGCCATAAAATCGTGCGTGTGTCCGATGCCGATGTCGAACAGGTCATCGATACGGTCGAAGACCGCGCCGAAGATTTGCGTTCGCGCCCGCCGGTGGTGACCATCATGGGCCACGTTGACCATGGGAAAACCTCGCTTCTGGATGCGATCCGCAAGGCCAAGGTGGTTGCCGGCGAAGCCGGTGGCATCACCCAGCATATCGGCGCCTATCAGGTGACGACCGATAGCGGCGCGGTGCTGACCTTTCTTGATACGCCGGGCCACGCGGCCTTTACCTCGATGCGGGCGCGCGGTGCGCAAGTCACGGATATCGTTGTGCTTGTTGTCGCGGCCGATGATGCGGTGATGCCACAAACGATCGAGGCAATCAGCCATGCCAAGGCGGCGGGCGTGCCGATGATCGTGGCGATCAACAAGATCGACAAACCCACCGCCAACCCCACCAAGGTGCGCACCGATCTGTTGCAGCACGAAGTGGTGGTCGAGGCCATGTCGGGCGACGTGCAGGATATCGAAGTATCCGCGCTGACCGGGCTGGGGCTTGATGATCTGCTCG
>JBBAGE010000029.1:0-18122 GCA_041655055.1 Paracoccaceae bacterium
CATCCCGGCGCTGACCGAAGCGATCCTGCCCTTCCTCGATGATCCGGCGCGGCGCATGGCGGCGGGGCAGGCGGCGCGGGCGCACGTCGAGAACGGCTTTCGGATCGAGGATGAGGCGGCGGCGCTGATCGGGGTTTATGAGGCGCTGCTGCACGACCGCCCGCCGCCGCCAACCCTGGCCGAGCGGCTGCGATTTCGCATCGCTCGCCGCCTGCCGGGGGACCGCCTGCAACGCTATTCCATGCCGCGCGCGGCGCTGCTTGCGGGGCTGGCGGACAAGCGGGTGGCCATCGTCGGCAATGCCCGCGCGCTGGCCGAAACCGCGCAGGGGGCCGATATCGACGCCGCCGATATCGTGATCCGCATCAACCGCGCCCCGATGCCTGATGCGGCCTCGCACGGCAGGCGCACGGATTGGCTGGCGCTCGCCACCTCGATCCCGCGCGAAGGGCTGGCACGGCTGGAACCCGAACGGGTGCTCTGGATGTCGCCCAAGCGTAAACGGCTGAGCCTGCGGCTGGCGCAGGGGCCGGGGTTTTATCTGCATCCGCTGGCAGATATCACCGCGCTGGAACGCCAGCTTGGTGCGCGGCCCACCACCGGGCTGATGATGCTTGATCTGGTGGCGCGATCCGATGCCGCCGCGATCACGCTGCACGGGTTCGATTTCTTTGCGACCAGATCGCTTTCGGGCCGGCGCGGTGCCGCAGATGTGCCCCATGATTTCGGCGCGGAACAGGCGTTTGTCGCGGCGCTGATGGCGCGCGATCCGCGGGTTCGGCTTGTGCCCATGGCGCGGAACCCCCTTTAACCCGCGGCCCGAGTGCGGTATGTGGCCCCGTTGTTATCCACAGACCGAAGGAGGTCCAAATGGGCTACAAGATCGTCATCGTCGGTGCCACGGGCAATGTGGGCCGCGAGATGCTGAACATCCTCGCCGAGCGCGAGTTCCCGGTTGATGAGATCGCGGTGCTTGCCTCGCGCAGATCGCTGGGCACAGAAGTCAGCTTTGGCGACAAGACCCTGAAGACCCGCGATCTGGCTGATTTCGATTTCACCGGCTGGGATATGGCACTGTTTGCCGTAGGGTCCGAGGCCACCAAGGAACATGCGCCGCGCGCGGCGGCTGCGGGCTGTGTGGTGATCGATAACTCGTCGCTTTATCGCTATGACCCGGATGTGCCGCTGATCGTGCCCGAGGTGAACCCCGATGCGATCGAAGGCTATGCCAAGCGCAACATCATCGCCAACCCCAATTGTTCGACCGCGCAGATGGTTGTCGTGCTTAAGCCCCTGCATGAGCGCGCGAAAATCAAGCGCGTGGTGGTCAGCACCTATCAATCCGTGTCGGGCGCCGGCAAGGAAGGCATCGATGAGCTGTGGGACCAGACCAAGGGCATGTATGTGCCGGGCCAAGAGGTCGAGCCTTCGAAATTCACCAAACAGATCGCTTTCAACGTGATCCCGCATATCGATGTGTTCCTTGACGATGGCTCGACCAAGGAAGAATGGAAAATGGTCGCCGAAACCAAAAAGATCATCGATAAAAACATCCGCGTGACGGCCACCTGTGTGCGCGTGCCGGTGTTCGTCGGCCATTCGGAATCGATCAATATCGAATTCGAAGAATTCGTCGATGATGACGAAGTGCGCGATATCCTGCGCGAAGCCCCCGGCGTGCTGGTGGTGGATAAGCGCGAGCCAGGCGGTTATGTAACCCCGGTCGAAGCGGTGGGCGATTTCGCCACATTTGTCAGCCGCATTCGGCAGGACAGCACGATCGAAAACGGCATCAACCTGTGGTGCGTATCCGACAATCTGCGCAAGGGCGCGGCGCTGAATGCGGTGCAGATCGCGGAATTGCTGGGTCGGCGGGTGCTGAAAAAGGGCTAGGATCAGAAAGGCGCCTTCGGGCGCCTTTTTTCCGGCTTGCATAAAATTGCAGGCATATGGGAAAATCGCGCAAGCCGTTGAAAACATTGGCCATCAGCGCGATGGGGGGCTTTTGCCTAAAATCCTTGGCGGTTGGGGCGCGCGCAGGCCGGGCGGATATGGTGTGATGGCCCTGTCATCAACCCGTGAAGGAGCCATCCGATGTCTGCCATGCTGGAAAAAGCCCGCGCCAACCGCACCCGCGCCCTGCGTTTTCACGCGATGCGCAATGCGCTGCTGACCAACAGCTTCGGGCCGCTGGGCGCCGAATTTGCCGGCGCCGCGCCCGATCTGCCGCATCCGCTGTTTGTCAGCACCCGCACGGCAGATGAACCCCACGCGGCCTGACCGGGCTATACCTGAACGAATGTATCGCTGGCCGCGTCATAGCTTTGCAGCCCGCCTTCGCCGATATCGGTCCACAGACCGTGCAGGGTCATGCGTTCGTTTTCCACCTCGGCGCGGACAAAGGGAAAGGTCATCAGGTTTTCCAGCGAAATCAGCACCGCCTGCTGTTCCAGCGCGCGCAACTGGGCGCTGGGATCGGGGATCGATGATACCTTGTCGAAGCCGGGGCGCAGAATATCCATCCAGCGCCCGATAAAGCTGGTCTCGGCCTCAAGCTGGGGGGCGTGGCCGGAACACATCGCGTGACAGCCGTTCACGCCGCCGCAATTGGAATGGCCCAGCACGATCAGATGCGCCACTTTCAACACGGTCACCGCATATTCCACCGCTGCCGATGTGCCGTGATGGGTGCCGCCGATTTCATAGGGCGGCACAAGATTGGCAATATTGCGGTGAATAAAGAATTCGCCCTGATCCGCGCCAAAGATCGATGTCACATGCACGCGCGAATCGCAGCAGGAAATCACCATGGCACGGGGATGCTGCCCGTCATCGGCCAGGCGGCGATACCAGGCCTTGTTTTCCGTATAGGTCGTGGCTTTCCAGCCCTGATAACGCTGGACGAGGTAATTGGGCAGCGGTTTCGCATGATGCATGGGGCTCTCCTCGGCGTGCAAGATCGCGTTGCTTGTATTTAGCATTTGCTTGGAATTCGAGCTATTTTTCACCAGCCGATTAAACCTTTTCTTGAATATCTGGTGCTCAATATGGCGCGTGTCCTGCGGGGCAGGAAATTGGGGTATCGGATGAGCATAGCGCAATTGCGGCCGGATGAACCGGTGCGGCTGGATCACGGACGATTGGAATCGCTTTATATGCAGCTTGGCGCGCCGGGGGCCGAGGCGGTCGTCGCCCGCGCGATGGAGGAATTGGCCGCCCGGCTGGCGCGGGTGGAACGATTGTTCAGTGGCGGCGATCACCACGAATTGCACCGCGCGGCGCGATCGATGGTCGGCATCGCGGAACAGATCGGGATGGATATGTTCGCGCGGGTCGCGGGCGATGTGGCGGCGCTGACGCTGACCCATGATGCGGCGGCGCTGGCGGCGACGATGGCGCGGCTCAAACGTATCGGCGAAGGGTCACTGATGGCCGTGTGGGATTTGCACGATGCCAGTGTCTGAGCGCTTGCAGGCCGCGCGAAAGGGGCTAGGTTGGCGCAAACCCCCAGATCGGAGCCGATGATGAGCCTGACTTTCGCACCGCCTACGGATAACGCAATCCCGCTGCATATCGTGACGCAAGAGGGGCTTTCGGCCTGGCGTGACGGGCTGGAACCGGGCGCGCAGGCCTGGGTGCGAGCGGCGGGATTTGATGCAGGCGCGGGGGCGGTGGCCCTGATCCCCGGTGCGGATGGCGCGATTGCGGCCGCCGCCGTGGGCTTTGGCGATGCGAAAACCCGCGCGCGCGGCCGGTTTCAACTGGCCGCCGCCCGCGCCGCCTTGCCCCAGGGCAGCTATCGGCTGGTGAGCGAGCTGAGCGGTTATGCGCTGGACGAGGCCGCGCTTGGCTGGCTTTTGGCCGGTTACCGCTTTGGCCGCTATAAATCCGCGACCCCGCCCAAAGCGATGCTGATCGCGCCCGAGGGCGTCGATGCCCCCCGGATCGAGGCGGTGGCCGCGGGCGAGGCCCTGATCCGCGATCTGATCAACACGCCTGCATCGGATATGGGGCCCGATGAACTGGAAGCGGCCGCCCGCGCCGTTGCCGATGAATTTGGCGCGCAGGTGGATGTGACCACCGGCGATGATCTGCTCGCCCAAAATCTGCCGCTGATTCATGCGGTTGGCCGCGCCAGCCCGCGTGCGCCGCGGCTGATCGATCTGCGTTGGGGCGATCGCGGCCCGGCGCTGACGCTGGTGGGCAAGGGGGTGTGTTTCGACACCGGCGGGCTGAATATCAAGCCCGGCTCCAGCATGGGGCTGATGAAAAAGGATATGGGGGGCGCGGCCAATGCGCTGGGCCTTGCGCGGATGATTATGGCGCTGAAGGTGCCGGTGCGGCTGCGCGTGCTGATCCCGGCGGTGGAAAATTCCATCGGCGGCAATGCCTTTCGTCCGCAAGATATCCTGACCTCGCGCAAGGGGCTGACGATTGAGGTCAATAATACCGATGCCGAAGGGCGGCTGGTCCTGGCCGATGCGCTGGCGCTGGCGGATGAGGGCGGGGCCGATCTGATTATCTCGCTCGCCACGCTTACCGGTGCGGCGCGGGTCGCGATGGGGCCGGATCTGGTGCCGTTTTTCGCCAAACATCCGCGCGATGCGATGGCGCTGGCGATTGCGGGCGCGCATGCCGCCGATCCGCTTTGGCAATTGCCGTTTTATGAACCCTATGAAGGGATGATCGAGCCCGGCATCGCCGATCTGGACAATGCGCCCGAGGGCGGCTTTGCCGGGGCGATCACGGCGGCGTTGTTCCTGCGCCGGTTTGTCGAAAATCCGCGCTATGTGCATCTGGATCTTTATGGCTGGCAACGCAACGCCGCGCCCGCACGGACCAAAGGCGGGCTGGGCCAGGGGCCGCGTGCGATCCTGCTGGCGCTGCCGGATTTGTTGGGGATCTGATGGCTGATCCGCGTTTGACGCCTGCCAACGCACGGGTGGGACTGCCGGGATTCGCCGGGCCGGGTGCTGCGGTGGTGGATGGCACATGGTATCAGGTGGCGCGCCCACTGGCCGATTTGCGGCGCGCGCCCGGCGGCGCGCGGGACCGGCAGATGCTGCTGGGTTGGCGGTTTCTGGTGCTGGAAATCCACGATGGCTGGGCCTTTGGTCGATCGGCGCGCGATGGCTATGTGGGCTATATCAACGCGGCTGATCTGGCGCCCGCTGGCCCCGACGCGACCCATGTGATCGGGGTGCGGGCCGCGCATCTTTATCCCGCCGCCGATGTGAAATCCGAAGCGCTGGCCGCGCTATCCTTTGGCGCCGCCATGCAGATCGTGGATGAGCGGCACCATTTCATGGAAACCGCGCAGGGTTTCTTCGTGCCCAAGGCGCATTTGCGGCTGGTGGATCGCCCGTTCAGCGATCCGGCCACGGAGGCGCAATTGTTTTTCGGCACGCCCTATCTGTGGGGCGGCAATTCATCGGCGGGGATCGATTGTTCCGGGCTGGTGCAGGCGGCGTTTCTGGCCTGCGATATTGCCTGCCCCGGCGATAGCGACATGCAGATGGCGCTGGGCAGCGAAATCGCGCAAAATCAACCGTTTGCGCGCGGCGATCTGGTGTTCTGGCGCGGGCATGTGGCGCTTTGCGTCGATGACGAAACGCTGATCCATGCCAATGCGCATCACATGGCCGTGGCCTATGAACCGATTGCCAAGGCCATCGCCCGGATCGATGCACAAGGCGGCGGGCCGGTGATTACGCGGCGCAGGCTTTAATCCACCGCGCGGATCAGTTTGCGTTCCAGTACCCGCAAGACCGTGCGCAGATCATGGCCGCGCCGCAGGATCTGGCCCTCCATGCTGATCACCGCATACATCCCCTGTTTCAGCCGCAGCCGCGGGCGTTTCTCGATCCGATAGAGCGGATATTCCGCCGTGCGCCGAAAGATCGAAAAGATCGCCACATCCGGCAGAAACGACATGCCGTAATCGCGCCATTCGCCCGCCGCGACCATGCGCCCGTAAAGGCCAAGGATCGTGGATAATTCCTGGCGATCAAAGGCGATGCGCTCGGGCGGGGCGGGGGAATGGGGCGGGTGCAGATGGATCATCCCGCCAGACTGGCAGATCGTGGATGAAAAGCAAGCGCCAGATCCCGCAGCCTAGCCGCAGTAAACCCGATCGATGATGCCAAGCGCGTTATAGGTGATGTTCAGCCGATGGGCCAGATAGTCCATCGTTACCGCCTGACCCGGGCCGATGATGCGCACCGGCACGTCAAAACGCATGGCATCGGCCACGGCACGGGGTTGGCCGACCAGCCCGCTCAGGGCTTCGGCGCCGCAGCTTGGCGGCAGGTCGGATGCGGGGGGCGTTTCCTCAAGCACACATCCGGCCAGCAGGGCCGTGGTCACGCCCGCGATCAGTATCTGTTTCATCATGTTCACCTTTATCGCTCATCTGTGTTGCGTCGTCGGCTGGTTCACGTAATCTGCCACATAGAGCCAATCGGAGGAATTCCCATGCGCACACGCGCCGCTGTTGCCGTTCAGGCAGGTAAACCGCTTGAAATCATGGAGGTCAATCTGGCCGGCCCCAAGGCGGGCGAAGTTTTGGTGGAAATCAAGGCAACCGGCATTTGCCATACCGATGAATTTACCCTGTCGGGCGCCGATCCCGAAGGGCTGTTTCCCGCGATTTTGGGGCATGAGGGCGCGGGTGTCGTCGTCGAAGTCGGCCCCGGTGTAACCAGCGTGAAGCCTGGCGATCACGTGATCCCGCTTTATACGCCGGAATGTCGCGAATGTCCGTCCTGTCTGTCGCGCAAAACGAATCTGTGCACCTCGATCCGAGGCACGCAGGGCCAAGGGTTGATGCCCGATGGCACCACGCGGTTTACCACGCTCGATGGCGATCCGATCCTGCACTATATGGGCTGTTCGACCTTTTCCAATTTCACGGTTTTGCCAGAAATCGCGGTGGCCAAAGTGCGCGAAGACGCGCCGTTCGATAAAATCTGTTATGTCGGCTGCGGGGTGACCACCGGTGTGGGCGCCGTGATCAACACCGCGCAGGTCGAGGTGGGCGCCACGGCGGTGGTGTTCGGGCTTGGCGGGATCGGGCTGAATGTCATTCAGGGGCTGCGGCTTGCGGGCGCCGATATGATGATCGGCGTCGATATCAACAATGACCGCAAGGAATGGGGCGAACGCTTCGGGATGACCCATTTCGTCAATCCGACCGAGATTGGCGAAGATATCGTGCCCTATCTGGTGAATCTGACCAAGCGGCGCGGCGATCTGATCGGGGGCGCGGATTATACGTTCGACTGCACCGGCAATGTCACGGTGATGCGGCAGGCGCTGGAATGCGCGCATCGCGGCTGGGGCGTGTCGGTGGTGATCGGCGTGGCCCCGGCGGGGGCCGAAATATCCACAAGGCCGTTTCAATTGGTAACCGGTCGGGTGTGGAAAGGTTCGGCCTTTGGTGGCGCGCGCGGGCGCACCGATGTGCCCAAAATCGTCGATTGGTATATGGAGGGCAAGATCGAGATCGACCCGATGATCACCCATTTGCTGCGGCTTGAAGATATCAACAAAGGGTTTGATCTGATGCATGCGGGCGAAAGCATCCGATCGGTCGTCGTCTATTAGCGGCATTTTTCGCGGAACGGAATCGTGCTATCCTGCGTCTATCCGGGCAAAGGATGCACATCATGCCGGACGATATTACATTGCTGCTTGGCACCACCAAAGGTGCGTTTTTACTGGCGGGCGATGGCACGCGCGCGGGCTGGCGGCTTAGCGGCCCGCATTGTGGCGGCTGGCCCATCAACCATGTCATCGGCGATCCGCAAACCGGCATGCTTTGGGCCGGGGGTGGCAGCGATTGGCATGGGGCCGGTGTCTGGCGCTCGGATAACGGGGTGGACTGGCAGGTCACGCGGCTTGCGCAGGGGATGGTGGATGAGTGGGCCGCGAACGATCCCGAACTGGCCGCGATGATGAATTGGCAGGCCGAAGAGCTGCCCTTTGCCGAAAGTTTTTCGCAAATCTGGTCGCTGAGCTATGCGCATGGCACGCTTTATGCGGGAACCAAGCCCGCCTCGCTGCTGCAAAGCCGCGATCAGGGCGGGACATTCACCCGTATTGACGGGCTGACCGATCATCCCTCGGCCCCCGACTGGAACCCGGGCGCGGCCGGGCTGGTGCTGCATTCGATCGTGGCCGATCCCGCCGATGCGCAGAAACTCTGGGTCGGGATTTCCGCCGCCGGCGTATTCGCAACCGAGGATGGCGGCCATATCTGGGATCGGCGCAACCGGCTGACAAATGCCGATGCGCATCCCGCCCACAGCCACCCGGCCGGCCCACAAAATGGCGAAACCGGGCTTTGCGTGCATAATCTGGTCCGCGCGCCGGGGGATGATGACCTGCTCTATCAGCAAAATCACCATGGCGTCTGGCGTTCATCCGACGGGGGGCGCAGTTGGGATGATATCACCGCCGGGCTGCCTTCGCCCTTTGGGTTTCCGGTGGTGGTGCATCCGCGCGATGGCAACAGGCTTTGGACCATGCCGCTTGGCGATGACGATGGCCGCTTTCCGATTGATGCCGCGGCGGCGGTCTGGCGCACGCGCGATGGCGGCGCTAGCTGGCAGGATCTGCGCGATGGCCTGCCGCAGCGCGATTGCTATTTCACCGTTTTGCGCCAGGCGATGGCGGGCGATCGCCGCGATCCCGCCGGGGTTTATTTCGGCACCAACAGCGGCTCGGTTTTCGCAAGCCATGATGAGGGTGAAACCTGGCAAGAGATCGCCCGCCACCTGCCCACGATTCTGGCGGTCGAGGTGCTGGAACGCCGCTGATCCGGTTGCCTTTGCGCCCATCCTGCGGATAATGGCGCCGAATTGCCACAGGAGCCGCGCGTGATCTATGTCGATGCAGATGCCTGCCCGGTGAAATCCGAGGCCGAGCGGGTGGCCACGCGCCACGGGTTGTGCATTGCCTTTGTGTCGAACGGGGGCATCCGGCCGTCGCAAAATCCGCTGGTGGATACGGTGATCGTGCCCGATGGGCCGGATGTGGCCGATATGTGGATCGCCGAGCGCGCGGGGCCGGGCGATGTGGTGGTCACGGGCGATATTCCGCTTGCGGCGAAATGCGTGGCCGCCGGTGCGCAGGTGCTGCGCCATAATGGCGAACCGCTCACCGCCGCCAATATCGGCAATGTGCTGGCAACACGCGATCTGATGGCCGATCTGCGCGCCGCCGATCCGTTTCGGCAGGGCAGCGGGCGCGGATTTACCAAGGCCGACCGGGCGCGGTTTCTGGATGCATTGGAACGCGCGGTGCGCGCGGCGGCCAAAGCATGATTGGCGCGGTGGTGTTTGACATCGGCAACGTGCTGATCGAATGGCAGCCCGAACGCCATTACGATACCCGCCTGGGCGCAGCGCGGCGGCGCGCGATGTTTGCCGCGATCGATCTGCACGCGATGAACGACCGGATCGACGCGGGCGAACCGTTTCGCGATACCGTCTATGCCGTGGCCGATGCGCATCCTGAATTTCGCGATGATATCCGGCTGTGGCATGATGAGTGGCTGGCGATGGCCAGCCCCGCGATCCCCCATTCGGTGCGGCTGATGCGGGCCTTGCGCGCGCGCGGCGTGCCGGTCTTTGCGCTGTCGAATTTCGGGCCAGAGCCGTTTGGCCAAGCCAGCGCGCGCTATGACTTTCTGGCCGAATTCGACCGGCCCTATCTGTCGGGCCATATGCGCGTGACCAAGCCCGATCCGCGTATCTATGCGATGGTCGAGGCCGATTGCGCCCTGCCGCCCGAAGCATTGCTGTTCACCGATGATCGCGCCGAAAATATCGCCGCGGCCGATGCGCGCGGCTGGCAGACGCATCATTTCACCGGGCCGCAGGGCTTGGCGGCGCGTTTGGTGGCCGAAGGATTGCTTGCCCCGGATGAGGCGCGCTGACAGGCTTTTCACCCGGGCGCGAACCGGCTAAAGGGGAAACATGTCAAAGACCGTGATGGATAGCTATGCCGCCCGCGTGGCCAGCGGCGATTTTCGCGCCGACCCCGCGCAAGAGGCCGTTTTGCCCGCGTTCGAGCGTATCCGGACCGAGCTGATCGCCACCGCGGCCCCCGCGCGCAAGCTGGCATTCTGGCGCCGCCCGCCTGCGGCCCCGCGCGGGTTTTATCTGTGGGGCGGGGTCGGGCGTGGCAAATCCATGCTGATGGATATTTTCTTTGATCTGGCGCCCCGGCCCAAACGGCGGGTGCATTTCCATGAATTCATGCAAGAAATTCAGCAAAGCCTGCACGAAGCCCGCCAGTCGGGGCAGGATGATCCCATGCGTCCGCTGGCCGCAAAGATCGCGGATGAGGCCCGCTTGCTCTGTTTCGATGAAATGCAGATCACCGATATCACCGATGCGATGATCGTGGGGCGGCTGTTTGAACTGTTGTTCGATGCGGGCGTGGTGGTGGTGGCCACATCGAACCGCGCGCCCGAGGGGCTTTATGAAAACGGGCTGAACCGGCAGCTTTTCCTGCCGTTCATCGATCTGATCAAAACGCGCATGGAGGTTTGCCATTTGCAATCGCCCCATGATTATCGCCAGAACCGGCTGGCCGGCGCGCAGGTCTATTTCACCCCCGCGGGCAGCGACGCGCGCAGTGCGATCGATGCGATCTGGGCCGGCCTGACAGGGGGCGAGGGTGGGCCACTGCGGGTGCGGGTCAAGGGGCGCGATGTGGTCATTCCCGCCTGGCGCGACGGGGTGGGGCGGATCGGGTTTCGCGATCTGTGCGCCAAGCCCTTGGGGCCGGCCGATTATCTGGCGATTGCCAATGCGCTTCGGGTGCTGATCGTCGAAGATGTGCCCCGTCTTGGCCGCGCGAATTTCAACGAGGCCAAGCGCTTTGTCACCCTGATCGACGCGCTTTACGAGGCCAAGGTCCGGCTGGTCATGTCGGCCGATGCCGCGCCCGAACTGCTTTATACCGCAGGCGATGGCGCGTTCGAATTTGAACGCACCGCCAGCAGGCTTCGCGAAATGCAAAGCCACGATTGGGGGCGCGACGCCGCGTAACCGCCGTTAACTGTTATCGCGCAGGATTTGCCCCGCCAGATAAAGCGATCCGCAAATCAGGATACGCGCATGGGGCGTGGTTGCGGTAATGGCCGCGATGGCGGCCGCCGGGCTTTCGGCCACATGGGCGGGCAGGCCGATGGTCCGGGCATGGGCGGCGGTATCCGCGGCCGCAAGCGTGGCAGCTTCGCCCGGAATGGTCACGGCATGCAGGCTTTGGGCATGGGCTGCCAGCGGGCGCAGGAATCCGGCGATATCCTTGGTGTTCAGCATCCCGCAAATCAGATGCGTGGGGCGCGGGGGCAGGCGGGTCAGGGCCTCGGCCACTGCCAGACCGGCGGCGGGGTTGTGCCCGCCGTCCAGCCAGATTTCGGCATTGCCCGCGGCATCGACCAGCGGCCCATGGCGCAGGCGCTGCATCCGGGCGGGCCATTCGGCGCGGGTCACGGCGGCCTCAAAGGCGGTATCACCCATATCCAACGCCCGCAATGCGGCCAGCGCGGCGCCCGCATTCGCCACCTGATGCGCCCCGATCAGATTGGGCAGCGGCAGATCCAACAGCCCGGCCTCGTCCTGAAACACCAGCCGCCCGCGTTCTTCGGTCACATGCCAGTGCTGGCCATGCACCAGCAGCGGCGCACCAAGCCGCGTGGCGCGGGCTTCGATCACATCAAGCGCATCATCCGCTTGCGGGCCGACAATGCAAGGCACGCCGCGTTTGATGATCCCGGCCTTTTCGCCAGTGATTTCGGGCAGCGTGTCGCCCAGAAACTGGGTATGATCGATGGAAACCGGCGTAATCACCGTCAGCGCCGGGCGTTCCACCACATTCGTGGCGTCAAGCCGCCCGCCAAGCCCGACTTCAAGCAAGGTATAATCGGCGGGCGTGCGGGCAAAGGCCAGTATCGCGGCAACGGTGGTGATTTCAAAATAGGTGATCGGCGCGCCGTCATTCGCGGCCTCGCATTCCGCCAAAAGCGCGCTGAGCGCATCCTCGGAAATCAGATCGCCGGCCAGGCGGATACGTTCATGAAACCGCGCCAGATGCGGCGAGGTATAGGCATGCACGCGCTTGCCCGCCGCTTCCAGCCCGGCGCGGATCATCGCCTGGGTTGATCCCTTGCCATTGGTGCCCGCGATATGGATCACCGGCGGCAGATCGCGTTCGGGGTGACCAAGCGCGGCCAAAAGCCGCCAGACACGATCCAGCGTCAGGTCGATCACCTTGGGGTGCAATTCCATCATCCGCGACAGGATGATGTCGGAATGGGGATTGCTCACTTACGCGGGTCCGGCGTGGGTTCGGGGGCCGGATCGACCGCTTCGGGCGCGGGCGGCGCGATATCGGCCACTACCTCGCCTTTGGGGGCGGGCAGATCGCCCATGATCGCGGGCGGCAGGCCCATCAGCATCCGGGTGATGGAAATCAGCTCGGCGCGCATATCCTTGCGGTGGGTCACGCGGTCCAGCATCCCGTGATCCAGCAGGTATTCGGCGCGCTGAAACCCTTCGGGCAGCTTTTCGCGGATGGTCTGTTCGATCACGCGGGGGCCTGCGAAACAGATCAGGGCATTAGGCTCGGCAATATGCACATCACCCAGCATCGCATAGCTGGCGGTCACGCCGCCGGTGGTGGGATGGGTCAGCACCACGATATAGGGCAGCCCCGCTTCCTTGAGCATCTGCACCGCCACCGTGGTGCGCGGCATCTGCATCAGACTCAGGATGCCTTCTTGCATCCGCGCGCCACCGGCGGCGGAAAACAGGATCAGCGGCCGCCCGGTTTTCACGGCACGCTGGGTGGCGGCGATGATCGCATTGCCCACATACATGCCCATCGATCCGCCCATGAAGCTGAAATCCTGCACCGCGGCCACGATGGGCGTGCGGGCGATTTCACCTTCGGCAACCAGCATGGCCTCGGCCTCGCCGGTTGATTTCTGCGAGGCCCTCAGACGGTCGGGATATTTCTTCTGGTCGCGGAAATGCAGCGGGTCGGCAATGGGTTTGGGCACCTCGATTTCGGTAAAGATGCCGCCGTCGAACAGGGTTATCAGCCGGTCGCGCGCCGACATCGCCATGTGGTGATCGCAATTCATGCACACGTCGAGATTGTCGGACAATTCGCGGTGGAACAGCATCGTTCCGCATTCGGGGCATTTGGTCCACAGATTCTCGGGCACTTCGCGGCGCGAGAAAAGCGAATTGATGGTCGGGCGGACGTAATTGGTGATCCAGTTCATGCGAGCCTGCGTTCCGGTCTGAGGTCACCCCCTCAGATAAGGGGGAAGGCCGCGAATTGCAATCAGCGCCTGATCCCCACCCGGCAAGCCAGCCAGCCGATGCCCAAATAGGCCATGTCCAGCACCAGAAAGGGCGAAATTTCGAGCATTTCCGCCAGGCTGAATGGCAGGTGATAAAGCGCGAGGCCGGAAAAGTTCTCGGGCAGTGTCGTGATCAGCATGGCCATCGCGTTATTGGCCAGATGCAGCGCGATCGCCGGGCCAAGCGTGCCGCTGCGCGCCGTCAGATCGGCGGCGGCCATCCCAAACAGCGTCGCCCAAAGCACGACAAACGGCGCCGTAGCCCCCGCGCCCGGGTCATAATGGCCGATGCCAAACAGGATCGAGGGGATCAGCATCCAGATCAGCGGCGATGAAAACCGCGCCGCCAGTTGTTGTTGCAGATAGCCGCGAAACACCAGTTCTTCGGCGCTGGTCTGGATCAGGATCGCCGCAAGCGCCACGGGCAGCAGCGCCGCCCATGTGCCAAAGGCCAGATTGGGGATCGGCGCGGCATCGCTCGGCATGGCGCCGGGCGCGGGGATCAGCATCAAAAGCACCATCACCGGCACCAACACCCGCAGCGCGGCCCAGAAATCGGCCAGCATCGGCTGCCACGGCCCCAGCAGCGTTGCAGGCCCGCGCTGATGCAGCACCCGCACCGTCAGCACTACCGCCGCAATCGTGGTGGCAAACCCAAACAGCAGCACCAGCATCGACAGCGGCGTGCCCCCCAGCACCGGGCCAAGCAGATCGCGCGCCACCCATTCGGGCCAAAACGTGCCAAGCCCGCGAAACAGTGCGACATTCAAAAATCCCGCCAGCACGCTGATCGCGGCGATGCCCAGCCCGACGCGCCATAATTCGGCCCGCGCGCGGGCGGGTGCAATCATCCATTCGTGTCGTGCGTAACGCATCTGCCCATCCTGACCTGTGGCGCAACCTAGGGTGCCTGCCGTGCCTGCGCAATGATGCTTGTTAAACGCGGTTTCATCGCCTATTCCCTTCGGGATTCAAGTCAGGGAGCCCAGCCATGAACAAACGCGTGTTCGACAAGTCCAGACTGCCCAGCCGCTATGTGACCGAAGGCCCAGAGCGTGCGCCGCACCGCTCTTACCTCTATGCGATGGGTATTTCCGACGCCGAGATTCATCAGCCGCTGGTGGGCGTGGCCACCTGCTGGAACGAGGCTGCCCCCTGTAACATTGCCCTGAACCGTCAGGCTCAGGCCGTGAAAATGGGCGTCAAAACCGCCGAGGGCACGCCGCGTGAATTCACCACCATCACCGTGACCGATGGCATTGCCATGGGGCACGAAGGGATGCGCTCGTCGCTCGCCTCGCGCGAGGCGATTGCCGATTCGGTGGAACTGACCATGCGCGGCCATTGCTATGACGCGATCGTGGGCCTTGCCGGGTGCGACAAATCGCTGCCGGGGATGATGATGGCGATGGTGCGGCTGAACGTGCCGTCGGTGTTCATCTATGGCGGTTCGATCCTGCCGGGTCGGCTGAACGGGCGCGATGTGGTTGTCCAGGACGTGTTCGAGGCCGTGGGCCGCCATCAGGCGGGCGAAATGTCGGATGCCGAACTGGATATCCTGGAACGTGTGGCCTGCCCGACTTCGGGCGCATGTGGCGGGCAATTTACCGCCAACACCATGGCTTGTGTTTCCGAGGCCATCGGTCTGGCACTGCTGAATTCATCGGGCATGCCCGCCCCCTATGAAAGCCGCGATGCTTATGGCGAAGCGTCCGGCGTGGCGGTGATGAACCTGATCGAGAAAAACATCCGCGCGCGCGATATCGTGACCAAAGAGGCGCTGATCAATGCCGCCCGCGTCGTGGCCTGCACCGGCGGCTCCACCAACGCCGGGCTGCACCTGCCCGCCATCGCGCATGAGGCCGGCATCGATTTCGATCTGTTCGATGTGTGCGATATTTTCCGCGATACGCCCTATTTCGTGAACCTCAAACCCGGCGGCGATTACGTGGCCAAGGATCTGTTCGAGGCCGGCGGCGTGCCCGTCGTTTTGCGCGAATTGCGCAAGGCGGGGCTGATCTATGAGGATTGCATCACCGCGTCGGGCAATTCCATCGGCGAGGAACTGGATAAAATCACGCGCGAGGCCGATGGCCGCGTGATCTATCCGATCGAAACGCCGATCACCAAAACCGGCGGCGTCGTCGGGCTGCGCGGCAATGTCGCCCCCGAAGGTGCGATTGTGAAAGTCGCCGGTATCGCCCCCGAAGATCAGGTGTTCACCGGCCCCGCCCGCGTGTTCGAATGCGAAGAAGACGCGTTCGAGGCCGTGAAGGCGCGGCAGTATAAGGAAGGCGAAGTGCTGGTCATCCGCAACGAAGGCCCGTCAGGCGGGCCGGGGATGCGCGAAATGCTGGCCACCACGGCGGCGCTTTCGGGTCAGGGCATGGGCAAAAAGGTGGCGCTGATCACCGACGGGCGCTTTTCCGGCGCAACCCGCGGGTTCTGCGTCGGCCATGTCGGCCCCGAGGCCGCGCATTGTGGCCCCATCGCCCTGTTGCGCGATGGTGATCTGATCACCATCAACGCGATCACCGGCGAATTGTCGGCCAATGTGAGCGATGAGGAATTCGCCACCCGCAAGGCCGAATGGCAAGGTCCGCGCGAAACGATCTATTCCTCGGGCGCGCTGTGGAAATATGCGCAGCAGGTCGGATCGACCCGCCTTGGCGCCGTGACCCATCCGGGTGCCAAGCTGGAACGCCATATCTATATGGATCTTTGATGCGTCTATGGGCGGCAATTCTGGCGATGGCCGGACTTGCCGCCTGCGAAACCGGCGGCGCGCGTAGCGTCACGGTGGCCGGTGGCGCGGTCACGATCAGCGGCCCACCCGGTTATTGCGTGGATACCGCTGCGTCGCGCGACGGCGAATCGGCCGCCTTTGTGCTGCTGGGGGCCTGTTCGGCGCTGGCGGGGCAGGGCGGCGGTGCCGGGCTTGGGGTGCTGACCGCCACGGTCGGCGCGCCGCAAACCGCGCAGGTGACCGGCGCGGGCGATGAATTGGCCGCGTTTTTCCAATCCGATGCCGGGCGGCGCGCGCTTAGCCGTTCAGGCCAGGCGGGCAGGGTGCAGATACTGGCGATCCACCGGCAATCCGATGCGCTTTACCTGCATCTGCGCGATACATCGCCGGGCAATGGCGCAGGGCTTGTGCCCGAATACTGGCGCGGGATGTTTGATCTGGGTGACCGGCTTGCCACGGTTTCCGTGATGGATTTCGCCACCGCGCCGCGCAGTGACGCGCAGGGGCTGGCCACCGCCCGCATATTCGTGCAACGCATCCGCAGCGCGAATTAGGGGCTGAATCGGGGGCAGGCCGCATGGCATCATGGCTAGGCAGATTTTCGAATCGGTTGCTCTTTGCCCATGGGCTGCGGCGCTGGCGGCGCATGGTGGCGCAGGCGCCGGGGCTGGATCTGGCCAGCCTGCGCGCGCAACGGGGCCAGGCGCGCGAATTGCGCCGGCAACTGGACCGGCTGATCCATCTGGCCGATGGGCGGCTGCTGGCGACAGGCGCGCAGGCGGCATTGCCGCTGCATACCGAATGGGACTGGCGGCCGGAAATCTGTTCGGGGCCGCTGGCCGTGCCGGGCCTGTCGGGGGTGCAAAACAAGGCCGTGCTGGGGCAAGAGCTGCGCATTTTCCACGATTGCCCTTTGGGCGAAATCAATCTGCGCCAGATCCGCAACAACCGCGATCAGGGCCCAAGCCCATTCGGCCTGCAGGCCGAGGTGTTCGGCTTTGACGGCAGTTTTCTGTCGCTGGTCATCGACCTGCCCGATAGCGCCGTGGCTGGGCTGACGCGCCGGCATCTGGTGCAATTTGCCGCCACGGTTGAGTGTGAACGCCCGATGACGATCTTTGCCCGGCTCAACATCCGGCATGGGCCGAATACCGAACAGATCACCCGTGAACTTGACCCCGGCCTGTGCGATATTGCGGTGGATTTCGATCTTGCTTACAGTCGGTTGAACGAAAAACGGGTGGAACGGATGTGGCTGGATCTGATCCTTGATGATCCGCGCATGAACCGGATCACCCTGCGCGATGTGACGCTTAGCCGGCGCCCGCGCGCTGAATTGTAAGGAAAGCCATGGCCCGCATGACCCTGACAAAAACCCGGATTGCGGGCGGTGTGTGGCACGGCGTGCTAACGGCCCCCGGCGAGACCCCACAAATCGCGGTCAGTTGCGGGGGCGCGCCCACGGGCTATGAGCTGACCCCCGATCCCGCCACGCCGGGGCAGTGGGATCTGCGCATTCCGATCCCCGCCGACAGGTTGGCCGATGGGGTGCAAAGCTTTGTGATCACGGATGCCAGCGGCGCCGGGCTTGGGCATTTTTCCGTGATCACCGGCGAGGCCGAGGATGATCTGCGCGCCGAGCTTGCGCTGCTGCGGGCAGAGCTTGATCTGTTGAAACGTGCCTTTCGCCGGCATTGCGCCGAAGATCATCCCGGATTTTAGCGATTTTCTGAATAAAAGCCGGAAATCCACGGTATTGTCCGCGCAATTCCGCAATCCTGCCCGATTTGGCCGCCAATCTTGGCCTGCTTGCGCCGCAGATCGGGGATGACATGGATCGTTTGATGGAAATGGAAGCCTTTGCCACGGTGGTGGATCAGGGGGGCTTTACCGACGCGGCGCGCAAGATGGGGATATCTAAATCCGCAGTGTCGAAACATGTTTCTGCGCTTGAGGCACGGTTGGGCGCGCGGTTGCTTAATCGCACCACCC
>JBBAGE010000030.1:0-18111 GCA_041655055.1 Paracoccaceae bacterium
CCGCGCTCCGATCCGGGGCATCGACCCTGCGCTTGCGGCATCGCTGCAAGCATCGCTTTGATCCATGCGCTGGCCAGCCCCCGGGTTGGCCAGCACTATTTTCGGGCGCCGCCACTCAGCGCGCTTGAGATCGCGCGGCGCGGGGTTTAGCATTATCCCCAGTGACATATGCCAGTGCAGGAGCCGCCATGACGCGAATAACACCGATCTTGCTTTGTGGTGGCTCGGGGACGCGGCTTTCGCCGCTGTCGCGCAAATCCTATCCCAAACAATTCGCCCGCCTTGCAGGGGATGAAACCCTGTTTCAGGCATCTGCCCGCCGGCTTGCCGGCACGGGCGAAGGGGTGGCATTCGGCGCACCGATGGTGGTGACGAATTCGGATTTCCGCTTTATCGTGACCGAACAACTGGCCGAAGTGGGGATCGATCCGGGCGCCATCCTGATCGAACCCGAGGGGCGCAATACCGCCCCCGCCGTGCTGGCCGCAGCGCTTTATCTGATGGGCGACGATCCGGAGGCCATCATGCTGGTCGCGCCGTCTGATCATGTCGTGCCCGACCGCGCGGCTTTTCACGCGGCCATCGTGCAGGGGCTGGCGGCGGTGGGGCGCGGCGATCTGGTGACATTCGGCATCACGCCCGATCGCGCGGAAACCGGCTATGGTTACCTTGATCTGGGCCGCGCGCCTGACGGGACGGGCGCGCCGATGGAACTGGTGCGTTTCGTTGAAAAACCCGATGCGGAAAATGCAGCGCGGATGTTGACGGCGGGCACATATCTTTGGAATGCGGGGATTTTCCTGTTTACTGCCCGCGATATCGTGGCGGCATTCGAAGCCCATGCCCCCGATCTGATCACTGCTGCCACACAGGCGGTGGATGAGGCGCGCAGCGATCTGGGATTCTTGCGGCTTGCGCCCGAGCCATGGGGGCAATTGCGCGATATTTCCATCGACTATGCCGTGATGGAAAAGGCCGAGAATCTGTCGGTCGTGCCCTATCGCCATGCCTGGTCGGATCTGGGCGGCTGGGATGCCGTCTGGCGCGAGGCTGGCCGCGATGCAACGGGCGTCGCCCTGTCGGGGCAGGCCACCTGCATCGATTGCACCGATACGCTGCTATGGTCGGAAAGCGAAACGGTCGAACTGGTGGGGATCGGGTTGGATAATATCATCGCGGTGGCGATGAATGATGCGGTGCTGGTGGCCGATATGGGCCGGGCGCAGGATGTCAAACTGGCCGTCGATGCCCTGCGCAAAAAGGGCGCGGTGCAGGCCGAGCAATTCCCCAAGGATCACCGGCCATGGGGCTGGTTCGAAAGCCTGGTGGTGGGCGGGCGGTTTCAGGTGAAACGGATCATGGTTCATCCCGGTGCCTCGCTTAGCTTGCAGAGCCATTTTCACCGGTCCGAACATTGGATTGTGGTCGAAGGCACGGCCAAGGTCACGGTGGATCACGATGTGCGGTTGCTGACGGAAAATCAGTCGGTCTATATCCCGCTGGGCTCGATGCATCGGCTGGAAAACCCCGGCAAAGTGCCGATGGTGCTGATCGAGGTGCAGACCGGCGCCTATGTCGGCGAAGATGATATCGTGCGCTATGACGATATCTATGCGCGGGGTTAGGGCATAACCGCTTGCGCGGGCACACGTTTTGGGCGAAACTTTTCCTGTAGTTCGCCCACAGCGTAACGAGGGATCACGTGCAACAAGACATTCGCCGCCAGGCTTTGGTGCCTGCGCCCGGGCGCCCGCCGATGGATCTGATCAATATCGGCGCACTTTTGACGGTGCTGTGGCGGGGCAAGGCGGTGATCCTTGCGGCGGCGGCGCTTGCGGTGCTGGTGGGCGGGTTTTACGCATTCTTCGTGGCGCCGCCCACCTACCGGGCGACAGCGGTGGTCATGCTTGACCCGCGCGAAGAACGGATCGTTGATCTGGAAAGCGTGCTTAGCGGGCTGAGCAGCGACACCAGCATCCTGAATTCCGAAGTCGAAGTGCTGCGATCACGCAGCCTGCTGGGGGGCGTGGTGCAGGCGCTGGATCTGGTTCACGATCCTGAATTCAATGCCGAATTGCGCAACCCCAGCCTGATTGCGCGCCTGAAAACCGCCATCAAGGCCGTGATCCGCGTGCCCGGCCCCGGCCCGCTGTCGGATGCGCGCCAGCTTGATGCGGTGGTCAGCGCCCTGCTGCACAAGCTGACCATCCGCAATATTCCCCAGACGCTTGTGTTCGAAATTACCGTCGCGACCCAAGACCCCGAAAAATCCGCGCGTATCGCCGATCAACTGGCCGCTGCCTATATCGCCATGCAACTGGCCGTGAAAAATGAGGCAACCGATCAGGCCACCGCCTGGCTTGCTGAACGGGTAGGCGCGCTGCAGATCGAGTTGGAAGCCGCCGAGGCCCGCGCCCAGGCCTTTGCGAATGAGGCTGAACTGGTCACCCCCGAAATGCTTGCGGCACTTGAGGTGCGGGTCAAGGAATTGCGCGACCGGATCGCAAGCGCGCCGATGCGCGGCGAAAGCGATGCCCAGATCGCCGCCCTGCAACAGGCCGCACAGGAAACCGAACGCCGGATCGCGCGCCAAAGCGCCGATCTGATCGCGTTGCAGCAGCTTTCGCGCGAGGCCGAGGCCAGCCGCCAGCTTTATGAACATTTCCTTGCCCGCTACAAGGAAACCGCCGCGCAAAAGGGCCTGCAACAGGCCGATAGCCGCGTGTTGTCGAATGCGGTGGTGCCGCTTTATCCGGCCTCGCCGCGCAAAACGCTGGTGGTGATGATCGCGGCGATCATGGGCGCGGCGCTGGGGGCGGGGGCGGTTTTGTGGCGCGAAGCCCGCGTCAGCAGTTTCCGCACCGCGCGCGAACTGGAATCCGCCACATCCTATCCGGTTTTGGGGCAGATGCCGCTGATTGCCGGGGCAACGGGGCGTGATCGGCTGACATATCTGGCGGCGCATCCCATATCGCCCGCGGCCGAGGCGCTGCGCAATCTGCGCACATCGCTGCTGCTGTCCAATATCGATATGCCGCCGCAGGTGATCCTGTCGGCCTCGGCCCAGCCGCATGAGGGCAAGACCGCCGCTGCCATGGCTGTGGCCCAGAATTTTGCCGCCATGGGCAAGCGCGTCTTGTTGATCGAGGGCGATATAAGGTGGCGGGCGGCGGGCACCTATCTGGGGCAATTGCCCGAACGCGGGCTGCTGTCGCTATTGGCGGGGGATTACAAGCTCGGCGATGTGGTTACCCGCGATCCGTTGCTGGGGGCCGATATTCTGGCGGGCGAACGCACGGATCTGAATGCCGCCGATCTTTATTCATCCGATGCCTTTCGCGCACTAATGGCCGAAATTCGCGGGATTTACGATATCGTCGTGATCGACACGCCGCCGGTGTTGCTGGCGCCCGATGCCCGGATTCTGGCGCAATATGCCGATGCGGTTTTTCTTTGCGTGCGCTGGCACCACACTACCCGCGCGCAGGTTCAAGACGCGCTGGCGATGTTTGAAAGCGTGGGCCGTGCCCCGGCGGGGCTGGTGCTGTGCCAGATCGATCTGGACGCGATGCGCCGCTATTGACGCTCGATCCGTTGGGCCATGATGGCGATGGCGCGCTGATAGACGCCGGCCGCATTCCACGCCTGGATCACGGCGAAATTCGGTTCGCCTTCCTGATATCCCTGACCGGGTTGCCAGCCATGCTGGCGCAGGAAATTCGCGGTCGAGCTTAGCGCATCCGACAGGTCGGTCAGATCGATCCGCCCGTCGCCATTTCCATCGACGCCATAACGCAACAGGCTGCCGGGCAGGAATTGCGTATGGCCCAATTCCCCATGCATGGCGCCCACCGCATCGGGCGAGACATCGCCGCGATCCACCAAATGCAACGCGGCCAGCAGATGTTCAGTGAAAAATTCCGACCGGCGGCAATCATAGGCCAGCGTCGCAATCGCCGAGACTACGTTGGAATCGCCCATGAAGCGGCCAAAACCGGTTTCCATACCATGAATGGCGACGATCACGGCGGCGGGCACGCCGTGGACACGTTCCAACGCCTGATAAAACTGGGGGTTTTCGGCGATGCGGCGGCGGCCCTGGGCCACGATCGTATCGGCGCCGCGCACCTCCATGAATTTTTCCAGCGTATAGGTGAAACTGCGCTGGTTGCGATCGGCATTGATGGTGCGCGTCGCGTAGCTGGTGTTTGCAAGCGCCGCAAGCCCGCGCTGGCCCACACCGTTTTGCGCGGCAACCTGGGCGAAATCGGCCTTCCACTGCGGATAGGCGGCGCCAGTATCACTGCATTGCGCGGCCAGCGCGGCCCCGGGCGACAGCGCCACAAGACAGATTGCGGCAAGCGGGCGGAAAAGGTCAGGCATGTCGGCACTCCGGTTTCAGGGGCGTTGCGGACACTCTAGGGGCCCAAAGCGCGTCGGTGAAGCACTGAAAACGGCGCGCCACCTGACGTTTCCTCACGTTCGCGTGCCTGAAAACCGGTTTTGCCAATCTTCGCGCTGCTCGTCGGTGATCTTGGTGAACAAAACCTCGGGCACGTCAAAGCTGTGACCCGCGGGCAGGGCCTCCAGCGCCGCGCCGATATCGTCGGGCCAGCCAGCGTCATCGGTGCGCATCGCATCCAGCATCGCGGCGGCGGCATCGGGGATGAACGGCTTTGAAAGCACCGCATAAAGCCGCACAAGATTGAGCGACAGCCGGGTGATGGCGGCGGCATCGTCGGGGCTTTGTTTGAACACGGTCCAAGGCGCGGCGGATTGCAGATATTCATTACCAATCGCCCAGATCGCGCGCAATTCTGCGGCGGATTTGCGCACGTCGATCGATTCCATATGGCCTTCGTAGGCGCGCAGACGCGTGGTCAGATCATCGATCAGCGCCGCCTCGCGCGGGCCATAGCTGCCGCCCTCGGGGATGGTTTCGCCGAATTTCGAGCGGCAGAATTTGGTGATACGGCTGACGAAATTGCCCAGCACATCGGCCAGATCCTTGTTCACCGACGCCTGAAAATTTTCCCAGGTAAATTCGCTGTCCGAGCTTTCGGGCGCATGGCTGAGCAGCCACCAACGCCAGTAATCGGCGGGCAAAACCTCGATCGCCTGATCCATGAACACGCCGCGGCCTTGCGATGTGGAAAACTGGCCGCCATCGTAATTCAGATAGTTAAAACTCTTGATATAATCCACCAGCTTCCACGGCTCGCCCGATCCAAGGATGGTGGCGGGGAAGCTGAGGGTATGAAAGGGCACGTTGTCCTTGCCCATGAATTGCACATATCGCACATCTTCGGCGCCCATATCGGTGCGCCACCAGCGTTGCCAGTCTTTTTCCTGCAATCCGTTGGCTTCGGCCCATTCGGCGGCGGCGGCAATATATTCGATCGGCGCATCGAACCAGACATAGAAAACCTTGCCCTCCATGCCGGGCCAATCCTCGGTGCCGCGCTTGACCGCAATGCCCCAATCCAGATCGCGGGTGATGCCGCGATCTTGCAAGCCGTCGCCATCATCAAGCCATTTACGCGCAATCGATGTGGTCAGGATCGGCCAATCGGTCTTGCTGTCGATCCAGTCGCGCAGCGCATCGCGCATGGCCGATTGGCGCAAGAACAGATGCTTGGTTTCGCGCACTTCCAGATCGGTAGAGCCGGAAATCGCCGAACGCGGATTGATCAGATCGGTGGGGTCAAGCTGCTTGGTGCATTCCTCGCATTGATCGCCGCGCGCACGTTCATAGCCGCAGTTGGGGCAGGTGCCCTCGATATAGCGATCGGGCAGAAAACGGCCGTCGGTGATGGAATAGACCTGTTTTTCCGATACTTCTTCGATCAAGCCGGCTTCGGCCAGTTTGCCGGCAAAATGCTGGGTCAGCCGGTGGTTCTGGGGCGAAGACGACCGCCCGAAATGATCGAAACTAAGGCGAAAATCGCGTGCAAGCCCGGCCTGCACTTCGTGCATCCGGGCGCAATATTCGGCTACCGGCATGCCGGCCTTGGCTGCGGCCAGTTCGGCGGGCGTGCCATGTTCATCGGTGGCGCACAAAAACAGCACCTCGCGCCCGCGCGCGCGGCTGTAGCGGGCAAAGAGATCGGCAGGCAATTGCGAGCCGACCAGATTGCCAAGATGCTTGATCCCGTTGATATAAGGCAGGGCCGAGGTGATAAGGGTCCGTTGCATGGGTGCGCGCCTTGTCCGTTTCATAACCTTGTTCGATGTAACGCCCATTTGACGCAAGAGCCAGAGGGCTGGCCGGGGTTTTCGCGCGGCATTTGCCTGATATGATGCGCGCGGGCAAAGGGGGCGGTGAAATGCGGGTGATCGTGGCAATGTTGGTGTTCGCGCTGGCCGGATGTCAGGACGACACGGCCCCGGGGCCGGCGCACTACGATCTGTTCGCGGCGCAGCAGGCGGCCTGTGTTTCACGTGGCGGCCAGTTTGCGCGCGCGGGCATGGCGGGTGGATATACCTGTTTTCACACCCCGCGCGATGCCGGGCAGATGTGCGCCAAAGCCTCGGATTGCGAAAGCGCCTGCCTTGCGCGGACGCGCAGTTGCGCGCCGATCACGCCGATTTTCGGCTGCGTCGATGTGCTGGGCGAAAGCGGCCGCCCGGCGCGGCTTTGCGTCGATTAATGGCGGCGAAACACTTTATCGACATTGTTGCTGTGATAAAATGGCACGCGTTCGGGCGCGTCGATATGGGGCAGGGCGGCGGTCACTTCGGCCAGCACCACCTCGGTGATATAGGGCAGGGTGAACCTGCGGGCCTCATCGATGGGAATCCATTGCAGATGCGACAACTCGTCCGAGGCCTGGGAAAAATCGTCGGGGTCGCTGGCCAGATGCGCGGCATCGGCCATCAGGAAACGCGCGTCAAAGCGGCGCGGCCGGCCGGCCGGCGTGATCGCGCGAAACACGAAGCGCAGCATATCGGCGGCAGGCACATGGCCGGTGGCGGCAAAATCGGCCCAATCCTGCGGCGGGTTGGGCCAGGTGCCGCGCTGGCCCAGAATGAGCCCGGTTTCTTCCCATAATTCGCGGATCGCGGCGGTGACGATCGCATGCGGCAGCGTGTCAAAGGCGATCTGGGCCAGAATATCGTCGGCCAGGCGCGAACGGCAGGGCTCGGGCATCGGGGCGGCCAGCGGCACATTTGCATCGCAGGGATCGACGGCACCGCCGGGAAAGACGAATTTATTGGGCTCGAACGCGGCATTGGCGCCGCGCTGGCCCATCAGGATCGCGGGTCGTGTTTCGGTATCGCGCACCAATATCAGCGTGGCTGCATTGCGAACGGCGGTCTTGTTCATCTTGCCTATCCCAAAGCGATCCGGCAGCGATCAGGACTTTTCGCCACCGAATCCATGCATACGTTTGGCCCACTGAAAACCGACGATCATTCCCTTGAGCCTGGGCAAAAGGTAAAGCGAAAGCGCCACGCAGCCAACCGTAAAGATCGTGGTCAGCACCAGCGGATCGGGCCGAAAGGCCACAAAGGCCCACATCAGCGCCGGGGCCATCACATGGCCCACGATCAGGATCGTCAGATAGGCCGGGCCATCATCGGCACGCGCCGCCGACAGGTTTTCGCTGCATACCGCGCATTCGTCACGGATTTTCAGATATCCTTTCAACAGCGGGCCACTGCCGCATGACGGGCAGCGCCGACGCCAGCCGCGCAACAGGGCGGGGCGGATCAGGCGTTGGTCGTCGTCGTGGTGGTGATCGTGAATGGCAGGCATGGAGGCGTTGGTATGCATTCTGCGTCTCGATTTGATGAATGAGCAGGTGCCCTAGCAGGCTATTGGCCCCAATGTAAGCCACTGGCCGCGAATCGAAAGGGTCTGCGAGGGGCTTGCGGCCCCATGTCGCGGCGCGATACTGGCGCGCGACGGAAATGCGGGGCTGGCGCGTATTAACCTTGATCGCGGCCAAAACGGGCGCGGTGGCATGACAACCCATATGGATTGGTAAGAGCAGATGAGAACGAGAAACTGGATCGTGGCCCTGGGCGCAGCGGCACTGGTTATGACCACGGGGGCAATGGCCCAAGATCGCGGCGCCAAGGGGCCGGTGCGCGGAATGCAGATTGATTTCAGCGCCTTGGACACGAATGGCGATGGCCAGATCAGCACCCAAGAGCTGAACGCCCAAACCCGCGCCCGCTTTGATGCGATCGACACCAACGGCGATGGCACGATCTCGGCCGAGGAAATGACCGCGCATCGCGAGGCCGAGCGCGCCGCGCGGGCCGAACGGATGCAGGCCCGCGTGATCGAGCGGCTTGATACCGATGGCGATGGTGCCATAAGTTTTGAGGAAATGGCCGCCGTTTCGCGCCACGATCGGTTGATCGAGCGGCTTGATACCGATGGCGACGGCATGATTTCGCAGGCCGAGCTTGAGGCAGCCCACGCGCGGACGAACCACCGTGGCGAAGGCCGCAACGCGCAGGAATAGGCGGGGTGGCGGCGGGCATGATCGTTGCCCGCCGCCCCTGACTGCCGCAAGCCGGGATAAAGCTGCGGGATATGGACATGCCTTTCGATGCGTCGCACGACATCCCCAGCGAGGCGCTGCTTGCGGCCTTTGCTGCGGGCGATATCGCGGCCGCGCGGGTTTTGACCCTGCGGTTGACGCCGCGTATTTTTGGCTATGCCATGCGGCTTTTGCGCGACCGGGCCGAGGCCGAGGATGTAACCCAAGAGGCGCTGCTGCGGCTGTGGAAAATCGCGCCCGAATGGCGGATGGGCGAGGCAAGGGTGACCACATGGCTTTACCGGGTGACGACCAATCTGTGCACAGACCGGCTGCGGCGGGCGCGCTGGTCGGGGCTGGATGAAATCGCCGAGCCCGCAGATGACGCACCCGGTGCGTTCGAGCGGATGCTTGATGCCGACCGGATGGATGCGCTGGATGCGGCCCTTGCGCTGTTGCCGGCGCGGCAAAGACAGGCGGTGATCTTGCGCCATCTGGAACATTTGTCCAATCCCGAGATCGCCGAGGTGATGGATATCGGGATCGAGGCGGTTGAAAGCCTGACGGCGCGCGGCAAACGCCGGCTGAGCGCGGCGCTGGCGGGGCGGCGCGCGGATTTGGGGTATGAAAATGGCTGACAGAGACAATATGGATCACGGGCTTGACGGCGTGTTCGCACGTGCAGTGCGGCCCATGCCCTCGGATGATCTGATGGCGCGGATCATGGCGGATGCGCAGGCCCATATGCCCCGGCCCATGGCGGCCCGGCGGCCCGACGGCTGGCGGGCGGTGCTGGCGGTTCTGGGCGGCTGGCTGCCGGTGGGCGGGCTTGCCATGGCCACGGCCGCGGGGCTGGTTATCGGGATGTTCATGCCCGACGCGCTTGGCGCCTTTGCCGGCGACGGCTTTGTGACCGGTGCCGGCGCCTATGATCTGAGCGATCTGAGCCCACAGATTTACCAGTTTAGTGAACAGGAACTGAATGAATGACGGACCGTGCCGAGCCCCTTTCCCCAAAACGCCGGTTTTCATGGCTGCGCCTTGTGCTGGTGGTTTCGCTTGCGGCCAATCTGGCGGTGGCGGGCATATTCGTGGGCAATGCAATTTCATGGCACCGCGAGGGGCCCCCGCCGCGCGCGCTGGGGTTGCGCGAAATCGGATACGTGCCCTTTGTCGCGGCCCTGCACCGCGATGAGCGGCGGGCGTTGACGCGCGCCTTTCTTGCGGCCGCACCCCGCAATACCGAGCGTGAAACCCGGCGCAGTCAGTTCGAGGCCATTCTGGCCGCGCTGCGTGCCGATCCCTATCAGCCCGCCGCGCTTGATGCGGCACTGGCTGCGCATAAATCGGCCTTTGCGGCGCGGCAGGATCTGGGCCAGCAACTGCTGATCCAGACGATTGCGGCGATGGATGACGCGGCGCGGCGCGATTATGCCGACCGGCTGGATGCCGGGATGCGCCGCCCCCCAAGGGATCGCCCCGCGCCGCGCTAGCGCCCGCCCGTTCATGCCGCGGGCAGCCCGACCGAGACCTGATTGCGCCCTTCGGCCTTTGCCCCGAACAGGGCGCGATCCGCGCATTCCATGATCTGTTCGACCGAATGGGGCACGGCGCCACATATGCCCATCGACACGCCGATGCTGAGCGTGACCGGAATCCGTGCCCGGTTTGTGCCGATGCAAACCGGGGTGCGGTCCACAAAGGCACGCAGCCGTTCGGCGGCGGCCTCTGCCTCGGCCAGTGTTGTGTCGGGCATGACGACCAGAAATTCCTCGCCCCCGATGCGTGCAGCCAGATCGCTGGCCCGCAGGCTGGCGTGGATGCGGTGGGCGACCTCGCTTAGAACCGTGTCGCCCACGGCATGGCCATAGGTGTCGTTGACGCGTTTGAAGCGGTCGATATCGATCAGCATGATCGCATAAGGCTGGCCGGTGCTGGCGGCGCGCTGGGCGATCGCGCGCAATTGCGGCAAGGCATAGCGGCGATTATAAAGCCCGGTCAGCGGATCGATACCGGCCAGCCGATAGCCGGCTTCGACGGTGCTGCGCAGCCGGTCGGATTCGCGCTTGCGGCGAAGCTGGCTGCGCAGCCGCAGGGCCAGTTCTTCGGGTTCAAAACCGCGCAGGATCAGATCCGAGGCGCCCAGATCCAGCGCCATGATCGCGCCATCGCGGTCATGGGCTTCGTGCACCACGATCACCACGCTGTCGCGGGTGCTGGCCCGGCTGCGCAATTCCGCCAGCAGCCGCAGACCGCCGCCCGTTTGCGCCAGATCGGCGGTGATGACAAAGGCATCGGGCGTATGCGTGCCCGCATGCAGCGTTTCGAGCACGCGCGCTTCGGGCATGATGTCGATCCGGTCGCGCAGATGCCCGCGCAGCCGTTCGCGCCAGGCGATCGCATCCTCTGTGTCACGTGCAACAATGGCCAGCCGTTCGGGGCCGGTGAAACGGGGGGCCGCCTCGCTCAGGCCCAGTTCGACCGCGCTATGCCGGCGCCGGCGCAGATCTTCGGACTGGGCGCGGGCGCGCAGCAGGCTGCGCACACGCGCGAATAACGTCAGCTCGTCCAGCGGTTTGCACAGGATCTCATCGGCCCCGGCGCGCAATGCATCAAGCCGGGCGGCGCGCGTGACCGTGCCCGAGACGATCAGGATCGGAATATGCGCCGTCACCGGATCGGCGCGCAGGCTGCGGCACAGATCAAGCCCGCCTGCGGTATTAAGCAACGCATCCAGAATGATCAGATCGGGCGCCCCGTCGCGCGCCATGCGCAGCGTATCGGCACCACTTGCGGCCTGCACCACCTCGTAAAACGCCGAGGCCAGTTTGACCTTCATTACGATCCGGTTTGTCGCGACATTATCTGCGATCAGAATACGGCCAACCATGATTACTCTCGTTACTCTCGCAATGAATGTGGCTTCACTCTTGCGCTGCATTGGTTAAGAATTGGTTTCCAGTCATCGGAAAGGACGGCATCATGCGGCAAGAAACCGCCGAGACGATTGCGATACAGGCGCTTGGCTGGCTGGCGGGCGATGATGCGCTGTTTGAAACCTTTCTGGGGGGAAGCGGCATCAGTGCGGCCGAGGTGCGCGCCCGCGCGGCCGAGCCGGAATTTCAGGCCTCGGTGCTGGATTTCGTATTGATGAATGACGATTGGGTCATCGGCTTTTGCAACGCCACCGGCCTTGCCTATGAGGCCCCCGGCCAGGCCCGCATGGCCTTGCCCGGCGGTGCGCAGGTGCATTGGACATGAATTTCATCCGGCGTTAACCACGGATTGCGTTTGCCCTTGGGCATTTCCCGATTCTTAACCTCTTGCGGTCAGGGTAGAGGCGTAAAGAGTGGGGAATGCCAGATGCACGGTCTGATAAACCGGTCGGTTCAATGTTTTATTCGCGACACCTATGGCCCCCGGATGTGGCAGCAGGTGGCGCTTGATGCCCGGATTGGCATCGATGACTTTGAAGCGATGCTGAATTATGATGACGATCTGACGTTCAAGGTGCTTACGGCCGCGCGTGCGGCGTTGGACAAGCCGATTGAAACGATTCTTGAGGATATGGGCACCTATCTGGTGTCGCATCCCACGACCGAGGCGTTGCGCAGGCTGCTGCGCTTTGGCGGCGAAACCTTTGTCGATTTTCTCTATTCGCTGGATGATCTGAGCGATCGGGCGCGGCTGGCCCTGCCGGGGCTGGATCTGCCGGCGTTGGAATTGCATGAAAAAACCACAACTGGCTATCAGGTGCTTTGTGCGCCGGGGATGCCGGGCTTTGCCTATGTGATGATCGGCATCTTGCGCACGATGGCCGATGATTACGGCGCTTTGGTCGTGCTGGAACATCAAGGGCAATGCGAGGCGGGTGATTGCATCGATGTCAGCCTGCTTGAAGCTGCTTTCACCACCGGCAGGCGGTTTGAACTGGCCGCCGGGGTGGCGATATGAGTGCGGATCCCATCTGTCTGGCGGGTGAGGCGTTTGATGTGCTGATGCCCATGCATCTTGTGGTGAACGGACGCGGGCTGATCGAGCGGGCCGGGCCGACGTTGGCGAAATTGCTGCCCGATATCCCATTGAAAGATCAGATATTTCTGGATGTGTTCGAACTGCGCCGCCCCCGACGGGTCGAAGGGGTCACCGCGCTTGCGGCGCGCAAATGCGCGCGGGTGCAACTGGCGCTGCGCGGGCGGGGCGGGCCGGTGCTCAAGGGGTTTGTGACCGCGCTGGGCGACAGCGACCGGGTGTTTCTGAACCTGTCATTCGGGATTTCGGTCATCGATGCGGTGCGTGATTTCCGCCTGACGGCGGGGGATTTTTCCCCCACCGATCTGACGATTGAAATGCTCTATCTGTTCGAGGCCAAGACCGCGGTGCTTGAGGAATCGCACAAGCTCAATCAGCGTCTGCAGGCGGCCAGGATCGCGGCCGAGGAACAGGCCTTTACCGATACGCTTACCGGGCTGAAAAACCGCCGGGCGATGGATCATGTGCTGGAACGCCTGATCGCGGCGCAGACCGGATTTGGCCTGATGCATCTCGATCTCGATTTCTTCAAGGATGTGAACGACACCTTCGGCCATGCGGCGGGCGATCACGTCTTGCAGGCGGTGGCGCAGGTTCTGGTGTCTGAGACCCGCGGCGAAGACATGATCGCGCGGATCGGCGGCGATGAATTCGTGTTGATCATCAACCGCATGACCGACCCGGCGCAACTGTTACGGCTGGCCGCACGGATCATTGCGCGTTTGCGCGCCCCGATCCCCTATCAGGGGCGGATGTGCCATATTTCCGGCTCGATCGGCATCGTGAGCACGGATTTCTATGACACCCCCGGTGCCGGACGGATGCTGGCCGATGCGGATGCGGCACTTTATGTTTCAAAACATCGCGGGCGCGGGCGGGCGACGGTGTTTGATCGCGCAGACGGGTCACATCGACAGTTGAAGGAATCTCATAAAGAACATGATTAATATGACCTTTATTAATAGTCGGTGCTGGCCTAAAAGCAGTATCCTGTAATGAAACCGGCGAAACTTGATCGGAATGACCATGGCTGACCTGCTTGACACCAAGATTCGGAATTCGGATGTTTTTGACCGGCTGCAAGCTGCGGCACGCGAGCGGATCTTGATTCTGGACGGTGCGATGGGCACCCAGATCCAGGGCCTCGGCTTTGGCGAGGCCGAATTTACCGGCCATGGCACCGGTTGCGCCTGTAACAGCGATCATCCCCAGCAGGGCAACAACGACCTGCTTATCCTGACCCAGCCTGATGCGATCGAGGAAATCCATTACAGTTACGCGATCGCCGGGGCCGATATCGTTGAAACCAATACGTTTTCATCGACCTCTATCGCGCAGGCCGATTACGGGATGGAAGATCGGGTTTATGATCTGAACTTTCACGGCGCCCGGATCGTGCGCCGCGCGCTTGACCGCGCCACCGCCGAGGATGGCCGCGAACGCTTTGTTGCGGGCGCTTTGGGGCCGACGAACCGCACGGCCTCGATGTCGCCGGATGTGAATAATCCCGGGTTTCGGGCGGTCAGCTTTGATCAGTTGCGCATCGCTTATGGTGAACAATTGCGCGGGTTGATCGATGGCGGCGCCGATATCATCCTGATCGAAACCATTTTCGACACATTGAACGCGAAAGCCGCGATTTTCGCCTGTGAAGAGGCCTTTGCCCGCACCGGCATCCGCCTGCCGGTGATGATTTCGGGCACGATCACCGATCTGTCGGGGCGCACGCTGTCGGGCCAGACGCCCACGGCCTTCTGGCATTCGGTGCGCCATGCCAAGCCGTTTTCGGTCGGGTTGAACTGCGCGCTGGGGGCGGCGGCGATGCGCGCGCATCTGGCGGAAATTTCGGGCGTGGCCGATACGCTGACCTGCGCCTATCCCAATGCCGGGCTGCCCAATGAAATGGGCCAATATGACGAATCCCCTGAATTGATGTCCGCGCAGCTCGAAGAATTTGCCCGCGAAGGCTTGCTCAACATCGTCGGCGGCTGCTGCGGATCGACGCCCGAACATATCCGCCAGATCGCGGCGGTCGTGGCCAAATATCCGCCGCGCGCGGTGCCAAAAGCGGCGCCCCTGATGCGGCTGTCGGGGTTGGAACCCTTTACCCTGACGAGCGAGATTCCCTTCGTCAACGTGGGCGAGCGCACGAATGTCACCGGTTCGGCCCGGTTTCGCAAGCTGATCACCGCGGGTGATTATGCGGCGGCGTTGGACGTGGCCCGCGATCAGGTTGAAAATGGCGCGCAAGTCATTGACATCAATATGGACGAAGGCCTGATCGACAGCGTGGCGGCGATGGTCGAATTCCTGAACCTGATCGCGGCCGAGCCCGATATCGCCCGGGTGCCGGTGATGATCGACAGCTCGAAATGGGAAGTGATCGAGGCCGGGCTGAAATGCGTTCAGGGCAAGGCGATCGTAAACTCGATTTCCATGAAAGAGGGCGAGGCCGCGTTTTTGCACCACGCACGGCTGTGTCGGGCTTATGGCGCGGCGGTGGTGGTGATGGCCTTTGACGAAACCGGCCAGGCGGATACCGAGGATCGCAAGGTCGAAATCTGCGCCCGCGCCTATCGCCTGCTGACCCAGGAAGTGGGCTTTCCGCCCGAAGATATCATCTTTGATCCCAATGTCTTTGCCGTGGCGACCGGGATTGAGGAACATGACAATTACGGCGTCGATTTCATCGAGGCCACGCGCCGCATTCGGGCCGATCTGCCGCATGTGCATGTGTCGGGCGGGGTGTCGAATCTGAGCTTTTCGTTTCGCGGCAATGAGCCGGTGCGCGAGGCGATGCATGCGGTATTTCTCTATCACGCGATTCAAGCGGGCATGGATATGGGTATCGTGAACGCCGGCCAATTGGCGGTTTACGATTCCATTGATCCGGAACTGCGCGATGCCTGCGAAGATGTCGTGCTCAACCGCCGCTCTGATGCGACCGAACGGCTGCTGGATCTGGCTGAAAACTACAAGGGCACCGGCGCGCGCGAGGCCAAGGAACGCGACATGGGCTGGCGTGACTGGCCGGTCGAAAAGCGGCTGGAACATGCGCTGGTCAATGGCATCACCGAATTCATCGAGGCCGACACCGAAGAGGCGCGCGCCGCTGCCGAACGCCCGCTGCATGTGATCGAAGGCCCGTTGATGGCGGGGATGAACGTCGTGGGCGATCTGTTTGGCGCAGGCAAGATGTTCCTGCCGCAGGTGGTCAAATCCGCGCGGGTGATGAAACAGGCCGTGGCGGTTCTGTTGCCCTATATGGAGGAAGAAAAGCAATTGCTGGGCGGCGAAGGCCGCTCATCCGCCGGGCGGGTGGTGATGGCGACGGTCAAGGGCGATGTTCATGATATCGGCAAGAATATCGTCGGTGTCGTTCTGGCCTGTAATAATTACGAAATCATCGATCTTGGGGTGATGGTGCCTGCGAACAAGATCCTCGAAGCCGCGCGGGAACATCAGGCCGATATCATCGGGCTGTCGGGGCTGATCACGCCCTCGCTTGATGAAATGATGCATGTCGCCTCGGAAATGGAGCGCGAAGGTTTTGATCTGCCGCTGCTGATCGGGGGGGCAACGACCAGCCGGGTCCATACCGCGGTCAAGATCCACCCGCGTTACGACCGGGGGCAGGCGGTCTATGTGATCGATGCCAGCCGCGCGGTCGGGGTTGTGTCGGCCTTGTTGTCATCCGAACAAAAAGGCCCCTATATCAACGAAATTCAGGCCGAATATCAAAAGGTTGCCGAAAGCCACGCGCGGGCCGAACGCGCGAAAAAGCGGCTCAGCCTTGCGGATGCGCGCGCCAATGCGGTGCGGATCGACTGGTCGGATTATGAACCGCCGGCGCCGGCCTTTCTTGGCACGCGGGTGTTTGACGATTGGGATTTGGCCGAAATCGCCAGCTATATCGACTGGACACCGTTTTTTCAGACATGGGAAATGAAAGGCGTCTATCCGCGCATTCTTGAGGATGAAAAACAAGGCGCCGCGGCGCGTCAGCTTTTTGCTGATGCCCAGGCGATGCTGGCGCAGATCATCAAGGAAAAATGGTTCCATCCGCGCGCGGTGATCGGTTTCTGGCCGGCCAATGCCGCGGGCGATGACATTCGGCTTTATACCGGCGAAGACCGGGCCGAGGAACTGGCCATGCTGCATACATTGCGCCAACAGGTGACGAAACGCGACGGGCGGCCCAATGCGGCGCTTGCCGATTTCGTCGCGCCGATCGGCCGGCGTGACTATGTCGGCGGTTTTGTCGTCACCTCCGGCAGCGAGGAAATCGAGATCGCCGATCGTTTCGCGCGCGCGAATGACGATTATTCCTCGATTTTGGTCAAGGCGCTGGCAGACCGCTTTGCCGAAGCCTTTGTCGAGTTGATGCACGCGCGGGTGCGGCGGGAATTCTGGCCCTATGCCCCGGATGAAACCTATACGCCGCAGGAGTTGATCGCCGAACCGTATCGCGGTATCCGGCCCGCGCCCGGCTATCCGGCCCAGCCTGATCACACCGAAAAGCTGACGCTGTTTCGCCTGCTCGATGCCGAGGCTGCGACCGGTGTGGCCCTGACCGAAGGCATGGCAATGTGGCCGGGATCGTCGGTGTCGGGGCTTTATATCGGGCATCCGGACGCCTATTATTTCGGCGTGGCCAAGGTCGAACGCGATCAGGTCGAAGATTATGCCGCGCGCAAGGGGATGGAACTGGAAGTGGCCGAGCGCTGGCTGAGCCCGATCCTGAACTACACCCCCGCCGACCAGACCGAGGCAGCATAGGTTTTGTTTTATGCGGCGGCATTCGCCGCCGCTGGCGTGCCTGGGCTGGCAAACTTAGCGGCAATTGCAGAAGAGTCGGGCATCGTCGGGTCCGGCTCGCCCGGGGCGGCTATTACCGGTTCAATCTGGTTTGTCCGGATGCACAAGACGATGCGGCCAGCTTCTTTGAATCGCCCGGCCTGGTGGACAATATCCATCTGCGCGTGGTCAGGATAAGCGACATCGAGATTTACATGCAGGGCCTGTCGTTCAACGTGATTGAATGATGAAGCGGGCAGCGCGCGGATGAGTTTCTATCCACCGCGCAAGGGCAGCTATGAAATGCTGGTGCGGGATCATTCGGAACCGCCGCAATCAGCCATCACCACGATCATCGTGGAATAAGCCATCGTCCGGGCGCGCGTGTTGCGCCCGGACGGAAGGGGTCAGCCGGTGGCCTGCACCGGATCGACGTTGCGCACGCGCACTTTTTCGATGGCGCGGCCATCAAGCGCCACGACTTCGAATTCCAGCCCGCCGGCGCGCACTTTGGCCCCTTCGGCGGGCAGGCGGCCCAGTTGCCACAGGATATAGCCGGCGAGGGTGGAATAGCGCTCGGTCTCATCCTCAAGATCGACATCAAGCAGGTTCGAAGCCTTGCGAATATCGATCCAGCCATCCACGAGCCAGGCGCCATCGGGCTCTTTTTCCGCGACCAGCCGGGCCTCGCCCTCATCGGGGAATTCGCCGGCAATCGCTTCGAGAATATCGGTCGAGGTGGCGATCCCTTCGAGCGAGCCGAACTCATCCACGATCACGGCCATCT
>JBBAGE010000031.1:0-18107 GCA_041655055.1 Paracoccaceae bacterium
ATTCAGCGCCGGAACCGACCGGGGCGCGGGCTATATCCAAGGCTTCGCGCTGGCCGTGCCCGAGGGAAACAAAGACGCCTATATCACCATGGCGCGCGAGGCCTGGGACGCCGCTTTTGCCCCCAAGGGCGCGCTGGGCATCACCGAGACCTGGGGCGCGGATGTCCCCCGGGGCGAGAAAACCGATTTCTACCGCGCCGCCAAGGCCGAACCGGGCGAAGTGCCGGTGTTTAGCTGGAATGCCTGGCCCGACCGCGAAACCTGCGATGCCGCCGCGCGCGCGATGGAGGCCGAGACGGAGGGGCAGGATTTCCCCGACATGCCCTTTGACGGGATGCGCATGATCTGGGGCGGGTTCGAGCCGATCTTTGATTCCGACGCAAAATAACCCGCACAGCCGGGCAACAGGAGGTCACCATGCGCTATCAAGGCAATCCGTGCTGGTATGAACTCGGCACGCCCGATCTGGATGCGGCCGGCGCGTTTTACGCGCGCATTCTGGGGTGGGAGATCACCGATGGCGATGCGGGCTTTGATTACCGCCTTGCGCAAAGGGGCGGCGATAACGTGGCGGGGCTGATGCCGCTTGCGGACCAAGAGGGCAGCCCCCCGCCGAACTGGCTGATCTATTTCGCGGTGGATGATTGCGACCAAAGCGCTGCCGATTGCACGGCGGCCGGCGGGCGCATCCTTAAGGGCCCCGATGATATCCCCGGCACCGGGCGCTATGCGCTGCTGGCCGATCCGCAGGGTGCGGTTTTCGGCATCCTTCAGCCCGACATGCGCCAGATGAGCGATGCAGACCGCGCCAAGGCCGCGACCGGCACGGGGGCGTTTGACCAAAGCAAACCCGGCCATGGCAACTGGCACGAATTGATGTCCACCGATCCGCAAGCGGCGTTTGGATTCTATGCCGGGCTTTTTGGCTGGGCCAAGGGCGCGGCGATGGATATGGGCGCGATGGGCACCTATCAGCTTTTCAGCCGCGATGGCCGCGATATCGGCGCGATGATGGGGCTGAATGATGCGCCGGTGCCGGCCTGGTTGCCCTATTTCGGCGCGAACGGCCCGATCGGCGCCCAGGTGGATGCGATCCGCGCAGCCGGGGGCAGCATCCATCAGGGTCCGGTCGAAGTGCCCGGCCCCGTCTGGATCGCCGTGGCCCAGGATCCGCAGGGCGCCTGGTTTGCCATCGTCGGCCCCGAAAAATGAGCCCGCCATCGAAAGGATCACCCATGGCCAAGAACACGATCTGCCTGTGGTATGACAAGGATGCCGAGGCTGCCGCGCGCTTTTACGCGGATACTTTTCCCGACAGCGCGGTGATTGCCGTCCACCGCGCGCCTGCCGATTTTCCCTCGGGCAAAAAGGGCGATGTTCTGACCGTGGAATTCACCGTGGCGGGCATGCCCTGTATCGGGCTGAATGGCGGCACGGCCTTTACCCATTCCGAGGCGTTTTCCTTTCAGATCGCGACCGAGGATCAGGTCGAAACTGACCGCTACTGGAATGCGATTGTCGGCAATGGCGGGCAGGAAAGCGAATGTGGCTGGTGCCGCGACAAATGGGGCATTTCCTGGCAAATCACCCCGCGCGTGCTGACCGAGGCCATGGCCGCAGGCGGACCCGCCGCCGAGCGTGCCTTTGCCGCGATGCTGACGATGAAAAAGATTGACGTGGCCGCGATCGAGGCCGCGCGAAAGGGGTAATGCAAAAGGCGACCCGAACGGGCCGCCTTTTCCAGTTCTGCTTCGTTGGATCAGAACCGATAGGATGCGCGAAGCTGGATCATGTCGGCATCGACTTCGTAACCGGAATCATCCGAATTATCGAAATCCTGCCGGCTGTATTCCAGCCCGACGGTAAAACGCTCGGTCGCTTTGAAATCAACGCCGATACCATAGGTCATGCCGGTTTCCGTGTATGAGACAGCGCCGGTGTCAACCGAAAGACGGGCCACACCCGCGGTCAGATAAGGCATTACCCGGCCGATATCGTAACCGCCGCGGGCGCGCAGACGGATCATATCCGAATCGAAATCGAGACCGTCGAGATCGACATTGTTGTAATCGAGTTCGGCGCCCAGAACGAACGTGCCCATATCATGCAGATAGCCTGCGTGGACACCATAGGCGTCGAAATCTGTATCGTCGAGGGGGTCGCCAAGCGTTGCAGGTTCTGCAGTCCCGGTGCCATATTGCAGACCGGCATAGAACCCGGTCCAGTCCGACACGGCAATGGGTGCCACCGGCGTAATGATCGGCGCTTCAACGACGGGCGGGGTATAGCCACCGGCCAGAGCAGAGCCCGCGACGAACGACGCGGCAGCGGCCGAAACAAGAATGCGCTTCATGGTATTCCTCCTGATTTAAGGTGCGGATCGTAAAGGTATTAATAAATGGTTAACGGCGGAGTTAAAATTTTCAACAAAATCCGCCGCCGCCGCCCCCGGCCCATAAAGGCAGCGGCCAGCCGTGTTGAAAATGCCACTATCGCGCCAGACTCAGAGCCCCAAAACCTGCGCAAGCTGAAAGATCCGGGTCGCCGTGGCCCGGCTGCGCTGAAACGGGATCGCATCCGCCGGCAGGCCCAGCGCCTCGGCCAACGGCAGCCGCAAGGCGCGCGCGGCACGAAAAAGCCTGCGCGTGTCCTTGCCCTCGATATTTTTCCACGACCCGTGATGTTGCACCCAGCCCGGCCAAAGCGGCGGCGGAATCTGCGCGCGAATCTGGTTGATCAACGATCTGACCGCCCGGCATATGCGCCAAGCGTTTATTCGGCGCGGCAAACCGGGCCGCGCTATCTGATCTGGACAAGGGGGGTTTATTCGGCGCGGCGCAGTGCCCCGGCGTATTCGCTGACCGGCACCTGATAGACCATTTCCAACTGACGCGCGGCAAAGCGCCATTGGTCATCTTCGCGGGCATAGCGGTCGTGATAGCGGATCGCGGCGATCTTCATCCCTTGGGCATCCGAGGTTTCGGCGTGGCAGACGACAATGCCGCTGGCGCTGTCGGGATCATCGGACCATGTGACCACGCTGTCGTGGTTGGCATGAAGCGAGGGGCCGGCGGTGCTGTGCAATTCGCGAAACAGCGCCACGACCGCGTCGCGGCCAGATGTAAGCGGCGCGCCAATGCGGTCAAAGGCGCCATCGCGGGTGAAACATTGGGCCACGGTGGCATAGTCGCGGGTATCGATCGCGATGGCATAGCGCCCGATCAGGGCGCGCAATTCTTCGCGGTCTTGCAGGCGGCGGAGTTGGGTTTCCGGCGTCGTCATTTTTTGCTCCTATCGGGTGGTATAGCCGCCATCGGCGGTCAGGGTGGTGCCACTTAGAAAACTTGCACCGCTGCCCAGCAGGTAAAGCGCGGCTTGCGCAATCTCATCGGCGCTCGCAAGTCGGCCCACGGGGTGCTGGGCGGCAAGCGCATCGCGGATCTCGGCGGGCCGGCCGGCCAGCAGCGGGGTATCGACAAAGCCTGGCGCAAGCGCATTGATGCGGATACCGCGCCCGGCATAATCGAGCGCTGCGGCCTTGGTCAGCCCGATCACCGCATGTTTGGACGCGGTATAGGCCCCGGTGCCCGCCACCGCCACCAGCCCGCAGATCGAGGCGATATTCACGATCGCCCCGCCGCCCGCCGCAAGGATCGGCGGGATTTCCGCGCGCATGGAATTGAACACGCCGGTCAGATTAACCGCAATCATCCGATCCCATTCATCGGGCGGCAGATCGGCCAGATCATGGCGTGCGGCCCCGATGCCGGCACTGTTGATCGCCAGATGCAGCCCGCCGAAATGGGCGACGCAGGCGTCCACGGCGGCCTGCACCCCGGCGCGGTCGGTGACATCGAGCGTAAGGGCCAGCGCATTCGGCCCAAGCTCGGCCGCGAGCAGTTCGGCGCCATCGCGGTCGGCCACGGCCACCTGCGCGCCTGCGGCAATCAACTGGCGGCAAACGGCGGCGCCAATGCCCGAGGCCCCGCCGGTAACAAAGGCAATCTGCCCGGAAAACGCGCGCTCCATCAGCGCCCGCCCGTCAGATAGCCGCCATCGCAGATAAATTCCGCGCCGGTGGAAAAACGTGCCGCATCCGAGGCAAGAAAGGCCACCATTTCCGCCACATCCTGTGGCTGGCCGATGTGGTCAAGCAATTGGCGCGGGGCAAAGGCGGCGACGCCCGCGGGGTGAAAGGGTTGGACCATCGGTGTATCGATCAGCCCCGGATGAATGGAATTCACGCGGATACCATGCGGGCCGAATTCGATCGCGGCCACTTTGGTCATGCCGTGAACGGCGAATTTAGACGCCACATAGGCCACATGATTGGCCGCCGCCTTGAGCCCGGCGGTGGACGACATATTCACGATGCTGCCGCCCTGGCGCGACAGCAGCGCGAATGCCGCCTTCATCCCGAGGAAAACCCCGGTCTGGTTGATGGATACCACTTCGTCAAACATCTCGCGGGTGGTTTCGGGCAGGGGGGCCACGCGCAGCACACCGGCGTTGTTGACCAGAATATCCAGCCTGCCCTCAGTGGCCTCGATACTGGCCATGGTCTCTTGCCAACTGGCCTCATCGGTTACGTCCAGATGCTGGTGGCGGCAGCCGGGCAGGGGGGCGGTGTCAAAGGCGGCGCGGTCGGCGGCGATCACCTGTGCGCCGGCATGTGCCAGACGGCGGGCGATTGCGGCCCCCATGCCGCTTGCGGCGCCGGTCACAAGCGCCACTTTGCCAGAAAGTGTCTGTGTCATTCAGGGCTCCTTGTAACCGGGGCGGCCAAAGCCGCCCCCATCTGTTTAATCCGTGCGCACCCAGACGGCCTTGGTCTGGAGATATTCTTCCAAAGATTCGCGGCCGGATTCGCGGCCATAGCCGCTCATGCCATAGCCGCCAAAGGGGATGTTCACATCGGTCATATGATAGGTATTGACCCAGACCGTGCCGGCCTGCACGGCTGCTGCGATCCGATGCGCGCGCCCGACATTTTCGGTCCAGACCCTGGCAGCAAGGCCATAGATCGTATCATTGGCGCGGCGCACAAGTTCTTCTTCGTCGCGAAAGGTCAGCACCGACAGCACCGGGCCAAAGATTTCTTCGCGCGCAATGGACATGTCATCTTGCACATCGGTAAAGACGGTGGGCGGGATGAAATAGCCGTCGGCAAAGCCGCCATCGGTCAGTGCAGCCCCACCCGAAATCGGCGTGGCCCCCTGTGCGCGGCCCTGATCCAGATAGTCTTTCACCTTGTCATATTGCCCGCGCGACACAAGCGGCCCAAGCTGGGTTTCAGGATCAAGCCCATGGCCCAGCCGCAGTTTCGCCCCCAGTTCCGCCACATGCCGGGCGAAATCGGCAGCCACGCCTTCTTGCACGAAAAGCCGGGTGCCTGCGTTGCAAATCTGGCCGCTGTTGGAAAAGACGGCATTGGCCGCGCCTTCGGCCGCGCGGTCCAGATCGGCATCGTTGAACACGATATTGGGGGATTTGCCGCCCAGCTCCAGCGTGACCTTTTTCAGATTGCCGGCCGCGGCGCGCGCGATCGCCTGCCCGGTCATTGCCGAACCGGTAAAGGCGATCTTGTTGACATCGGGATGTTCAGCCAGCGGGGCACCCGCGGCGCGGCCAAAGCCGGTTACGATATTGACGACGCCATCGGGGATGCCCGCTTCCTGAATCAGCTCGCCCAGACGGATGCTCGATAGCGATGCTTCCTCAGAGGGTTTGAGCACCATTGTGCAGCCGGTCGTCAGCACCGGCGCCACTTTCCAGATGGCCGAGGTGATCGGCGCGTTCCACGGAATGATCGCGCCCACAACGCCGATGGGCTCCTTGCGGGTATAGGTCAGGAACGTGCCCGCGGGGGCCGAATTTTCGATCGTTTCGCCCGCCAGCATCGTGGTTGCACCGGCATAATAGCGCAACAGCCCGATGGCGCGACGCTTGCGCGGCAACAGATGCGAAATCGGCGCACCCATTTCAAGGCAATCGAGCAGGGCCAGTTCTTCGTAATGCTTGTCCACCAGTTCGGCCAGACGCAGGATCATTTCCTGCCGCTCGAACGGTTTGGTCCGCGCCCATGGGCCCGAAAGCGCGGCACGCGCGGCGGCCACGGCCAGATCGATATCGCCTGCATCGCCTGCGGCCACTTCGGCCAGCGCGCGGCCGGTGGCGGGATCATGGGTGGTCAGCGTTTCGCCCGAACGGGCGGGCTGCCATTTGCCGCCGATCAACAACTGGCGCGGGCCAGAGGCCAGCCACGGAATTTCGGGAAAGGGCGGAAGGGTGAATTGCTGTGTCATCTGTCGCTCCGTATTCAGGCGATTTTTGCTGCCGGGGCAGCAGCGTCAAAGGTAAATCCGGTATAGCCGGCCTCGGCGATGCGGTTGCAATGACGCCGATAGGTATCGACGCCGCCGATATAGGGCAGGAATACGCGCGGTTTGCCGGGCACATTCGCACCCATATACCACGAATTGGCCCGCCCCATCAGTGTCTTGCCCGCGACCTCGGCGCAATGCGCGACCCATTCGGCCTGCGCATCTGCATCGGCCTCAACCCGGGTGAGCCCGCCTGCCTGCATATATGCCAGCAGGTCCGAGATCCATTCCACATGCTGTTCGATCGAACCCAGCACATTGGACAGAACCGAGGGGCTGCCCGGCCCGGTAATGGTAAACAGATTGGGAAAACCGCTGATCATGATGCCCAGCATCGATGCCGGGCCATCGGCCCAGACATCGGCCAGATCGCCCGCCGGGCCGTTTACCCCCACCCGCAGGATCGAGCCGGTCAGCGCATCGAACCCGGTGGCCAGCACGATCACATCCAGCGGATATTCAGCCGCCTCGGTCACGACGCCTGCGGCGTTAAACCCGGTGATCGGGTCCGCGGCCACATCCACCAGCGTCACATTCGCGCGGTTGAAGGTTTCGTAGAAATCCGTGCCCACGGTGATCCGCTTCGCCCCGATCGGATAGCCGTGGGGGATCAGCTTTTCGGCGGTTTCCGGGTCGCTCACGGCTTCGCGGATACGCGCGCGGACATAATCGGCGGCGGTGGCATTCGCGGCCTCGTCACTGCCGATATCGGTGAAGGCATAAAGGAAATTGCCGCCGCCCTTTTCCCAGCGCCAGTCATATTCCTTGCGCCGCGTGTCTTCGTCCACCGACAGGGCCGGGACTTTGGGCATATCGGCCAGCCAGCCGGTGCGGGTTTCTTGCTTGGCGCGGCGGCGCAATTCGGGAAAATTCGCCTGCCAATGGGCGATTTGTTCCTCGGTCAGCGGTTTGTTGCGGGCCGGCACGCAGAAATGCGGGGTGCGCTGGAACACCGTCAGATGGCCGGCCTGTTTCGCCAGTTCCGGGATCACCTGCACCCCCGATGATCCGGTGCCGATCACGCCCACGCGTTTGCCAGCCAGATCGGGCGGGGTCTGCGGCCACTGCCCGGTATGCAGAATCGTGCCGTTGAAATCGGCCTGACCGGGGAAATCCGGTGCGGTTGCCGACGAAAGGCAACCGGTCGCCAGCACCAGATAGCGGGCCGAAACCGTTTCATCGCCCGCGCGCACGCTCCACTGGCCGGTATCTTCGTTCCAGCGGGCATCGGCCACGCGGGTGTTGAACTGAAACCCGCTGCGCAGATCCAGCTTGTCGGCCACATGATTCACATAGCGCAGAATTTCGGGCTGGGTGGCGAAACGCTCGGTCCAGCGCCATTCGGTTTCCAGCTCGGGCAGGAAAGAATACGCATATTCAAGGCTTTCCACATCGCAGCGCGCGCCCGGATAGCGGTTCCAAAACCATGTGCCGCCCACATCGGGCCCGGCCTCGAACGCGCGGGCCCGCAGGCCGAGTTTGCGCGCCTGATGCAGCATATAAAGCCCGGCAAAACCGGCGCCGACGATGATCAGATCCGTCGCTGGCATGACATTCTCCTTTGTTGCGCGAAAGCTAGTGTGGAAATGCGAATATATGCAAGAAGTATTTCCAATAGCGATTGTTTTTCTGTATGACGAATTTGAGGGAGGACTCAGATGGATAGCGATTACATTATTGTAGGGGGTGGATCGGCCGGTTGCGTGCTTGCACATCGCCTGTCAGAAGATCCGGCCCGCCGGGTTATTTTGATCGAGGCGGGGCGCGATGTGACGGCTGCCAACATGCCCGATGACCTGCGCGCCGCCTATCCGGGCAAGGCATATATCAACCCGGATTACCTGTGGCCCGCGTTGCAGGTGCGCTCTATCGGGCGCGGCGGGCATAACAGCACCGAAGGCGCCGTGCGCCGGGCCTATGCGCAGGCGCGCATCCTCGGCGGGGGCTCGACCGTCAATGGCCAGATGGCCAATTGGGGCGTGCCGTCGGATTATACCGATTGGGAGGAACTGGGCGCCGCAGGCTGGGGCTGGGACGGGGTGTTTCCCTATTTCCGCAAGGTCGAGACCGATCTGGATTTCCCCGGCCCCAATCACGGCAGCGAGGGGCGGATCAAGGTGCGCCGCATTCCGCGTTCGCAATGGTCCGGGCATCAGGCGGCGGTGGCAGAGGGCCTGTCCGAACTGGGCTATCCAGAACTGGCCGATCAGAATGGCGATTGGGGTGATGGCTGGTTCTCGCTTGTCCATAACAATGTCGATGAACATCGCGTGTCCGCCGCCACGGCCTATCTTGATACCGAAACCCGCGCGCGGCCCAATTTGCAGGTGCTGACCGATACCGAGGTCGAGGGGCTGACTTTCGACGGGCTGCGCTGCACAGGCGTGACCATCCGGCAGGGCACCGGGACCAAGGCGCTGAGCGCGCGCGAAGTGGTGCTGTCGGCGGGCGCGATCCATTCGCCCGCGATGCTTTTGCGTGCAGGCATCGGGCCTGCGGCCGATCTGCGCGATCTGGGGATCACGCCTCGGGTGTCGCTGGCCGGTGTCGGGCGCGGGCTGATGGACCATCCGCAGATCGCGCTGGGTTCGTTCATGCGCCGCGATGCGCGGATGGATGGTCAGACCGGGCGCCATGTGCAGGTGGGGCTGCGCTATACATCGGGCATCGCCGATGCGCCCCCGGGCGATATGTTTCTGGGCGCGGGCAGCCGCACCGCATGGCATGCAGTGGGCGCACAGCTTGGGGCGCTGACCGTCTGGGTCAACAAAACCTTTTCGCGCGACGGGGCGGTGAAACTCGCCTCGGCTGATCCACGGGTTTCGCCCGATGTGGATTTCCGCCTGCTCTCGGACCGGCGCGATCTTGAGCGTCTGAAAGAGGGCTTTCATCTGATGGCCAAGCTGCAGATGAGCGCGGCGATGCGCAAGGTGGCCACCACGCCATTCCCCGCCAGCTATACCGACCGGGCGCGGCAGGTGGGGGTGGTCAACACCCGCAACAAGATGCTGACCGGGGCGCTTGCAGCATTCCTTGATGGGCCGGGCGTGGTGCGCGATACGTTGCTGCGCAATTTCGTCATGTCGCGCCATGATTTTGAAACCTGCCTGCGCGATGACGAAGCGCTTGAGGATTTCATCATCGAATCTGTGGCCGGTATCTGGCACGCGTCCTGTTCGTGCCGGATGGGCGCTGCGGGCGATCCGATGGCGGTAACCGATGAAACCGGCCGGGTGCGCGGCATCGATGGGCTCAGGGTTTGTGATGCGTCGATCTTTCCCTCGGTGCCCTCGGCCAATACCAATATGCCGGTGATGATGGTTGCCGAAAAGATTTCGGACGCGATCCGGGCCGACGAAGCGGGGTTGCGCGCGGCGTCATGAAAAAGGCGGCCCGAAGGCCGCCTTTCCCGTGCAATTCGGGCCCGTCGCGCGACGGGCCCTTATTGTTTCATTCGCCACGTGCGACGGGCAGCACCATGGTTTCAAAGGCGGCGGCGCTGAAATCCGCATCCGGGTTATTGGATTTCTGCATGTCCAGCAAATCGTTCCAGCCCTGCTCCGTAGCAGTGGCGGTTTCCCAGAGCGAGGCGATGCCCACTGCATAGGCGGCATCCCAGATCGTGTCATCCATCTCTTCGTAGGCGACGTTCTTCAGATCGCGGGAATAACGCTCGGGTTCGGCGCGCAGGGCCGCGATAATATCGACGAAGGCCGCGTGGAGGTTTTCTTCTTTGCCGGGGTTATTGGCAAGCCAGGTTTCCGAAGCAAAGACCGTCACCGTCGGAAGTTCCGCCAGCGCAGGCAGATCGCCGCGCGGGACGCTGATCCAGCTCACAATCTGGTCGGTCGCTTCCAGATCGGCAAAGGCGCCGCCGCTCCAAAGCGCAGACTGGAACGAGTTGTTGGCAAGCCCTTCGCGCATCGCAACCTGATCGACCAGAGTGCGATAGCTGATGGCGCTCATGCTCATATCCGCATCGCGAAACATCTGTTCAAGCATGTTGTAATAGAGGGTGCCGGGTGCGCTGGTCACCAGGCTCATGCCTTCCAGCGCCGCGACGCGCTCGTTCACCGGGGCATCAATGGCAACGCCCGTGGCCTCGGCGGCAGCGCTTGTTACAAAGATCTCTGCAAGCGGACCCTGCAAAACTGCGACCGCTTTGATCGGCGCACCTTCGACCCCCGCAAAAACACCGGTCGGCGCCGAAACCGAGCACATATCCACATCATTCGACAGCAACGCCGCGATGCAGTTGGCCGCATTGGCGCGCATGTCCACCGGCCGCACGTCAAGCCCGTGCGCATTATAGAATTCGGGCGCGACATCGGCCATGTAAAGGTGAAAGCCGGTGTTGAACAGCGTGGAATAGCCGATACGAACCTGCGTATCTTCGGCCATCGCCGGGGCAGTAAGAAGGGTGGCCGAAGCAACCCCCGCTGCGGCCATCATGCCGCGGGCGAGCCAAGTATTGGTCAAGATGATATCCTCCCAGAACATAAACGGGCGCGCGAAACTCTTGGCGGCGCCACGCCGAATCCTACCACCGCTTTTCCTGTTGTGGCAAGAAATTATCTATATAGAGAACATCATTTTTAGATGAGAATGTGGGCCGAGGCGGGCAGAATATGCCCGCCCGCCCCGTTTTCGTCAGGCGATCAGGTCGCGGAAGCGCTTCAGGCTCGAAATCTGTTCCGGCGCGGTCTTGCCGGAAAAGCGGATATGGATGTGCTGCGCACCCAATGCGTGCAGCGCCGCAATTTCGGATGTGACCTGTTCGCGCGATTTGCCATCGGGGTAATAGCCCAGCTCAAGCTGGATGCTCGCGGGATCACGCCCGGCGGCGGTGGCGGCGTCATTCACCTTGGCGATCGCCTCTTGCGCGGCGGCATCGAGCGTTTCATCCCCCGGCGCGATCTGGAACAGCGGGCACCAGCCATCGCCGATGCGGCCGATCCGGTTCAGCACCACATCCGGCGGCACCGGGCTTTCGGTGCGCCCGGCGCCGATCCAGATCGGAATCGGCCGCTGGATCGGCTTCGGGCGGATGTTCACATGCTGCAGGTCATGGAAATCGCCTTTGAATTCCACGACATCCTCGGTCCAGAGCAGCCGCAGCACATGCACCTGCTCCTCGAACCGGCGGGCGCGGGTCTTGAATTCGGTCTCGAGCGCGGCAAACTCGGGCTGGTTGTAGCCCAGCCCGACGCCCAGCAGCATCCGCCCGCCCGAAAGCGTATCGATCATCGCCGCCTGTTTCGCCACCAGCGCAGTCTGGCGCTGCGGCAGGCCCAGAACGCCGGTCACCAGCTTTACCTTGCTGGTCAGATGGCAAAGATAGGCCATCAGGGTAAAGACTTCGTTGAAGCTCGATTCCGCCGTATAGGGCGTATAGGGCATTTCGGGGTGTTTGGTAACATCGACGCCGACGATATGGTCGACAAAGCGGACCTTGTCATAGCCTTCGGCCTCGGCGGTGGTGATGAACTCGATCATCCCCTGGAAATCATCCAGATGGGTGAACTGATTCACGTTGACGGCATATTTCACGATTTCATGCGGCTGCATCTTCGCTCCCTCGTTTGGTGGTTTTCGGGTTTCCATTGGGTTCCGGGGCATCAGGCCAGGCGGCCAGATCCGCGCCGGTGTCGATATCCATGGCGAGTGTTTCGTCATGGTGGATGGTCAGCGGCTGGCCGATCCGCGCGGCCTCGGCCATGTGGCGGGCAAGGCTGCCGGGGCCGTAGGCGAAGGCGAAATCGCGCCGCGCGGCGGCGGGCAGCACCAGCAGGTTGGTGCCGTCATCGTGCCGGTCGGGCACCAGCGTGATCCCGGGGCGGGCGGCGGCGGCCAGCAGCGCGGCGGCGGTCAGCCCCGGCAGATCGGTGGGCAGGATCACCAGCGGCGCATCGCCGCCCAGCAAATCGGCCCCCGCCCGCAGCGCAGGGTTGAGCCCGCGCCCCGGATCGGGAAGCGTTATCGCGCCATGGGCATGGGCCAGCGCCGCGACCTCACTATCATCGGTCACGATGGCGATGCGGGCCTCGATCCCTTGCAATGCGGTGAGCGTCCGCTCCAGCATCTCGCGGCAAAGCGCCTCGCGCGCTGGCGCCGTCAGCACCGCCGCGAGGCGCGATTTCCCGCACCGGAAGCTTTTGCAGGGGATCAGGATGTCCATGAGGCCATCTCAAGACAGGCGCGGGCCACGGCCGCGCGATCCGCATCGGATTTCATCAGCGTCTGCGTCACCTTCGCGGGCACCGGCAGCCGCGCGGCAAGCTCTGCATCCGCATCGTCGATCACCATGGCGGTGAGCAGCCCGGCGTAATGCGCGGCAATGCCCGCGGGCGAGACCTCATGCCCCAGATCGCGCATCAACTGCGCCGCGGGGCCCTTCACCGCCTGCCCCCCGATGATGGGCGAGACGGCGATCACCGGCACCTCCGGGATCGCTTCGCGCAGGCCCGGAACGGCGAGGATCGGATCAAGCGAGATGAACGGGTTCGAGGGGCACAGGATGATCGCATCCGCCGCTTGCAGGGCCTCCGTCACAACGGGGGCGGGCCGTGCGGTCTCGATGCCCGCAAAACGAAAGCCGGTCACCGAAGGCGCGGCGCGCTGGCGCACGAACCAGTCCTGAAAGGCGATCTCGCCCCCCGGCGTCTGCACAATGGTGGCTACCGGATCATCCGTCATCGGCAGGATCCGCGCCCCGATGCCCAGCCGCGCGGCGATGCTGGCGGTCACGCCCGAAAGGCGTTCACCCGCCGCAAGCCGCTGGCTGCGGATCAGGTGCAGCGCCAGATCGCGGTCTCCGAGCAGGAACCAGTCTTCTCCGCCCAGAAGCCGCAGTTGGTCCATCATCGCCGTGGTCTCGTCCGCGACGCCCCAGCCCTGTTCGCGGTTGGCGATGCCGGCGAGCGTGTAGGTGACGGTATCGAGATCCGGGCAGATGCGCAGACCGAGATGGGTGAAATCATCGCCGGTATTGACGATCACCGTCAGATCCACCTCGCATTGCGCCAGACCCTGCGCCAGACGCGCGCCGCCGACGCCACCGGCCAATGCCACGATCTTCATCGAAACAGATCCATATGTTTGGGCCGCACCAGATCGGCTGCACTTCCCCTGCCGGGCACGCCGGGCACGCCGCGCAGATGCACCGCCGGGCGGCCCTCATCCGCTTGCCCCATCATCAGCGAGGCGGCCGCCGCAACCTCATCGGCCAGCGCCAGCTCGCTGGTCTGCATCGGGCGGCCGTGGCGGTCGAGCTGGCCGCGCAGGTCCAGAAGCGCGGGCATGCCCGCCACCCCGATCGCGGTGCCGCAGGTGCCCAGCCGCCACGCGCGCCCGAAGCTGTCATTGATCACCACCGCCATCCCGAGCGCGTCCGAGAGCCTGCGGGCCGAGGCATCCGCATCTTCGGGCAGCAGCAGCACCTGATCATCCGCGCCCACGTTGGAGGCATCAATCCCGGCATTCGCCATGATGAATCCCCGGTTATCCTGAACGATGATCACCCCGGGCACGCAGCGCAGCACCTCGCGGCTTTCGCGCAGGATCAGTTCCACCACGCGCGGATCTTTGTGTGCCTGCGCCGCCAGTTCCTCCGCCCGCGCGGAAGGCGTGACATCGGCAAGGCGCACCAGCCGCCCTTCGGCCTTCGAGACGATCTTTTGCGCCAGCGCCAGCACATCGCCCGGCTGCGGCACGATTTCCGCGCGCGCCAGCGCCGCGCCCAGCAGCGCGGCAAGATCATCGCCGGGCCGGATTTCCGGCAGATCGGGCAGGGCGGTGATGGTCAGTTGCATCTCAGACCCCGGTGATGCGGATGCCCGAACCGGGCGATTTGTAGCGCCGGTTGATCGAGATCAGCAGCGAGGTCAGCGCCTCTACCGCCGCGGCATTGGCCACCGGCCCGGCATGAAAGGCGCGCAGACCCATGGCGCCCGCCAGCGCCACCGTCACGCCCGCCGCTTCCGCATCATCGGCGCAGACCAGCACGTCGCAATCCACCTCATGCGCCAGATCCTTCAAATGATGTGCAGAGACATTCTGAAACGCCGCCACCACCCGGACCCCGTCGCCCAGTTCGGCCTGAAGGTTGGCCACGGCGCTATCGCCTTCGGGAAGCTGCACCCGGCCCACCTTGGGCGGCATCAGCGGCACCGTGGCATCGATCAGGATCTTGCCCTGAAGCTGATCGCGCAGCGCCCGCGCGGTGGCGGATTGCGCCGCATAGGGCACGGTGAGGATCACGATATCCGCCTGCGCCGCCGCCTCGGCGGAGGGAAGGCCGGTGGCATTCGCGCCAGTGGCGGCATTGATCGCGGCGGCGGCCTCGGCGGCCTTCGCCCCGTCGCGCCCGGCCACGATCACCGGATACCCGGCATTGGCCAGCCGCAGCGCGATCCCGCCGCCCTCGGCCCCGGTGCCGCCGATCACGGCGATGGTTTGTTTCTCGGTCATATATGTTTCCTTTGTTTGCGTTCAGGCGACATGGCGCCCGCGCGGCATGATCTCACCGCTCACCAGCGGCGCCAGCTCAGCGGCGATATGGCTGCGGGCGGTCTGTTCGGGCGGCACCGGGCCGTAAAGCGTGCTGCGCTGCGCCGCCTGCCGCCCGGCGCGCGCGATCAGATCTTCCATCGCGGCAGGCGGCAGTTCCTGCCCGAATTCGGTGCCCGCCGCGCGCGAGATGCTTTCGTTCATCAGCGTGCCGCCCAGATCGTTGACGCCCGCGTTCAGCGTGGCCAGAACCCCCTCGGCCCCCAGCTTGCACCATGAGACCTGAATATTCGGGATCACCGGGTGCAGCGCCAGCCGCGCCACCGCGTGCATCAGCACCACCTCGCGGAAGGTCGGACCCTGCCGGGCTTGGCCCCGGTGATACATCGGCGCCTCCATATGCACGAAGGGCAGGGGGACGAATTCGGTGATGCCGCCGGTGCGGGCCTGCAGATCGCGCAGCGCCAGCAGATGCGCGGCCCAATCCTCGGGCGTATCGATATGGCCGAACATGATGGTGGAGGTGGTGCGCAGCCCGGCGCCATGGGCGGCCTCGATCACGGCCAGCCATTCGGCGGTGGTGAGCTTGCCGGGGCAGAGCAGGGCGCGGGCGCGGTCGGTCAGCACCTCGGCGGCGGTGCCGGGAAGGCTGCCGAGCCCGGCGGCGCGCAGGCGCTCAAGGAAGGCGGGGATGGAAAGGCCCAGCGTTTCGGCCCCATGGCTCACCTCCAGCGGCGAGAAGGCATGGACATGGATACCCGGCGCGCCCCGTTTGGCGGCGGCCAGAAGATCCAGATAGGTCTGGCCGGTGAACGAGGGGTGAATCCCGCCCTGCATACAGACCTCGGTGGCGCCGCGCTCCCACGCCTCGGCGGCGCGGCGGCTGATTTCGTCCATATCCACAAGGTAGGGGCGGCCGCGCAGGTGATCGGCCATCTTGCCCTTGGAAAAGGCGCAGAAGCCGCATTTATAAGCGCAGATGTTGGTATAGTTGATGTTGCGGTTCACCACATAGCGGACCAGATCACCGCTGACCTCGCGGCGCAGGGCATCGGCGGCCTTGGTGATCGCCGTCACTTCCGGGCCGCGCGCGCGGAAGAGCCGGGCGATATCGGCCTCTTGCAGGCGGCCGCCCGCAGCGGCGCGGGCGATGATCGCATCCACCTCGGGCGTGGCGCGGCGGGGGGCTTGCGGGAGGTGCGGCACGATCCCGGCCTTGCCGGGGGCCCATGCATCTGCCCGGCCCCAGCCATCGGCATCGGCGGCGCGCATCGCGGCTTTGTGCAGGGCAGGGTCCACCCAGCGGGGCAGATCGGCCATATGGGCGGGGTAGACCGGCAGGCGGGCCACCAATGTGGCGCCCGCGGCCTCGGTGGCGCGGCGCAGGTGATCAAGCGCGGGCCAGCGGGCTTCGGGGTTCACATGATCGGGCGTGACGGGCGAGACGCCGCCCCAATCGTTGATGCCGGCGGCGAGCAATTCGGGGAAGCGCTCAAAGCTCAGGTTCGGCGGGACTTGTATATTCATCTCCGCGCCGAAGATCAGCCGGGCGGCGGCGGCGGTCCAGAGCAATTCCTCCATCGGCGGGGGCGCGACGTTCGCCATCCTTGTGCGGGGCTTCGGCTGGAAGTTCTGAACGATGATCTCCTGCACATGGCCGTATTCGCGGTGCAGCGCCTCGATCGCCAGCAACGCCTCGATCCGCTCGGCCCGGCTTTCGCCCAGCCCGATCAGGATGCCGCTGGTAAAGGGGATCGCCTGCCGCCCGGCGGCGGCGGTGGTTTCCAGCCGCACGGCGGGGATCTTGCCCTTGGATCCGTAATGCGCGCCGCCCTTTTGCAGGAGGATCGGCGCCGTGCCCTCCAGCATCAGCCCCTGACTGACGCTGACCTTGCGCAGTTGCGCCAGATCGGCCTCCGCCATCACGCCCGCGTTCAGATGCGGCAGCATCCCGGTTTCCTTCGCCACCAGTTCGGCCATTGCCGCAAGGTATTCCAGCGTAGTTGAGTGGCCAAGTTCGGCCAACTCTTCGCGCACCACGCGGTAGCGGTCTTCGGGCCGTTCGCCCAGCGTGAAGAGCGCCTCGGTGCAGCCGGCGGCCGCGCCCGCACGGGCTACGGCAAGCACCTCTTCGGGCTGCATGAAGGCGCGCTCGCCCTTGCGCGGCGGATGCGCAAACGTGCAGTAACCACAGGTATCGCGGCACAATTTCGTAAGCGGGATAAAGACTTTGGGCGAGAACGAGACCAGATCGCCATGGCCCGCCTGCTTGAGCGCGCGCGCAGCCTGCAACAGGTCGGGCCGGTCGAGCCGCGCCATCCAGTCGGCAACCAATTCCGGCGCCGGCAGCCTGGGCTGATCGCTTGACATGTTGTCTCCTTCCGCGAAACAAGATCGAAACTTGTCTGGACATCATATGCGGGATGCGACGAAGGTCAACATGCAAATGTCACACGTCAACCGGCCGCAGCCGCCTCTTTACGCACATTATACACAGTCTGTGTGGGAACTTGTTCCCGATGTGGGATCAACGCTGCGCGCGCAGCATCGGCACGCCGCCGGGCCATGGCTTGCGGGGGCATCTTTGCATTTATAGAGAATATCATTCGCTATGTTGAAAAATCCTTGCCGCATTCACCTGCGTCCCGTAAGAATTGTTCTGCGGGGGATTCGGTGGCCTGAGGGAGGCCTGTCGGATGACCCCAAGCTGCTTGTAGGGAGGAACACCGTGAACAAGACGAAACATGCACTTGCATTCGGCCTGTCCGTATTCGCCGCGCCGGCGGCGGCGCAGGATCTGGACACTGTCAGAATCGCCACCGCCTCGACCTCGGTTGCCCATGGTCCGCTGATCATGGCCGTCGTCGATGATTCGGTTTTCGGCAATAACGGCATCCGCATCGCGGTGACCGACCTGCGCGGCGCATCGCCCAACTGCATCGCGGCGCTGCTGTCGGAATCCGTCGAGCTTTGCCAGGTGGGCACCACCACCGGCACCGATGCGATCGCCGAGGGTGCCAATCTGCGCGCCATCGCGGTGTTGACCGGGCCGATCAATGAAATCTTCCTTTCCGCCAAAACGGTCGAGCGGCTGGGCGTTGCCCCCGATGCGCCGATCGAAGAGCGCATCGCCGCGCTTGACGGGCTGACGCTGACCACTTCGGCGCCGGGCACCATGCATTACCTGTCGCTGGGTGCCACGCTGGAAATGGCGGG
>JBBAGE010000032.1:0-18073 GCA_041655055.1 Paracoccaceae bacterium
GCGCATGGCCGGGCGCAATGCGGTGATCCGCCGCCTGCCCGCGGTGGAAACACTGGGCGCGGTCTCGATCATCTGTTCCGACAAAACCGGCACGCTGACCCGAAACGAGATGACGGCCCGCCGGGTTGTGACCGCGGGCAGCACGATCATGGTCGATGGCTCGGGCTATGCGCCGGGCGATCACCGCCTGCACACCGATGATGCGGCGGCCTTGATGCTGATCACCACCGGGCTTCTTTGCAATGACGCAAGCCTGCGCGAAAGCGCCGGCGATTGGCTGGCCGAGGGCGACCCGATGGAGGGCGCGCTGGTCACGCTGGCGATGAAGGCGGGGCTTGCCCCCGATACGCTGCGCCGCGATTGGCCGCGGCGCGACGAAATCCCGTTTGATTCCGACACGCGCTATATGGCCACGCTGCACAACCAGCCGGACGGCGGGCGCGTCGCGCTGATCAAAGGCGCGCCCGAGCGGCTTTTGGCCATGGCGGGCACGCAGGCGGATGGCGACGGGGATGCGGCGCTGAATGCCGATTACTGGTCCGATCAGATCGCCGCCGCCGGCGCGGGCGGCGAAAGGGTGCTGGGCTTTGCCATGAAGCCCATGCCCGATACCCAAGGCGCGCTTGCGCCCGATGATGTGGCCCAAGGCCTGCGATTTCTGGGCATCACGGGTTTCATCGACCCGCCCCGCGACGAGGCCGTCGCCGCCATTGCCGAATGTCAAAGCGCGGGCATCGGGGTAAAAATGATCACCGGCGATCACGCCGCCACCGCCGCCGCGATTGCGCACCAACTGGGGCTGGGGGATGTGCCATCGGTGCTGACCGGACAGGATCTCGACACGATCCCCGAGCCAGATTTTGCCCGCGCCGTGCATGAAACCACGGTTTTCGCCCGCACCAGCCCGGAACATAAACTGCGCATCGTGCGTGCATTGCAGGCCAGCGGCGCCGTTGTGGCCATGACCGGCGACGGGGTCAATGACGCGCCATCGCTGAAACAGGCCGATGTCGGCATCGCCATGGGCCGCAAAGGCACCGAGGCCGCCAAGGAAGCCGCGCAAATGGTGCTGATGGACGATAATTTCGCCTCGATCGTCGCATCCGTCCACGAAGGCCGCATCGTTTATGACAATATCCGCAAGGTCGTGGCCTGGACGCTGCCCACCAATGGCGGCGAGGTGCTGACGGTGATTGCCGCGATCGTGTTCAATTTCGCCATGCCAATGACGGCGGCACAAATCCTGTGGATCAACCTTGTGCTGACGGTGACGCTGGGGCTGGTGCTGGCGTTCGAGGCGGCCGAACCCGGCGTGATGCGCCGCGCGCCGCGCCCGGCCCATGCGGGGCTGTTGTCACCCTTTTTGCTGTGGCGGATCGCATTCATATCGGCCCTGTTCCTGATCTGGGCGCTGGGGGTGTTTTTCTATGCGCTCTCACGCGGATATGAGCTGGAGCTGGCGCGCACAATGGTGGTTAACATGATCGTGGTGCTGGAAATCTTCTATCTGTTCAATATCCGCTATCTGCATGCCAGTTCCTTTTCGCTGCGCGGCGCGGCGGGCACGCCGGCGGTGCTGGGGGCGGTAGCGGTGGTGATCGTGGCCCAGCTTGCCTTTACCTATCTGCCGGTGATGCAGGATCTGTTCCAGACCCGCGCCATGACCATCGCCGATGGCGCGCTGCTGGTGGGGCTCGGTGTCGTTGCCTTGGTGGTGATGGAAACAGAAAAACAGATCATGCGCCGCCGTGACTTTCGCCCCGATTAAACGCAAAGGCCCTGAATGATGTCTCCGCTGGTCATGGTTTTGGTGCTGCTGGGGGCGGCTGTCGTGATGTTCACGCTCAACCGCCCGCGCATGGATGCGGTGGCGCTGATGATGATGGTGGCGCTGCCATTGACAGGCATCATCACCCTGCCCGAAGCCCTGATGGGGTTTTCCGATCCCAATGTGATCCTGATCGTCGCGTTTTTCGTGATTGGCGAGGCATTGGTGCGCACCGGCGTTGCGCATCGGCTGGGCGATTGGCTAAGCGCACGCGCGGGTGCGAGCGAGGCGCGGCTGATCGCGCTTTTGATGGTGATCGTCGCGGGGCTTGGATCGTTCATGAGTTCGACCGGGGTGGTCGCGTTGTTCATCCCTATCGTGCTGCGGATCGCGCGCCGGGCGGGGATCGCAGCCAGCGGGCTGATGATGCCGCTGTCGGTTGCGGCATTGATCAGCGGGATGATGACGCTGGTGGCCACGCCCCCCAATCTGGTGGTGCAGGGCGAATTGGTGCGGCGCGGGTATGAGGGGTTTTCCTTTTTCGCCTTCGCGCCCTTTGGCCTTCCGATTCTGGGGCTGGCGATCCTTTATATGCTGGCGACACGGCGGTTTTTGCGGCGCGAGGCGACAGAACCCGTGGCCGCGCGCCCGGCGCTTGCGGGTTGGGTCGAAGAATACGGGCTGGCGCCGCGCGCGCACCGGTTGCGCATCGCGCCCGGATCGCCATTGGCGGGCAGGCAGCTTGCAGTGCTTGATCTGCGCGCAAGCGCCGGGGTCAATATCATCGCGATCGAACGCGGCCACCGCTTTGGCCGCGAATTGATCCAGCCCCGCGCCACCAGCCGGCTTGAGGCGGGCGATATTCTGCTGCTTGATATCATCGCGCCGGAATTCGATCTGGCGGCATTCACCACGCGCCACCGGCTTAAACCGCTACCGCTCACCAGCCCCTATTTCACCGATCGCGCGCAGGAACTGGGCATGGCCGAATTGCTGATCGCCCCCAATTCGCGGCTGGTGGGCCAGACCGTGGCCGGGGCGCAGTTTCGCAGCACCTATGATCTGGTGGTGATCGGGATGAAACATGGCACCCAAGCCGTCGAGGATCGCGCCGTGATATCAGAACCATTGCGCGCGGGCGACACTTTGCTGGTGGCCGGGCCATGGCGCGCCATTCGCAAGCTGGTGGATGCACGCAGCGATCTGGTGCTGCTGGATCTGCCGGCGGAATATGACGATGCCGTGCCCGCCCATGGCCGCGCGCCGCTGGCGCTGATGGTGCTGGCGGGGGTGGTGGCGCTGATGGTGGGCGGGATCATCCCGAATGTGCAGGCGGCGTTGATCGGCTGCCTGGCGTTGGGGCTGTTTGGCTGTATCGATATGGTCGGCGCCTATCGCGCGATCCATTGGCAAAGTCTGATCCTGATCGTGGGGATGCTGCCCTTTTCGCTGGCGCTGCAACGCACGGGCGGGGTGGATCTGGCCGCCGATGCGCTGCTGGGGCTGGTGGGGGCTGCGGGGCCACGGCTGGTGCTGGCTGCGATCTTTGCGGCCACGGCGATTTTGGGGCTGTTCATATCCAATACCGCCACGGCGGTGCTGATGGTGCCGATCGCGCTGGCCGTGGCCGAGGCGCTTGGGGCATCCCCCTATCCGTTCGCGATGACCGTGGCGCTGGCGGCATCCTCGGCCTTCATGACGCCGGTATCTTCGCCGGTGAATACGCTGGTGGTCGGGCCGGGCAAATATCGGTTCACCGATTTCGTGCGCATCGGTGTGCCCTTTGCGCTGGTATGTATGGGGATCAGCGTGGCGATGGTGCCGATCATCCTGCCGTTTTGATCTGCGCGCCCCCGCAAGAGGGCGCGCAGCCGGATCAGCGCAGGGCGCTGCGCGCGGCGGTGATATAGAACACCGCCACCGCGGCAATGCCGCCGGGCACCAATCCCAGCAAAACCGCGAAGACATAATCCACCGGCGCAAGCAGCGCGCCCGCATCCGCCAGCGTCCAGACCGGCACGAAAAAGGTGGCAACAACCGTCACCACAAGCCCCGCCGCCAGCGCCACGCCAAGCGGCCCGCCCGCCGGGCGTGCAGCCCCGCGCAGCCGGGCAAAACCCGCGATGATCACCAGCAGCGCCACCACCGCCACCGCGACGGCGATCCACAGCCAGATCCCCATGGTTTCAACAAGGATATGATAGATCGAGACAAGATCAAAATCGCTCATGGTCGTTCCTTATGCACGGCCGCGCAGCATGGCGCGATAGGTTCCCAACAGGCCTTTTTCCTCGATCAGCCAACTGACCCACAATTCTTTAAGCGGATCAATAAACGGGAACGAGGGGATCAGATTGCCGTCATAGTCGAATTCGATCAGCATGGCGCGGCCATAGCCGGTGACCATCGGGCAGGATGTATAGCCGTTGAATACAGCCGATGGCGTGCGCCCGGCGGTTTCGGCCACCAGATTTTCCGCCACCACCGGCACCTGCCATTTGACGCTGGCCGCGGTTTTGCCGCGCGGCACCCCGGCGATATCACCCAGCGCAAAGACATTGGGATAGCGCGGATGGCGCAAGGTGGCGCGGTCAGCCTCGATCCAGCCATCGGCGGCCAGCACGCCATCCTGCCACGGCAGGGGGCTGTCGCGCACCGCATCGGGCGCGCGCATCGGCGGCACGACATGGATGAAATCGTAATCGAGCACCACATCGCCGGTTTCGGTCGCATAGGTGGCCTTGCGCGCGCCCGGATCGATGGCACGCAGGACATGGCTGTAGTTGACCGCCACATCGCGCGCGGCAAAAAGCGCGGCCACCTTGTCGTTGACGGGCGGAATGGCAAAAACGCCGGGGTTATGGGCGTTATAGATCAGTTCGACCGCGCCGCGCCGGCCCTGACGGCGGGCCTTGTCCTCGGTGATGAAGGTCATTTTCAGCGGGGCGCCGGCGCATTTCATCTCGCCCGCGGGGCGACCGAAAAGGCCCACCCCGCCATCCGCAATGAATTGATCGATCGCAGCCGCCGATGCCAGCGCCTGCGCGGGGCCCGCATAGACGGATGCGATGCCTTCGCGCCCGATCAGATCAGCGCTCATCCCCTCGATCGCGGTGTAGTCAAGCATCAGCCCGGTAGCGACCATCAGGAAATCATAGGCCACGCGCTGGCCGCTGTCGGTGATGACCAGATTGGCCTCGGGGTCGAATTCGGCCACGGCGGCCTCGATCCATTCGACGCCGCCGGGCAGGTAATCCGCATTGCGCGATGTGACCTGCGATGGCTGCCACAGGCCCGCGCCGATCAGCACGAAGCCGGGCTGGAAATGGTGGTCGCGCTTGCGATCGATGATGGTGATTACCGCATTGGGCATATCGCGCCGCAACCGCGAGGCCAGCGATAGCCCCGCCGCCCCTGCCCCCGCGATCACGATCCGCGCCCGTCCCGCTATCATTATATGCGAAAAGATGAATATCAAGATAACATTTGAGCCAATGGCCCCCGACGCGCATTTATTCCCCGAAACCGGGGTGATTCTTGGCACGTTTTCGGGTATGATCAGGCTAATTGATTGCTATACCAATAAAATAAAACAAATTCCATTTTACGATTGCATTAATATGAATATCATGTATTTTCGTCGCATGCATAAATTGCATGCCCCGAAGATACCACCCACCACCGCCACAATAGCGGGGATTATCATGACCAAACGCGCACTGCCCGTTGAAGCCCAGGATTTGCAAGCCAAGCTGGATGTTGCCTCAGGCTTTCTCAAGAAAATGTCGAATCCCGACCGGTTGCTGCTGGCCTGTGCGCTGCTGGATGGCGAACGCTCGGTAAGCGAGCTGGAAGAAACGCTTGGCATCCGCCAACCCGGCCTGTCACAGCAACTGGCCGAATTGCGCGGCGCCGGACTTGTGGCCGGACGCAAGGAAGGCAAACAGGTGTTCTATCACATCGCCGATCCGGCGGTCGAAACCTTTATCCATCAGATTCACCGGCTGTTTTGCACCTGATCGCGAAACGCCTGACCGCAATCCGCGCAAGCGGATGGATGGGTGGCAGGTCTGATATTCAGTAATTCGTATACAGCCGGTAACAAGTGTATAAGACTGCCCCCATCCACAACTCACAAAGGATCATAAGATGAAAGTCAACGTCGGCACCCCGGATCGCATCGTCCGTCTGATTTTGGGCATCATACTGGTGGTGATCCCGTTCCTGACCAATTGGGCACTGTTTGAAAGCGCGCTCTGGACCTGGGTTTCGGTGATCGTCGGTCTGGTTCTGGCCATCACCGCATTGGTGCGTTTCTGCCCGATCTATGCGGCTATGGGCATGTCATCATCCAAAGAAAACGAATAACGCCAAAACATCGCGCCGCGCGCATCAACCAAAGGAAAGCTGCCATGTGGCCCTTCAACCTGTTCGGAAAGCAACCAAAATTGCGCATCACGCGTATCGATGGCCGCTTTTCCACCAGCGCCCAGATCAAACCCGATCAGATCGAAACCCTGGCGCAAGCGGGTTACACAGCCATCCTTTGCGCGCGGCCCGACAAGGAACAACAGGGCCAGCCGCCCTTTGCCGATATCGCCCGCGAGGCAAAGAAACACGGCATAAAGGCGATCCACATCCCGATTTCGGGCATGCCGAATGCCAATCAGGCCGCCATCTGCCGCAAGGCGCTGGCCGAGGTTGACGGCCCGGTCATCGGCTATTGTCGCTCGGGCGCGCGCGCTACCAGTCTCTATCGCGCCGCTACCCGCTGAGTTGCCCGGCGCAGGCAGGAAACTGCGCCTTTCCCCCCATTTCCAGAAATGCAAAGTCGTGCCATGTCCAATTTAGAAAAATATCTGCCGTTTCTGCAATGGGGACGGAGCTATAACAAAGATATCCTGACCAGCGACCTGCTGGCCGCGGTCATTGTGACGATCATGTTGATCCCGCAATCGCTGGCCTATGCGATGCTGGCGGGCCTGCCGGCCGAAGTGGGGCTTTACGCCTCGATCCTGCCGCTGGTGGCCTATGCGATCTTTGGCACCAGCCGCACTTTGGCGGTGGGGCCGGTGGCGGTGGTCTCGTTCATGACGGCATCCGCCGTGGGCCAGATCGCGGCACAGGGCACCGCCGGATATCTTGAGGCTGCCATCCTGCTGGCGCTGCTGTCGGGCGGAATGCTGGTGTTGATGGGCATTTTCCGGCTGGGATTTTTGGCCAATTTCCTGTCGCATCCGGTGATTTCAGGGTTCATCACGGCCGCCGGCCTGTTGATCGCGGCGGGGCAGTTGCGCCATATCCTTGGCGTGTCGGGCGGCGGTGACAACCTGCCGGAAATCCTTGTGTCGCTGGCCGGACAAATCGGGTCGGTCAACCTGATCACCTTGGCAATCGGTGTGGGCGTGATCGGGTTTTTGGTATTTTCGCGCAAGCGGCTGAAGGGCATTCTGAGCGCCATGGGCATGGGCGCGCGTCTGGCCGATATGATGGCCAAGGCCGCCCCGATCCTGGCCGTTGCGGTCACCATCTTGCTTGCCCAAGGGTTCAATCTGGCCGAAAGCGGCGTGGTCGTGGTGGGCGATATCCCACGCGGGCTGCCGGCGCTGGGTCTGCCGGGGTTTTCGCTTGATATGATCACGGCGCTGGCGATGCCTGCCTTTTTGATCTCGGTCGTGGGCTTTGTGGAATCGGTGTCGGTGGCACAGACGCTGGCAGCAAAACGGCGCCAGCGGATCGATCCGGACCGCGAATTGATCGGGCTGGGGGCGGCCAATATCGCCTCGGGCATTTCGGCGGGCTATCCGGTGACGGGGGGCTTTGCGCGCTCGGTCGTGAACTTTGACGCGGGCGCCCAGACCCCGGCGGCAGGCGTGTTCACCGCCGTGGGCATCGCGCTGGCGGCCCTGTTCCTGACGCCGCTGCTGGCCGCCCTGCCCCAAGCCACGCTTGCGGCCACGATCATCGTCGCGGTGCTGTCGCTGGTGGATTTCGGCGCGGTGCGGCGGGTGTTCATCTATTCCAAATCCGATTTCGCCGCCATGCTGGCCACGATCGTCATGACGCTGGGCTGGGGGGTCGAACTAGGTATCGTTGCCGGTGTCGCCCTGTCGTTGCTGCTGCATCTTTACCGCACCAGCAAACCGCATACCGCCGTGGTCGGTCAGGTGCCGGGAACCGAACATTACCGCAATATCCAGCGCCACGATGTGTTGACCCATCCCGCAGTCCTGTCGATCCGGGTGGATGAAAGCCTCTATTTCGCCAATTCGCGCTTTTTGGAAAACAAGATCGCGGCCCTGGTGGCCGAGCGGCCCGATCTGAAACATGTCGTGCTGATGTGTTCGGCGGTCAACGATATTGACGCATCGGCGCTTGAAAGCCTTGAGGAAATCAGCCGCAGGCTGTCGGATAGCGGCATCGGGCTGCACCTGTCCGAGGTCAAGGGCCCGGTGATGGATCGCTTGGCCAGAACGGATTTCCTTCACCACCTTGGCGGGCAGGTATTCCTGAGCCAGCATGAGGCCATCTGTGCCCTGACCGGCGGCACGAAATGCGCCGATCAGCCCGCGGGCGCGCCCGACCCGCAACCCGCATAGGCAAATGAAAACGCCCCGGCCGATCTGCCGGGGCGTTTTATTTACGGAAAATGGCCGCGGTCAATCGTCAAGATCGGCCATGCTGGCGGTGATGCTGGCACGCAGCGCATCGACTGAGGCCGAATGCACCGCCAGATGAAACAGCGCCTTGGCCAGCAGCAGTTCCGAATGTTCTCCCGCCTGATCGATCGCCTCGGCAATCAGATCATTGGCCGCTTCCAGTGTCTGGATGTCAATCTTGCTCATTTCTGGTCTCCGCCATTCAGGATCTGGTCGATTTGCGCGTCGATCCGGGCCAGATCAACCGATTGCCAGCGCCCGCTGACATGCATATCGGGGCGCAGCAGATACATGCCCCGATCGGTAATGCCATATTGCGCGGCCACTTTGCCCGCGCCATCGATGACCGAGGCATCGGCCCCCGCCACATCCGCACCCAGCACGATCACATTGACCAGGCTGCGGTGTTTCATGCCCGCAATCGCATCGGCAAGCCCGGCAGCATCCGCGCCCGGAAAAACCAAAAGTTGAAAGCGAAAGGCAAAGTCATCAAACAGGAACCGATCCTCGCCCAATTTGACCGAGCGCACACAGGTGCCCGCCGGATACCCGCCGGCAAAGCGCGCATTGTCATCCCCCGCGGCATTCAGCGCGCTTTGCAGATATTCATGCGGGCGCGATGTGCGCCAGTTCAGCAGCTCGGCGCAGAAATCCTGCGTCAGCGAAAATGACAAAACCACCTTGCGCATGATCCGGTAACCCCGGCTGGGCGGGTCCATCATCCGGGTGCTCTTGCCCGCCTCTTCGCAGATTTCGCGGGCCGACATCACACGCTCTTCGCTGTAATTATCCAAAAGCGCGGGCGATGCGCCCTGCATTTCCACCAATGCCAGTTTCCACGCCAGGTTTTCGGCATCCTGCAATCCGGTATTGGCCCCGCGCACGCCAAAGACCGGCAGCAGATGTGCTGCATCGCCTGCAAACAGCACCCGCCCATGGCGATAGCTGTCGAGCGTCTTGGTATTGGCCGAATAGATCGTCGCCCAATCGAGTTTCCAATCCACATCGCGGTCGATCATCTTCATGATCAGATTGGTGCGTTTCGTGATCGTATCGGGCGCAAGCGTGTATTCCGGGACTTCGCCATCAGGCACGCGGTAATCAAAGCGCCAGACGTCATTAGGCTGGCGATGCACCAAAATCGTGTTGCCCATATTCCATTCGGGATCAAAGAATGCGCGCCGTTCGGTCGGCAGGTTCATCCCGTGGGCGCGGAAATCGGTGATGACGAATTTGCCCTCGAACCCGGAACCATCCATGCGCAAATCCATGAAGCGGCGCACAGCCGAACGCCCGCCATCGGCGGCCACCAGCCAGTTGGCCTGCAATTCATATTCACCTTCGGGCGTGTCGGCGGTGATGGTCACGCCATCCTTGCCATTCACCAGCGCCACGAATTTCGTCTGCCAGCGCAGATCGATCAGCGGTTCCTTTTCACAAAAGCCCACCAGATATTCTTCCCAATATTGCTGGGAATTGTTCAGCACGGGCACATAGCGGTCATTTTCCTCGTAAGGGATGACCATTTCGTAAATTTCCTTGCCCTTGTAGAAATTCCGCCCCGTATTCCACGGCAGGCCATTTTCAACAAAGGGTTCGATCGCCCCGGCAAGTTGCAGAATTTCCTGCGAACGGCGGGTAAAGGCCACGGCGCGGCTGCCCTCGGACACTTGCGCCTCGGATTCCAGAATGACCGAACGCACACCCGATTTCGCCAGCAACAGCGCCAGCACCATACCGATCGGCCCCGCACCCACGATCACCACCGGGTGGCGTTCGCCCTTGCCCTCCATTTCGGGGGGGCGGGTGAAAGGGAAAATCTGATAGTCGTAAAAGACAGAATGCCTTTTTTCGGTATTAGGCCGGTGCATAAGGCGGCTCCTTTGATGCATGACAGGCGGGGCGCCCGGCGAAAGGGACGCGCGCCCCGTGGGATAGATGTGGCGCAGCCTTTGCCGCGCCACGGGATGTTTATTGATGCCGGGCGATGGCTACTTCCATCGCGGCCAGAATTTCGCGCGCATTATCGACGCCTTTGGCCTCGATATCGGCGACAAGCTGTTCGGTCACCGCGGCCGAGGCTTCGCGCCATGCGGCGATTTCTTCGTCGGTGGCAACCGCGACACCGCGGGGCGTGCCATCGGTCAGAACATCACGGCCGGGCTGCTGCCAGCCATCCCACATCGGGCCAAAGGTCTGGACCAGCGTTTCGCCGGAATCCTGATCGATACAGGCTTTGACGTTATCGGGCAGGGAATTGTATTTGCGTTCATTCATCACGAAGTAAAAGCCGCTGACATACATCGGCACGTCGAAATGCTGATCGGCAACTTCAAAGATCTTGTAAACGCTCAGACCATTCCAATCCATCGCGGTGGCGTCAATCGTGCCAAGCTGCAGCGATTCATAGATTTGCCCCGGCGGCAGGCCGATGGACTGGCCACCGAAATGCTGCACCACGGCAGCATTCGCGGCATTGGCCGTGCGCACCCGCAGACCTTTCAGATCCTCAAGCGAGGTCAGCGGCACGCGGCCATGCAGCACGCCGGGGCTGTGCATCATGTAACCCAGCACCTTGACCCCCTGATATTCGGGCGCAAGATATTCACGCACATCCCACATTGCCATGCTGCCCGCCGTGGCCGAAGGCACAAGGAACGGCAGTTCCAGCAGGCTTGAGCGCAAAAAGCGCCCGGCCGGGAAGCCGGTATGGCCAAAGGCGATATCGCTGACGCCGGCGCGGGCCTGATCAAGCTGGTTGTTCACATCACCCAGCGCCGAACCGGCCGAGTGGATTTCAACCACGACTTCGCCACCCGTGCACGCTTCGAGCCGGCGGGCCCAAGGCTCCATGAAATCGGTATGCAGGCCGATGGTGGTGGGCACGAAATGGCTCATTTTCAGGCGGATTTCAGCATCTGCGCTGGTGCCGGTCATCATCAGGCCGGCGCTCAGTGCAACTGCGCTCAGGGTATATTTCAATTGTTCGCTCCTTCTCCCTAGAACTGGTCAGGGCCATGCCGCGCCAAAGGCTGATGCCGCACCGGCGCGGGCAACAAGAATTCATCCCCCTGAATGATTCTATGGCCCTATTTGACGGATAGTATCCATTATCATCGAATTTCCTAGTCAAAACCGCTTAAACACTAATTTTTGTATCCTATTTGAAAGGATTATTGCGCAACGCCGCCAAATCGGCGCCGCGCGCGCGGTGCCGATGGGCAGTATTTCAGGACGGGATGGGATCAGTCGCGCTTGTCGGACCGGCTGGCCAGAATATGCGAGCGCATGATGCTGTTGGCCCATTCGGGCGAGCCTTGGGCCAAAGCGTCAATGATTTCGCGGTGATGGTTCATCGAGCGTTGCAGCCGTTCGGGCGAGAATGCCGAAAACCGGCGCTGCACCAACAGCGGATGCGCCAGATTGCCGATCACCTCGGCCAGACGGCGATTGCCCGAGGCCACGATGATCACCATGTGAAAACGGCTGTTCAGCTCGGTGATGGCCTCAAGGCTCTCAGAGGTGCCGCGCGCGGCGGCGGCCTCCATCTCGGCGGCCAGATCGCGCAATTCGCCAAGCTGGGCTTCGGTGATCTTGCGCGCCGCGATTTCCGCCCCAAACCCTTCAAGAAGCGAGCGCATCTCGATGATTTCATCAATATCCTGCGATGACCAGTCGGCGACACGCGCGCCCGAATTGTGGCGCGTATCGACGAAACCCTGTGTTGCCAGTTTCTGCAACGCATGGCGGATCGGGGTGCGACTGACCCCGATCTGTTCTGCGATCAGTTCTTCCTTGACGCGATCCCCGGCCTTCATCTCGCCGGTCATGATGGCGGATTTGATATGCGCATAGGCGATATCGGCACTACTGATCGCGGTCATGGAATGGATTGCCCTGATATAATCTGGTGGAAAGCAGGGTTTTTTACCCCTCAAACGCCGAGGGCACAAGCTGCTCAAGCCCCATGGTGCGGTTGTATTCGGCGAATTTGAACCGCGCCTCATTGCCGGGCAGATGGCCCGCATCACGCATGACCGCATAGACATCGGCCAGACGCTGCGCGGTGGCCAGCAGCGCCGAGACCGGATAGATCGCCAGCGCAAAACCCATGTCATTCAGTTCGGACACCGGCAGATAGGGGGTTTTGCCGTCTTCGACCATATTGGCCACCAGCCGCGCCCCCTTGAAGGTTTCGGCAACCAGCCGCAATTCCTCAAGCGATTGCGGCGCCTCGATGAACAGGATATCGGCGCCTGCCTCAAGAAAGGCCTCGCCGCGGCGCAGGGCCTCGTCCATATCCATCACGGCGCGCGCATCGGTGCGGGCCATGATCAGGAAATCATCGGACGCACGCGCATCCGCGGCCGCCTTGATCTTGGTCGCGGCCTCGGCCCGACCGATAACCTCTTTCGAGGCCATATGGCCGCAGCGTTTGGGAAATACCTGATCTTCAAGCTGGATACAGGCCACGCCCGCCCGCTCGTAAAGGCGCACCATCCGCGCCACGTTCAATTCGCTGCCATGGCCGTTATCGGCATCCGCGATCAGCGGCACGAGGCCAGCCGCTTCGACCAGCGCGCGGGCGCGGTCGGCCATTTCGGTGGCGGTCATCAGCCCGATATCGGGCATGCCCAGAACCGAGCCCGACACACCAAAGCCGGTCATATAGAGCGCCTCAAACCCCGCCTGCGCGGCGATCCGCGCCGATACGCCATCATAAATGCCCGGCGCCATCAACGTTTTGCCCTGCGACAACCGCGCTTTCAATGTCTGCACCTGCGTCATTCTGCCCGTCCTTGATTCAGTTTCAGGTTCAGATTGTATCCAATACGGTTGGAAGCGCAACTATTTATTGAAATGATAAGGGTTGTTGGATACAAAATTACAACTGCTTGTCGAATCATGTAACGAAAGGACAAAGGCAATGGGAATTACCGGCCTGCATCACGCAGCATATCGCTGCAAGGACGCCAAAGAGACTGTCGAATTCTACAAGAACTTCCTCGATCTCGACTTCAACATTGCCGTGGCCGAGAACACGGTGCCTTCGACCGGGGAATTTTCGCCCCATATCCACATCTTTCTGCAAATGGCTGACGGCTCGTTCATCGCCTTCTTTGAACTGCCCGAGGACAAGGGCAACATGCTCGATCCCGAAACCCCCGCATGGGTGCAGCATCTGGCGCTGAAAGTGCCGGATATGGATACAATGATGGCCTATAAAAAGCGCCTCGAAGATGGCGGGATCGACGTGCTTGGGCCGACGGATCACACGATTTGCCAGTCGATCTATTTCTTTGATCCCAACGGCCACCGTCTGGAACTGGCGATCGACACCACCGGCCCCGAACTGGCCGACACATTGCGCAAAGCCGCCCCCGAAACGCTGGAAATCTGGTCGCGCACCAAACGCGCCCCCGATGTGGACCTGATCCACGCCAAAGCACGCGGCTGAGACCGGCATCAGCAAGGGGCAATCTGCATGGACCATACGTTTGAAATTCGGCGCGAACCGATCATCCTGTCATTCGCGGAACAGGCCGCCTATACCGAGACCTATGGTTTCGTAGGCTCGCAAGGGCGCGTATTCCTTGAAGGCCAGCGGATTTTGCCCGTGGGCCGTGACAGTGACACGGTGCTGGTTTTCATGCATCCCGCCACCACGCTGAACCTGATGCCGCTGCCGGCGGCACTTGCACGGGCGGGGCACCATATTCTGTGTGGTGCCTCGCGTTACGCGAAAAACGATGCGCCGCTGATCATGGAAAAGGTCGTGGCCGATATGGCCGCCTATATCCGCCATGCACGCGAAGATCTGGGCTATGCCAAAGTCGTGCTTTGCGGCTGGTCGGGGGGTGGCTCGCTTGCCACGCTTTACCAATCACAGGCCGAACATACCACGATCACGCAAACACCCGCCGGTGATCCCTATGATCTGACGCGGTTCGATCTGCCGCCCGCCGATGCGCTGATGTTCATTGCCGCCCATACCGGCCGCGCCCGGGTGCTGAGCGAATGGATCGACCCATCGGTGCTGGATGAATTGAACCCCGATCTGCGCGACCCCGCGCTTGATCTTTATGGCCCCGAGGTCAAGGCCCCCTATCGGGCGGAATTTGTCGCCACCTTCCGCGCCGCGCAAGTGGCGCGGGTGCGCAAGATCACCGAACGCGTGCTCGAAACGCTCGACATGCTGAAAAAGCGTGGCAGCGCCGAGATCGAGCGCGCCTTTATCGTGCATCGCACCATGGCCGATCCGCGCTTTCTGGATGCCACGCTGGAACCCAATGGCCGCCGGCCCGAATGGTGCTATCTGGGCAATCCCGAAACCGCCAATTCCGGCCCCGCCGGCCTTGCGCGCTTTTCCACCTTGCGCGGCTGGCTGTCGCAATGGTCACCCGATCATTCCGTCGCCGATGCCGAACGCTGCATCGCCGGGGTGAATGTGCCGCTGCTGGTCATGGAAAACGGCGCTGATGATGCCGTGCCGATTTCGCATCTGTCTTGCGTCTTTGACGCGGCCAGGATGCCCGACAAGACGTTCATCCGCCTGGATGGCGCGACACATTATTACAAGGATCAGCCCGAACAAGAACGCAAGGCCGTAAGCGTTATCGAAAACTGGATGGCCGATCGCGGCCTTTGACGAACGCGCGGCGGGACGCAGAGGGAGGAGCGGTTTGATGAACCGTCTGGTGGAATTTTTTGTCGATCTGCTTGCCTGGCTGGCGCTGGGGTTCATTGCAGGCGCGGCCATGGTGACCGGGACAGACGTGATCATGCGCCACCTTTTGGGAGCGAACATCCGGGGCGTAACCGATCTGGTCGAACTCGCGATGATGTGTGCGGTGTTTCTATCGATCGCCTATGCCTTTGCGCGGCGTGGCCATGTGGCGGTGACGGTGCTGACGGAAACCATGTCGGATCGCACCAACACGGTGCTGGCCTTTGTCTGGTGGCTGGTGGCCGCGGTGGTGATGGCGACGCTGGCCTATGCCACGTTCGATCAGGCCAAGATGGTCATAAGTTACGGCGATTCATCGCAAAACCTGCGCATCCCGATGTTTTGGTATTGGCTGCCCGTGGTCGTCGGGCTGGCGCTGTCGGCGCTTGCATCGCTTTATGCCTGCATGATCACCGCGCGTGACGGGGCCAATGACATCACGGAGGGTCGCGAATGAGCATGATCACCATCGGCGCCATCGGCATGGTGGCCTTTATCATCTTGCTGCTGCTGCGCACGCCGATCGCGCTGGCCATGGCGATCATCGGTCTTGTCGGTGGTTTCTATATCAACGGTGTTTATGGCACCATGTTCGTGATGGGCCGCCTGCCCTTTACCAGCGTGTTTTCCTATACGCTGTCGGTCATTCCGCTGTTCGTGCTGATGGGGGCGCTGGCGCTGCATACCGGCATGTCGCGCAACCTTTATGATGCGGGCTATGCGCTGTTTGGCCACTGGCGCGGCGGGCTGTCGATTGCGACGATCGCGGCCTGCGCGGGCTTTGGCGCGATCTGCGGATCGTCGCTGGCCACCACCGCCACGATGGGCCGGATTTCAATTTCCGAAATGCGCGCACGCGGCTATGATCAGGCGTTTTCGGGCGCCACGGTCGCGGCGGGCGGCACTTTGGGGGTTTTGATCCCGCCATCTATCATTTTGGTGCTTTATGCCATTTTGACCGGTGAATCCATTGGGCAGCTTTTCGTGGCCGCCATGATCCCCGGCCTGATCGCCATCACGCTATACATGATCGCGATTGCCGTTGTGGCCCGTGTCGCGCCCGAATTGGCCCAACGCGGCCCGCGCCTGTCGATGGGCGCGCGGGGCCGAATGATCATCAGCGCATGGCCGGTATTCGTGGTATTCGGGCTGGTTCTGGGCGGCATGTTTGCGGGCTGGTTTTCCCCGACCGAGGCCGCGGCCGTCGGTGTGCTGGGGGTGGCCGCGATCGCGCTGCTGCGCGGGCGGCTGACGCGCGAGGCGATTAAGCAATCAGCCTATGAGACCGCATCGCTGACCGGCATGATTTTCCTGATCCTGATCGCGGCGACGATGTTCAATTCGTTTATCGAGGCCACGCAGATCACCCAAATTCTGGTCAACTGGGTGGACGCGCTTGGGCTTTCGCCATGGCAGATCACCCTTGCGATCATCATTTTCTATCTGGCGCTTGGCGCGCTGATGGATTCGATTTCGATGATCTTTCTGACGGTTCCTTTTGTGTTCCCGATCGCGCTGGCCAGCGGCTTTGATCCGGTCTGGTTCGGGATATTGCTGCTGTCGGTGGTCGAAATCGGCCTGATCACGCCGCCGGTGGGGATGAACCTGTTCGTGGTGAAACTGCAAATGCCCGAGGTGCCGCTGCGCAAGCTCTATGGTGCGGTGATGCCCTTTATCGCCGCCGATATGGTGCGCATCGGGCTGGTGGCGGGTTTTCCGATCCTGTCGCTTTATCTGGTCAACATGATGTTTGGCTAAACCACGACGATGGCGAATGCGGGGCCGGGGCGATTGCTCCGGCCTTTTCGTTTGGCACGGGGGATAAACCGCGCGATTTTGCCGGTGATGCAACAAATCGAATTCATGGGTGTTCATCCAGAGCCGTCATGTTACTGTGATTGCAACGATTTAGAAAAGGCGCGCCGGAAAACCACAAACCACGACCAGTAACATTTGTTGAGAAAGCCTGCCGATGGAGAATACCCTGTCAGTCGATCTGGTCCGATGGCTTTTGGCGCTTTCCCCGATCGTGGTGTTGCTGGTCTTGCTGGTGCAATTGCGCTGGACCGCCCCGCAGGCAGGCCCCGTGGGCATGTTCGTGGCCGCCGCCGTGGCGCTTTTTGCTTTTGCGACCCCTTGGGATACGGTGGCGGTGGCCTCGGCCAAGGGGGTGTGGGACGCGATCTTTATCCTTTATGTCGTCTGGCCGGCCCTGCTGCTTTATCAGGTGACCGATCAGGCGGGCGGCTATGATGCGCTACGTCAGGGCATCACGCGGTTCAGCCGCAATGAGCTGTTCATCGTCGTGGCGCTTGGCTGGGTGTTTTCATCCTTTTTGCAAAGCATCGCCGGTTTCGGCACGCCGATTGCGATTGTCGCCCCCCTGCTGGTGGCCTTTGGCGTGCGCCCGATTCAGGCGGTTGTCATCCCGCTGATCGCGCATCTGTGGGCCAAGTTTTTCGGCACGCTTGGGGTGAGCTGGTTTGCCACGATGCAGGTGGTCGATCTCGCCCATCCCGCGGCCACTGCCTTTCAATCGGGGTTGTTGCTGATCATCCCCTGCCTGCTGGGTGGGTTTACCGTGGTCTGGATCTATGGCCGTGGCCCCGCGATCCGCCATGCCTGGCCGCTGGTGCTGGTCGTGGCGGGGCTGCAGGGGGGCGGACAGGCGGCCTTTGCGCTGATCGATCCGGTGCTATGCACCTTTGTCGGCGCAAGCCTTGCGGTGCTGGCGCTTTATCCCCTGTCGCGGTGGCGCCGCTTTGCCGAGCCCGCCGATATTGCCGAACGCCCGGCCATGCGCGATGAACCCGTGGGCAGCACCGGGGATCGCCCCGCGCCCATGGGGCTTGCGATGTCGTTTCTGCCCTATGTGATCCTGAGCATCGTCGCCATTGGCGTGCTGGCCATCGGGCCGCT
>JBBAGE010000033.1:0-18004 GCA_041655055.1 Paracoccaceae bacterium
ATAGGCCGCTGCCGCGACCACGACGATCGTTGGGCCGCTCGGCGTGTCAAAGGCCAGCGATCCCGCCAGGCCGCCTGCCACCGCCAGCATGCCGATGGCCACCGCGCCTGCGGCCATGGTCTCGGGGCTGCGGGCCACGCCACGCGCGGCCGCCGCCGGGATGATCAGCAGCGCCCCGATCAGCAGCGCCCCCACCACTTTCAGCGCCACAGCCACCACCAGCGCCATGGCCACCGTCAGAATCAGCCGCTCGCGCCGCGGGTCGATCCCCTCGGAACGGGCGAGCTCCTCGCTCAGCGTGGCGGTCAGCAGCGCCTGCCAGCGCCAGATCAGCAGCGCCACCGCCAGCAGCGCCCCCAGCCAGATCACCGCCAGATCGCCGCGCCCCACCGCAAGGATATCGCCAAACAAAAACGCCGTCAGATCGACCCGCACGCCCTGCACGAACGACACGGCCACCAGCCCCAGCGCCAGCGCCGAATGGGCCAGAACCCCCAGCGTGGTATCGACCGATTGCCCCTTGCCATCCAGCGCCGCGATGCTGGTGGCCATGGCCAGCGCCACCAGCAGCACGCCCAGGAAAATATTGACGCCAAAGGCCAGCGCAAAGGCCACCCCCAACAGCGCTGCATGTGCGGTCGAATCGCTGAAATAGGCCATGCGGCGCCAGACGACAAAGGCCCCCAGCGGCCCCGCCGCCAGCGCCACGCCAAAGCCCGCAATCAGGGCGCGGATCAGGAAATCATCAAGCATTTACCGCGCACTTTCATGATGGTGATGGGCCGCGTGATCATGGCCGTGATCGTGAACATGCTGATAAAGCGCCAGCGCCCCCCCCGTGCCCAGCCCGAACAGCGCCCGATATTCCGGCGCGTTTGACACGACATGCGGCGTGCCTTCGCAACAGATATGACCATTAAGGCAAATCACCCGGTCAGACGCGCTCATCACCACATGCAGATCATGGCTGACCAGCAGCACGGCACAGCCCAATTCCTGGCGGATTTCCTCGATCAGGCGGTAAAATCCGGCGATGCCGGGCTGATCAAGCCCCTGCGTCGGTTCATCCAGAATCAGGATATCGGGCCGCGACATCAGCGCCCGCGCCAGCAGCACCCGCTGAAACTGCCCCCCCGAAAGCTGGGTCATCTGCCGCGATTCAAGCCCGCCCGCGCCCAGCCGGGTCAGCATGGCGCTGATATCCGCGGGCGCATGCCGCCGGGGCAACGACAGAAACCGCGCCACCGTGATCGGCATCGCCCCGTCAATCGCCAGTTTTTGCGGCACATAACCGATGCGCAGGCCCGGTTGGCGGATCACCCGGCCTTCATGCGGGCTCAGCACCCCCAAAAGCGCGCGCACCAACGTGCTTTTGCCCGAGCCATTGGGGCCGACGATGGTCACGATTTCGCCCGGTTCGATCCGCAGGTTGACCTGTTCCAGCACATTCGCGCCGCCATAGCGCAGGCTCAGCCCGCGTGTCTCGATCAGGCTCATTGCGCGCTATCCCCGGTCGCGCAGGCGGGGCAGATGCCCATGGCCTCGACGCTGACGCGTTCGACCTGAAACCCGATGCCGGCGGCGGCGGCGTCGATTGCTGCGCGCAAATCGGCTTCGGGTAGTTCGGCGACCGATTTGCACCGGTTGCAGATGAAAAATGCGGGCGCATGGGCTTCGCCCGGGTGCATGCAGGCGGCAAAGGCATTGAGCCTGCGGATACGATGCGCGAGCCCGTTTTCGACCAGAAATTCCAGCGCGCGATAGGCGACGGGTGGCTGGTTGCCGAATCCATCCTCGGCCAGCCGTTCCAGCACATCATAGGCCCCCAGCGCGCGGTGTTGTTCCAGCAGAATTTCCAGCGCCCGCCGACGCACCGGCGTCAGCCGCAGGCCTTCGCGATCGGCCAAAGCCTCGGCGCGCTGCATCACGCGCCCGGCGCAAAGATCGTGGTCATGGCGTTCAAAGGCAGGGGACTGCATGGCGGCATCCTGAAAGGGTGATATTATCACATGCATGTAGCCAATGCCGCCCCCCGCTTCAACCCCGCCACGTTGCGCTGGCCTGCGCTTGGGGCGATAATCGCGGCGATAAGCAGCAGGAGCATGGCCGTGACACCCGAATGGATCGCAATCGACGCAACGACGGATGGGCTGCGCGGCTGGGCCATGAATGGCGCCGATGTGCTGGCCGGGGCCCGGGCCGCGGGGGCGTTCGCGCCGGCGCTGGCGGCCGTGCTGGCGGAACTGCCCGCCGCCGAAGCTGCGCCGATCATTGCCACGGGCGTCGATATCCCGCCGCGGATGGTGCCCTGCGCCCCCCTGCCCCAAGTGCTGGCGCGCCACGGCACGCTGCGGGCCATCCCACCGCTGGCCCAGGCCGATCCGCCCGCGCTGAGCCACGGGGCCGAGGCCCGGATCGCCGGTTTTCTGGCCACCCAACCGGATTTTGACGGGGTGGTGTGCGTGATCGCGCGGCAAACCATCTGGGCGCATATCAGCGCGGGCGAAGTGGTCAGTTTCCAATCCCTGCTTGGCGGCGCGCTGGCCGATGCGGTCGGGGGCCGTGGTGGCGCCCATGATGGCGATGCCTTTGGCGATGCGCTGGCCGATATCCTGTCGCGGCCCGAAAAATTTGCCGCGCGGCTGGCGTCGGTTCAGGCGGCGCGCCAACTGGGCCAGATCGGCGCGGATGCTGCCCAAAGCCGCATCAACGCCGTGCTGATCGGGGCCGAACTGGCGGCGATGCGCCCCTATTGGCTGGGCCAGCAGGTGGCGATCATCGGCAGTGGCGCGTGGGCGCAACGCTATGCCGATGCGCTGGCCGCACAGGGGGCCGCACCGCAACGGCATGACGCGGATGACATGGCGCTGGCCGGGCTGATCGCGGCGCATGCGCTGGCCTAATTCGGGCCGGCGCGGGCCGCGCGATACCATGCCACGATCAGGTCACGTTCGGCCGCCTCCATATAGGTGATATTCGCGGGCGGCATCGCATCGGTGCGCCCGGCCTGCAGATAGATTTCGCGCGCATGCCTGGCGATCTGATCGGGCGTTTCCAGCCGCACGCCACCGGGCGGCACCATGATGCCCTGCCATGCGGGTTCAGAGGCGTGACACATCGAACAGCGCCCCATTACGATATCGTGCACCTGATCAAACCCCTCGGCCTGGGCGAAACGCGCGCTTGGCCCGGATAGGGCGGCGGTCTCGGAACTGCGATGAAACATTGGCGCGGTGGAAAGCCAGGCGATGATCAGGAACAACACCACCGTCACCAGCCAGGTCCAGGTCGGATTGCCTTTGCGCGCATGAAGGCTGTTGAAATAATGGCGGATTGATACCCCCATCAAAAACACCAGCGCGGCAATCAGCCAGTTATATTGCGACGCGAAAGCCAGCGGGTAATGATGCGACAGCATCAGGAAAATCACCGGCAATGTCAGATAGTTATTATGGGTCGAACGCTGTTTGGCGATGCGGCCATATTTGGGATCGGGTGTGCGCCCCTCGATCAGGTCTTTGACGACGATACGCTGGTTCGGCATGATCACCAGAAACACATTCGCCGTCATGATCGTGGCGGTAAACGCGCCCAGATGGATCAGCGCCGCGCGCCCGGTGAACACCTGCGTATAGCCCCAGGCCATGGCCACCAAAATCACATAAAGCCCGATCATCAGCCGCGTATTGTCATCGCCAAAACGCGATTTGCAGATCAGATCATAGGCGATCCACCCCAGCGCCAGCGACCCCGCCGATATCGCAATCGCCGCCCAGATCGGCAGGTCAAGCACATCAGGATCCACCAGATAAAGGTCGGCCCCCAGATAATAGACCAGCACCAGCATGGCAAAGCCCGACATCCAGGTCCAATAGCTTTCCCATTTGAACCAGACCAGATCGGCGGGCATGCGCGCGGGGGCCACATTATATTTCTGAATGAAATAGAAACCACCGCCATGAACCTGCCAGGCCTCGCCATGCACGCCGGCGCGCCGGTCGGTAGAGGGCCATAGCCCAAGATCAAGCGCGATGAAGTAAAACGACGACCCGATCCAGGCAATCGCGGCGATCACATGCAGCCAGCGGACCGCAAATTCCACCCATTCCCAGATGATGGCAAGTTCATACATGCTCAGCTCCCGCGATAGGTGGAATAGCCATAGGGCGACAGCAGCAGCGGCACATGGTAATGCGCATCGCCATCGGCCAAGCCGAAGCGAATCGGGATCTCATCCAGAAAGAGCACCCCATCCCCATGGCCCTGTGCGCGCAGATAATCGCCCGCGTGAAACACCAGCTCATATTGCCCGACCGCCAGTTTACCGGGCGCAATCAGCGGCGCAACGGTGCGTCCGTCTGCATTGGTGCGCGCCTGTGCCAGCATTTGCCGCGTCCCGTTTTCCAGCCGCCACAAATCCACCGCCAGCCCTGCTGCCGGTTGCCCCCGTGCCGTATCCAGCACATGTGTGGTCAAATATCCGCCTGCCATCATCGCCTCGCATTTCATCCGCACCAAGCTGCGACAAGATGTGTTAACGCGCAATGAATAGATCTACGATTTTGTCCACTATCTTGCGCGATCAATGAATTAAGTCCAATTTCAACGCGAAACGAAGGGATAGCCGATGCAAGACATGCCTATGCGTTATGCGCGCGACATGCGCGGTTACGGGGCCAATCCGCCCGATGCGCGCTGGCCGAACGATGCCAGAATCGCGGTGCAATTCGTCGTGAATTACGAAGAAGGCGGCGAAAACAATATCCTGCATGGCGATGCGGCGTCCGAGGCATTCCTGTCGGAAATCGTGGGCGCCGCGCAATGGCCCGGGCAGCGGCACTGGAATATGGAATCGGTCTATGAATATGGCGCGCGGGCCGGATTCTGGCGGTTGCACCGGATGTTTACCGCAGCCGGCATTCCCGTGACGGTTTACGGTGTCGCCACCGCCATGGCGCGTTCGCCCGAACAGGTGGCCGCGATGCAGGACGCCGATTGGGAAATCGCCAGCCACGGCTATAAATGGGTCGAATTCAAGGACATATCCGATGCCGATGAACGCGCCATGCTGCATGCCGCCATCGCCTTGCACCGCGAAGTCACCGGCACGCGCCCGCGCGGCTGGTATCTGGGGCGCTGTTCGGCCAATACCGTGCGGCTGGTAACCGAGGAAGGCGGTTTCGATTACATATCCGACACTTACGACGATGATCTGCCCTATTGGCACCACCATCAGGGGCGCGATCAACTGATCATTCCCTATACGCTTGATGTTAACGACATGCGCTTTGCCACGCCGCAGGGGTTCAATTCGGGCGATCAGTTTTTCGCCTATCTGCGCGACACGTTCGATACGCTTTATGCCGAAGGCCGGGCCGGTTTTGCGAAAATGATGTCGGTGGGGCTGCATTGCCGGTTGATCGGGCGGCCCGGGCGGGCGGCGGCGCTGCAACGGTTCATCGATTATGCGCAGCGGCATGAGGGTGTCTGGTTCGCGCGGCGCATCGATATCGCCCGCCATTGGGCCGCGACCCACCCGCCCCAGCGCCGCGAACGGCCATCGCAGATGGATGCCGCGCGCTTTGTGGAATGTTTCGGCGGCGTGTTCGAACATTCGCCCTGGGTCGCCGAACGCGCCCATGCGCTAGAGCTTGGCCCCGCCCATGACAGCGCGATCGGCGTGCATTCCGCGCTTTGCCGCGCGTTTCGGGCGGCATCGGATGGCGAACGGCTGGCCGTGCTGCGCGCCCATCCCGATCTGGCGGGCAAATTGGCGCAGGCCAAACGCCTGACCGCCGACAGCACGGCGGAACAGGCCTCGGCCGGGCTGGATGCCCTGCACGATGATGAACGCGCGCGGTTTGAGGCGCTGAACCACGCCTATACCACGCGGTTCGGCTTTCCCTTCATCATCGCGGTCAAGGATCATACCAAGGCCAGTATCCTTGCCGCCTTTGCCGCGCGGCTGGAAAACCCACCCGAAGCCGAATTTACCGAGGCCTGCGCCCAGGTTGAACGCATCGCCCTGCACCGTTTGAAAGCCCTGCTGCCATGACCTATTACGCCCCCCAGGGCGGCCTGCCCGATCAGGCCAACCGCGCGCAAGATCGCGCTGCCTTTACCGATGCTTATGCCTTTATCCCGCGCGCGACGCTGTCGGATATCACCGCCAGCCTGCTGCCCGGCTGGCATGGCGCGCGGGCCTGGATTCTGGCCCGCCCGCTTAGCGGTTTTGCCGAAACATTCGCGCAATATATTGTCGAACTGGCGCCGGGCGGCAAAACCGATCACCCGGAACCCGATGCCGGCGCCGAAGGCGTGCTGTTCGTGCTGGATGGTGCGCTTTGCCTCACGCTCGATGGTGTGGCGCATGATCTGGTCGCGGGCGGCTATGCCTTTCTTGCCCCCGGTGCGGCGTGGGAATTGGCCAATGACGGCGACGCGCCCGCCAGCATGGTTTGGGTGCGCAAACGCTATGAACCCGCGCCCGGCATCGATTATCCCACGTCATTCGTCACATCCGATCAGGCCCTGGCCCCGAATGCCATGCCCGATACCGGCGGGCTTTGGGCCACCACACGCTTTGTCGATCCAAACGATCTGCGCCACGATATGCATGTGAATATCGTGACCTTTCAGCCCGGCGGCATCATTCCCTTTGCCGAAACCCATGTGATGGAGCACGGGCTTTATGTGCTGCAAGGGCGCGGGATCTATCTGCTCAACCGCGACTGGATCGAGGTCGAGGCAGGCGATTTCATGTGGCTGCGCGCCTTTTGCCCGCAGGCCTGCTATGCGGCGGGGAATGAACCGTTTCGCTACCTGCTTTATAAGGATGTGAACCGGCATCCGGCGCTGACATTGCGATGATGCGCCAGATTGCCTGCCAACCGCTGACACCCGCGGAATTTGCGCCCTTTGGCGACGTGCTGCAGGTGGGCATGGGCACGGCGCGGGTGATCAATCAGGGCATGGCCGAGCGGTTTCACGACCTTGCCCGGCTCGATTTCGGGCCGGGCGGGCGCGCGGGCCTGTCGATCTTTGCGGCCAAGCCGCGCAGCCTGCCGCTGCAACTTGATATGGTCGAACGCCACCCGGACGGATCGCAGGCCTTTATCGCGATGGATGATGCGCCCTTTTTGATTGTCGTCGCGCCCGATCAGGGCGGTATCCCCGGCACCCCGCGGGCTTTCATCAGCAATGGTGCGCAGGGGGTGAATTTCCTGCGCGGCACATGGCACGGGGTGCTGACGCCGCTGCACCCGCCCGGGCATTTCGCGGTGATCGACCGGATCGGTGACAGCCCCAACCTGCAGGAACACTGGTTCACGGAACCTTGGTTGATCACCGCCTAGTCGCGCGCGCGCAGCATCTGGGCCGGGCGCACGCGCAGCGCACGCAGGGTAAACCACAGGCCCGACAGCATGGTAACGATCACGCCGCCCGCGACAATGGCGATGGCCGATACCGGTTCGAACTGAAACGGCACATCCATGACGAAACGCATGATCGCCCAGCCCGCCAGCGCGCCGGCTGCAATCGCCACGATGCCGGCGAATACCCCCACAAGCGCCGCGCGTAACGCGAAACTTGCCAGAATTTCGGCCCGCGATGCGCCCAGCGTTTTCAGGATCGCGGCCTCATACCGGCGTGCAAGCTCGCCCGCCGCCGCCGCGCCGATCAGCACGATCGCCCCGGTGATCAGCGTTGCCCCCGCGCCCACCGACGTGGCCGCCGCGATCGACCCAAGCAATTCGGCCACCCGGCCAATCGCCTCGCGCATATGGATCAGGGTGATATTGGGAAAAGCACGGGCCAGATCGCGGCCAATCGCGGCTTCGGCCGCTTCATCCGCATAGATCGTGGCGATATGGCTATGCGGCGCACCAGCCAGCGCCGCCGGGTTCATCGACATCACGAACCCCATGCCGGCGGTGGAAAAATCGACCTCGCGAAACGATGTGATCGTGCCGGTGATATCGCGCCCCATGACGTTGAGCGTGATCATATCGCCCAGCACAAGGCCCAGCTCTGCCGCCTCGGACGCGCCGAAACTGATCTGGGGGGGCCCGTCGTAATCGGCAGGCCACCATTCGCCCTGGGTCAGGCGGGCATTATCGGGCTGGGTGGCGGAATAGGTCAGCCCCCGGTCGCCTTGCACGACCCAATGGCCCCCCGCCACTTCGCGCGCGGGGCGGCCGTTGATTTCCGTCACGACCCCGCGCAACATCGGCGCGGTTTCATAGGTGCTGACCGCCGGTGCATCGTCAAGCCGGGCGATCAGATCCGCTATCTGATCGCTTCGAATATCCACAACAAAATAGGATGGCGCGGCATCCGGCAGATCGCGGGCAATAGCGCCGCGCAGATTGTGATCGATCTGCCCGACCGCCGCGAGCACCGACAGCCCCAACCCGAGCGAAAGCATGACAGCCATCGTTTCGCCCCCCGGGCCGCCCACCGATCCCAGCGCCAGCCGCGTAATCGTGCGCCCCCGCAGCGCCGATCGATGCGCCAGCCAACGTGCCATGCGCCGCACCAAAAGCGCCGCCAGAACCAAAATGACAAAAGCCCCCAAAATCCCGACCGCCGCGCCGAATGCCAGCACCGGCACCCCGGTCAGAACCGCCGCCGCCGCCACCAGCACCGCCACCAGCGCGAGGTTCAGCGCGATCCACACCGGCCGGGGCCAGCCATGCACCCCGATCCGCGCATCACGGTAAAGCGCTGCGGCGCGCAAATCCTGCGCCCGCGCCAGCGGCCACAAGGTGAAAATTGCCGCCGCCAATGCGCCATATAATGCGGCCTCGGCCAGTGGCGCGGGATAAATGCCGATCGCCGCTGGAACCGGCAGCATTTCCGCCAACGCCGGCCCCGCCGCGACGGGCACCAAAGCCCCCAGCGTCAGCCCGATCAACAGCCCCAGCGCCGTCAACGCGCCGATTTGCAAGAAATAGACCCAAAATATGGTCCGCCTTTCGGCCCCCAGCGTTTTCAGCGTGGCAATCACCGCGGTTTTCCCATCGAGATAGGCCCGCACCGCCGCCGATACCCCGACACCGCCAACCGCCAGCCCCGCCAGCCCGACCAGCACCAGAAACGCGCCCAGCCGTTCGACGAATTCCGACACACCGGGCGTGCCATTGCGCTGATCGCGCCAGCGCAGGCCATCGCCAACCGCATCGCGCGCCGCGGCGCGCAATGCATCAAGATCGGTTTGCGGCGCCAGCTGCAGCCGGTAACTGCTGTCAAACAAGGTGCCGGGCCGCAAGATGCCGGTCGCGTCCAACGCCGCGCGGTGCACAAGACTGCGCGGACCAAGCTCGAACCCTGCGGTATTGCTGTCCGGTTCGCGCAGCAGCGCGGCCATCAGCACGAAATCCTGCCCGCCGATGCGGATCGGATCGCCGGGCGTCAGTTCCAGCCGGTCGATCAACATGCGGTCCAACACCGCGCCCGGAACCCCGTTTTCGCCCGCGAATGCCGTTTCAGGCGGGATCGGCGGGTCCAGAACCAGCGCACCATATAGCGGATAGGCATCGTCCACGGCCTTGACCTGCGTCAGGGCCCGATCCTCATCCGCGCCCTCGCCCGCGCTGACCATCGACCGGAATTCGGCAATTTCCGACACGGCCTCGGCCCGGGTCTCCATCCAGGCGCGCTCGTCGGGCGTGGCAAAACGATAGGTCAGCGTGATGGCCGCATCGCCCCCCAAAAGCGCCGCGCCCTCGCGCGCAAGGCCGGCCTCGATGCTGGCGCGAACGCTGCCCACGGCGGCAATCGCGGCCACACCCAGCGCCAGACAGGCCAGAAACACGCGAAAACCGCGCAATCCGCCGCGCAATTCACGCCGGGCGATCCGCGCCGCGATGCGCAGGCTCATTGCGCGGCCTCGGCCTGCAGGTCGATCCGGCCATCGGCCAGCCGCACGATCCGGTCACAGCGTGCCGCCAGTTCCGGCGCATGGGTAACCAGCACGATCGTCGTGCCATGCCGTTCGCGCAGGCCAAAGATCAAATCCATGATCGCCTCGCCATTCGCGCCATCAAGGTTGCCGGTGGGTTCATCCGCCAGCAAAATTTCGGGCCGCGGTGCTGCCGCACGCGCCAGTGCCACGCGCTGTTGTTCACCCCCCGAAAGCTGTGCAGGATAATGGCCCAGCCGCGCGCCCAGCCCGACGGCGCGCAATTCGGCCTCGGCCCGGGCAAAGGCATCGGGGGCGCCAGCCAGTTCCAGCGGGGTTGCGACATTTTCAAGCGCCGTCATGGTGGGAATCAGGTGGAATGATTGGAACACGACCCCCATATGATGCCTGCGAAAACGGGCCAGCGCATCTTCGTCCATTGCGGTGAAATCATGGCCCAACACCGAAACCTGCCCCCCTGTGGCGCGCTCAAGCCCGCCCAGCAACATGAGGAGAGAGGATTTGCCCGAGCCCGAAGGCCCGATCAGCCCGACAGTTTCACCGCGCCGGATATCGAGCGTGATGCCATGCAAGATATCCACCGTCCCGGCATTGCCGCTCAGGCTCAGGGCGGCGTTTCGCAGCGCAATAATCGTCTCACTCATCAAATCGGCCTTCTTGTTCAGCTTTGGGCAATATGGGGGCTTGGTGCGGATGGGCAAGGCCGCATTGGCGGTTTTGCTGCTGGCCCCCGCCGGGGCGGGCGCGGGAACGGTAACGATCACCGCGCTGGGGGATAGTCTGACCCATGGTTACGGGCTGGCGCAGGGCGATGGATTCGTGCCGCAATTGCAAGAATGGCTGACGGATCAGGGCGCGGATGTGCGCGTGATCAATGCGGGCGTGTCGGGCGATACCACCGCGGGCGCACGCGCGCGGGTGGAATGGGCGCTGGCCGATGGGCCCGATGCCGTGATCGTGGCGCTTGGCGGCAATGATGTGCTGCGCGGCCTGCCCGCCGATGCGGCGCGCGAAAATCTGGCCGCGATTCTTGCGACCGCAGCGCCGCAGCCGGTCTTGTTGGTGGGCATCGCCGCGCCGGGCAATTTCGGCGCCGCCTATCAGGCCGAATTCGATACGCTCTATGCCGATCTGGCGCAGGAATTCGATACGCTGCTCTACCCGGATTTTCTGGGCCCGCTGCGCGATGCGCAATCCGATGCCGCCGCCCGCGGTCAATGGGTGCAGGCCGATGGCATTCACCCCAATCGCGATGGGGTGGCGCGGATTGTCGCCGATATGGGGCCGCTCGTGTTGGATCTGATCGCGCGCGCCGCCCCCTAGCGCCGCCGCTCAGGCGCGCGGCACGTCATCGTAATCATCGGCCAGAATGCGGTGGCTGTCGCCCTCGGGGTCATCGAATTGCTGGCTGCGCAGTGCCCAGACAAAGGCCGCAAGCCCAAGCCCGCCCAAAAACAGCGAAATCGGGATCAGATAGCCAAGAATTTCCATCATTGCCCCCTATTTCAGCCGCAGCGCATTCAGCGACACCGTGATCGATGACAGCGACATGGCCAGCGCCGCCGCCAGCGGCGTGGCAAAACCCAACAGCGCAATCGGCACGGCCACGACGTTATAAAGCCCCGAAATCGCAAAGTTTTCCCGTATCCGGCGGGTGGATTTTTCCGCGATCCGCACGGCTTCGGAAATCGGGGCAATGTCGCGGCCCAGCAGCACGATATCCGATGCCACCCGCGCCGCATCCAGCGCCGATGCGGGCGAAACCGACACATGTGCCGCCGCCAGCGCCGCCGTGTCATTCAGCCCGTCGCCCACCATCAGCACGCGCCGGCCCGCCGCGCTCATGTCCATGATCAGCGCGGCTTTATCCTGCGGCAGGGCCTCGGCCCGCCAATCGGCAATGCCCAGACGCTGCGCCAGTTCCGATACCGCGCCCGGCACGTCGCCTGACAACAGCATCACATGTTTGCCCTGCGCGGTCAGCTTTTCCACCACGTCGGCCGCGCCCGGGCGCAGACGGTCGGCAAAGGTAAAGGCGCGCGGCGCCGCATCCCCGATCGCCAGATAGGTGGCCGTCACATCGCGCGGCGTTGCCCCCACCCAGCCCGCGCGGCCAAAGCGCACAATCTGCCCGCGCCAGCGCCCTTCGACGCCGTAGCCGGGCACTTCGCGCAGATCGTCAACCTTGGCGGGATGCACCCCCGCCGCCCGCGCGCCCTGCGCCAATGCCTGCGACAGCGGATGCGCCGATGCGCCAGCCAATGCGGCGGCCACTTGCAGCGCCTCGCGCGGATGATCGGCCAGATTGGTGGGTTCGGGCGCGCCCAGCGTCAGCGTGCCGGTTTTGTCGAAAACAACGGTATCCACCTCGGCCAGACGTTCCAGCGCGGTGCCATTCTTGATCAACAGGCCCTTGCGAAACAGCTTGCCCGAAGCCGCCGTGACCACCGCCGGAACCGCCAGCCCCAGCGCGCAGGGGCAGGTGATGATCAACACCGCCGCCGCGATATTGACCGCCAGCCGCACATCCCCCTGGGAAATCCACAGCCAGACCAGAAAGGCGCTGAACGCCAACACATGCACCAGCGGCGAATAGGCCCGCGCAGCGCGATCGGCCAGCGATGTATAGCGCGTGCGCGCGCTTTCGGCCACGGCCACCAGATCGGCCATCCGGTGCAACGAGCTGTCCTTGCCCGCCGCCGTCACCCGCACCACCAGCGGGCCGGTCAGATTGACCTCGCCGGCGCTGACCACCGTATCGGGGCCGGCCCAGGCGGGCAGGCTTTCGCCGGTCAAAAGCGAGCGGTCGATTTCGGTCGTGCCGTCGGTCACCACGCCGTCAACGGGCACGCGCCCGCCCGGGCGCACGCGCACCAGATCGCCGGGTTGCAGATCAACGACATTCACGGTTTCCTCGCCCGTATCCATCAGCCGCTGTGCGCGCGGCACCTCCAGCGCGGCCAGTTCCTGCGCGGCCGAACGCGCAATCGCGCGGGTGCGGAAATCCAGATACCGCCCGCCCAAAAGGAAAAACGTCAGCATCACCGCCGCATCGAAATAGGCGTGATGGCCGGAATGGATGGTCTCATAGACCGAAATCCCCGACGCCAGGATCAGCGCGAGCGAGATCGGCACATCCATCCCCAGCCGCCGCGCCCTGAGCGCGGCCCAGGCGCTACGGAAAAATGGCTGGCCCGAAAAGGCGACCGTGGGCAGCGCAATCGCCGCCGACACCCAGTGAAACAGATCGCGCGTTGCATCCTCGGCCCCCGACCAGACCGCCACCGACAGCAACATCACGTTCATCATCGCAAAAAACGCGACGCCCAGCCGCATCAGCAGATCGCGCCCCTGCCGATCGGTTTCGGTCATCGACAATACGCCCGGATCGAGTTCCAGCGCTTCATAGCCCAGCTTGTCGAGCCGTTCGATCAGCGCCTCGGGGGTGACGCTTGCATCGGCCTCAACGCTCACACGTTTGAGCGTCAGGTTAACCCGCGCCGAACCCACGCCCGGATGACGCGCCAGATCGCGTTCGACCGTGGAAATACAGGCCGCACAGTGCACACCGGGCATCGACAGCAAAATCCGCGCGCCCTTGGCATCGCGCGCCGCCGCCAGATCTTCGGCACCCGGGGCGGCGACGCAGGCGGGGCAGGCAGAAATCGGTGCGGATACGGCCATGGCTATTCCTCCTTCACGTGAAACACGACACGCCGTCGAAATTCGGTTCCATCATAGGCGGTGGCCTGCATCCGGAAATTCCAGTTGCCCGGCGCAAGCGCCCCAGCTTCGGCCAGATAATCGCGTCCGTCAAACCTGAACTGCGGGGTCGTATCCTGCGCCGTCGATGTCGGGCGGCCCAGAATGCCGCCAATCTCGCGCGCCTCGACCGGGTTGCCGGCCGCATCCCGGATCGAAAGGCGCAGGTTTTCGCCCTCGGCCACGGCGCTGACCTGCCAGCCCAGCCGTTCCTGCGCGGCGCGTTCAAGATCAAAGGTCTGGTTGGCGATGTAAGAGCTTTGGACCTCCAGCCCCGGAAAGGTCGAAATCGCCTTGAACGCCATCAACAGATTGACCGAAATAATCAGCCCAAAGGCCGAGGCCACGATGATGAACACCTTTTTGCCGGTCAGTTCGCGCGTTGCCATATCATTGCCCTTTCCCATGGAAAACCGTGTCGGCATGCGCCCGGCCGCCGCTGTTCAGCTCTTCGATCCAGAAACGGAAATTGCTTTGCGCCGCAGTCACGGGCACCGATCCCGCGGGCGCAGTGACATAGACCCGCTGGATCAGCATTTCATCGGCGGGCACCTGGATCATATCGCCCTCGACCCCCTCGATCTGGACATCGAACGTCGGATCGCCGGTGATCGACAGCACAAAGGGGCGCTCATGCCCATGTTTGTTGCGGATGCGCAGATCGTATGTATTGCGCAACGTGCCATCCGCAAGCGTCACGTTGATCGGATTGCGCACGGGCGCAACGGAAAGCTCGACATCCGAGCGGATGAACAGCGCAAACACCAGCCCCGCCCCGATCAGCGCCCATAGCGTGGTATAAAGTATCGTGCGGGGGCGGAAAATATGCTTCCAGATCGGACGCGGCGGTTCACCCGCCCGTTCCGCCGTTTCATCGGTCAGCGCCATATAATCAATCAGCCCGCGCGGCTTGCCGATCTTGTCCATCACATCGTCGCAGGCATCGATACACAGCGCACAGGTAATACATTCAAGCTGTTGGCCGTTGCGAATATCGATCCCCATCGGGCAGACATTCACGCAGGCCATGCAATCGATGCAATCGCCCTGGGACTGAATTTGGGGCGCATCAACTTCGGGTTTGCGCAATTTACCGCGCGGCTCGCCGCGCCAGTCGCGATAGGCCACGGTGATCGTGTCGGGATCCATCATCGCCGCCTGAATCCGCGGCCACGGACAGGCGTAAATGCAGATCTGTTCGCGCGCGAAGCCGCCGAAAAAGAACGTCGTCGCGGTCAGGATGAACAGGGTAATATAGGCAACACTATGTGCCTGCAGCGTGAACAGATCGACAAAAAGCCTCGGCGCATCGGCGAAATAGAAAACCCAGGCTCCGCCGGTGCCCATCGCGATCACCAGCCACAACAGCCATTTCGTCAGCCGCAGCCGCAGTTTGCGCAGGTTCCAGTCCTGCCGGAACAGGCGCAGGCGATTGTTGCGATCGCCTTCGATCCAGCGTTCCACCAGAATGAACAGATCGGTCCAGACCGTTTGCGGGCAGGCATAGCCACACCACACCCGCCCCAGCGCCGAGGTGAACAAAAACAGCCCAAGCCCCGCCATGATCAAAAGCCCGGCAATGAAATAGAATTCATGCGGCCAGATTTCGATCCAGAAAAAGAAAAAGCGTCGATTCGCCAGATCGACCAGCACCGCCTGCGATGGCAGTTCCGGGCCGCGATCCCAGCGCAGCCATGGCGTGATATAATAGATCGCAAGCGTGAAGCCCATGATCAGCCATTTCAGGTTGCGAAATTTGCCTTTGACCCGGCGCGGAAAGATCGGCTCGCGCGCGGCATAAAGGTTTGGGGGCGTATCTGTCGTGCTCATCCGAGTGCCTTTCCCCGGTCTGGTCGCGTCTTGCGCGTTATGGGTGCGGACCCATGATCGCACCATGATATGAGTCAAACCTTAATCCCCGCCCCTTGGCACTGCGCGACAAAGCCGCACTGGATTGTGGATCAAGGCGGCGCCGACCCCATGATAATGCGCGAACAGGATCAGGGGCCGGCGCCTGACCGGAGGGATGGACCTCCGGATCTGGTTACATCATTCGCCACCGCCAAGCTGGTGGACATAAAAGGCCACGGCGCGCACTTCGGCTTCGCGCAGACGCGGCCCCCAGGCGGGCATCACACCGAACCGCCCGTTGGTGACCGAAGCCGTGATCGCGGCCGCATCCCCGCCGTAAAGCCAGATGGCATCCGTCAGCGACGGCGCGCCTTGCGTGCGATCGCCCGAACCGTCAGCGCCGTGGCAGGCGGCGCAATTATCCTGAAACACGCGGCCCCCGGCGCGCGCGGCACCGGCATCGTGATCTTGCCCGGAAATCTGCAGCACATATTGCACGACCTGACCGATATCTTCGGTGGGCAGCATGCCCATCGTGCCAAAGCCGGGCATTTCGGAATAGCGCGCCTCGGCGCTTTCGTTGCGGATGCCGTGGCGGATGGAATGATCGATATCCTCGATACCGCCGCCCCAGAGCCATTCATCATCCAGAAGGTTCGGATAGCCCGCCGCCCCCGCCGCGCCGCTGCCGTGGCACTGCGAACAATGGGTGCGAAATACCGCCGCACCGGCATTCTTGGCGTAATCTTGCACCGGATCGCCCGGCGCGATGGCGCTTAGATCGGCGGCGACAAGTTGGGCCTCGATCGTGGCATTCGCATCGGCGAAACGTGCGATATCATCGGCCACTTCGGCGCGGGTGGAATAGCCAAGCAGGCCCGAAGTCGCGTTTTTGATCCCCGGCCAGGCAGGATAGGCGATCGAATAGCCGATGCCCCAGATGATCGTGATATAGAACGTCCACAGCCACCAGCGCGGCAGCGGGTTGTTATATTCCTCGATCCCGTCCCAGCTATGGCCCGTGGTCTCGACCTCGTGATCCTTTTGATCCTTGGGGGTGTGGTTGTCGTTCATTGCCGCGCCTCCTCGGAATCGGCGGGTTTGTCTTCGTGCCGGAAGGGAATATCCGCGGTATCGCGATGGGTGGCGCGGCTTCCGGGGCGAAAGGCCCAGGCCACCGTGGCGAGGAAAAAGATGAACATCGCCAGAAGCACCCAGCTATCGGCGAATTGCCGCAGCACTGAATAGGTATCCATGATGCGCCCCCCTAGCGGCTTGCATCGGGCGTAAAGGTCGAAAAATCGACCAAAGTGCCCAACATCTGCATATAGGCAATCAGCGCATCCATTTCGGATATGCCGGGCCTGCCATCGAAATTGCGCGCCTGCGCGCCGGGATAGCGGGCCAGCAGGCCCGTGTGATCGCCATCGGGATCGGCCTGCACCTGGAAATCGGCCCGGGCAGACGCGATCATTTCATCGCTATAGGGCACGCCGACGGTGCGATTGGTGCGCAGCAGATCCTGAATATAGGTGGGCTCGATCATCGTGGTTTGCAGGAAACCGTATTTCGGCATGATCGATTCGGGCACGACCGACTGCGGATCGACCAGATGCGCCACATGCCATTCGTCCGAATAGCGCCCGCCAACCCGGGCCAGATCCGGCCCCGTGCGTTTCGAGCCCCACTGGAACGGATGGTCATATTGCGATTCCGCCGCCAGCGAATAGTGGCCGTAGCGTTCGACTTCGTCGCGCATGGGGCGGATCATCTGGCTGTGGCAGAGATAGCAGCCTTCGCGCACATAGATGTCGCGGCCGGTCAGTTCCAGCGGGGAATAGGGGCGCATGCCCTCGACATCCTCGATCGTGTTTTCAAGGTAGAAAAGTGGCGCGATTTCGACGATCCCGCCGATGGACACGACAAAGAGCGTGCCCATCAACAGAATGGTTGCATTGGTTTCGATGACACCGTGTTTATCAAGAAGTCCCATTTCGGCCCCCTATTCAGCCGGAGCCATGGCCGGCGCCGGTGCTTTCGCAGGCGCGTGACGCACGGTCATCCACAAGTTGTAAGCCATGATGATACCGCCCACGAGGTAGAGCACCCCGCCCAGGCCGCGCACCACAAACATCGGGAATTTGGCCACCACGGTGTCGGCAAACGCGTTCACAAGGAACCCGTTGGCATCGACTTCGCGCCACATCAGCCCTTCCATGATGCCCGCGACCCACATCGAGGCGGCGTAGAGAATGATGCCGATCGTCGCGAGCCAGAAATGCCAGTTCACCAGGCTGAGGCTATAGAGCCGGTCGCGATTCCACAGCCGCGGCACCAGGAAATAGAGCGCGCCAAAGGTGATCATCCCGTTCCAGCCCAGCGCACCGGAATGCACATGGCCAATCGTCCATTCGGTATAATGCGACAGCGAATTGACGGCGCGGATCGACATCATCGGCCCTTCAA
>JBBAGE010000034.1:0-17861 GCA_041655055.1 Paracoccaceae bacterium
CCGAACGCGCGGGGCAGCGGGCTATCGGCGGGGCTGGGGCGGCCTTTGCCGGGCACGTCGCTGGCGGCCTGTGTGGTGGCGCTGGTGGTGGCGGCATTGGCGCTGGGGCCGGTTGCGGCGGGCATCGCAGCACTGGCCACAATGGCCGGCGCGGGCACCGTGGCGGCCATTGCCCGCGTAAAGATCGGCGGGCAAACCGGCGATATTTTGGGCGCAAGCCAACAGATCAGCGAAATCGCCGTGCTGGCGGTGCTGGTGGCGCTGATCTAAGCCATAACAAAACCGCCGCCCCAAAGGACGGCGGTTTTGTTCGGCTGTTTAGCTGATCACGCGGCGCGCGATACCAGAACTTCGTCCACTTTTTTCTGGGCCAGCACTTCATCCGTGCCGCCGACTGCGGCCACTTCGCGGGTCAGCCGTTCCAGCGCGGCTTCATAAAGCTGACGTTCGGAATAGCTTTGTTCGCGCTGATCGTCGGTGCGATGCAGATCGCGCACGACTTCGGCGATGGCAATCAGATCGCCCGAGTTGATTTTCTGTTCATATTCCTGCGCCCGGCGCGACCACATGGCGCGTTTGACCTTGGCTTTGCCTTTCAGCGTGGACATCGCCTTGGACACGATATCGGGCGAGCTGAGCGAACGCATGCCCACTTCGGTTGCCTTGTTGGTCGGAACCCGCAGCGTCATCTTGTCTTTTTCGAAAGAGATCACGAAAAGTTCAAGAGACAGGCCAGCGATTTCCTGTTCTTCAATCGACACGATCTTGCCCACGCCATGGGCGGGATAAACAACGAATTCATCGGGACGGAATTCGGGTTTTCTGACTTTGCTCATAGACGACTTCTTTCTCGGACTGGTCTCCATGTGCAGCGATAAGACAGGGGCCGGGGGGCCGAATGCCCACCGAACACCATGTCCTGATCCGCGAATGTCACATCCCCTGACCTGTGCAGAGGTTGGAGCCCCTAATTTCAGCGATATTGCTTTATCTATATAGCACAATTTTCGGGCAAAACAAAGTGCCACGATGCACATGCTGGCCGCCCGGGGGCGGATAACGCCGCAAATCGCGGTAAACGGGGCATTTCCCGGCCCGTTTATCCCAGTCTATACCAGCGAATCGAATCGCTCAACCACCCTCGCCGGGGGCTTCGGAAAAGTATTTGCCGAGCTTGTCAGGCTCGCCATCGCGTTCGTCGGCCTCGGGCAGCGGGTCTTTGCGCGTGATGATTACCGGCCAGAGTTCGGAATATTTGCGGTTGAATTCAACCCATTTTTCCATATCCGGTTCGGTATCCGGGCGGATCGCATCGGCGGGGCATTCGGGTTCGCAGACGCCGCAATCGATACATTCGTCGGGGTGGATTACCAGCATGTTCTCACCCTCGTAAAAGCAATCTACAGGGCAAACCTCGACGCAATCGGTATATTTGCAGGCGATGCAGTTATCGATAACGATGTAAGTCATGGGCTGTTTCCATCCGAAATCCGTTGAGCCTAGCTATCGCGCCCGGTCCGATCATTCAAGCGGATCACGACGCGAAAGAAGCGCGTTCCGGCGATCCTTGGCAGAGGGGCGGCCCTTTCCGTCATAGCCGGGCGCCGGTGGAACGATATCCTGCGCTGCGGGCGCGGGGGAAAGATCGTCGTACAGCATCTGTGCCTCGGGCGCGGGGCCGCGCCGTTCGCCCAGCGCCACGATCCGGACGACGCGAATCTGGCGCGCCTGGGCAAAGGTCAGCGTATCGCCGGGGCGCACCAGTTGGGCGGGTTTGGTCACGCGATCGCCATTGACGCGCACATGGCCCGCGCTGACTTCGTGTGCGGCCAGCCCGCGCGTTTTGAAAAACCGCGCGAACCAGAGCCATTTATCAATGCGGATGCGGTCAGTTGCCGCGTTGGATATGCCGCTCACCTAGGTCTTGTCGCGCAGGCCCATAAGCGCTGCGGCAAAGGGGTTGTCGGGATCGATTTTCTTTTCCGCGCGCGGGGGGCGGGCCTCAAAGCTTTTGGGTTCCGCGGTGTCGCGTTCGCCGCCACGGCGCGGACCCCCGGGTTTGCCCTGACGCGGTTTCGCGCCCTGCTTGGCGCCCGGCTTGCCCTGCCCCTGACGACCTTGTGCCGCGCCATCGCGGGGTTGACCACGCGGGCGGGCCGGCCGGCTGGGCCAGCTAAAGGTATAGAACACCTCGATTTCGGGGGCGGCATCGGCGGGTGTATCGCCCGTTTCCGGGGCTGCCGCAGAACTGTCCGCCGCTTCGGGCGCTGCCTCGGCCACGGGGGCATCCGCCACAGGGGCCTCAGCGTCAGCGGCAGCCACCTCGGGCGCCGTTTCGTCGCCCGCTTCGGGGGTATCTACCGCCACGGGGGTGGCTTTCACCCGGGGCCGTTCGCCCTTTTCGGCGCGGTAGCCCAGGCCTTCCATCAGGCCCGCGAATTGTTCCAGCGTCATGCCGGTGATCGACAGCATATCGGCCGTGCTTTCAAACCCGGCGCGGCTGTTGGCGGCGCGCAGCAAATCGGCCAGACGTTCCAGCATATCGATGCGAATCGCCCGCGCACCCGCAAGCCGATAGCCCGACATCGCATAATAGCCATCGGGCACACCTTCGCGTGCGGGGATGGTCACCAGCCCGGGGGGCGGGCTTTCGGGGGCTTCGTCATGGCTTGCCGCCAGCGACCAGAGCAACAGGCGCAGCCTTGTGGGCGCGGGTTTCAGCAGTTGCGGCATGAAAATCGTGAACTGCCCGAAGCGCACCCCATGTTTGCGCAGCGCCCCACGCGCATCCTGGTCAAGATCCTTGACCTCGGCGGCCACCTGTTCGCGCGGAATGACCCCGAAGGATTCGTTCATGCGATAGGCAAATCCGCGCGCAAGGCCCGAAAGCGCCTCGTCGCGGCCCATGGCCAGCAGCGGTTCAAACAGGGCCGCAATCTTGCGATCAATGAAATGCTGCAAACGCCGCGCGACCTTTTGCGCGACCTCGGCACCCGCTTCGTCATCCACGAAAGGTTCGGCCCGTGGTTTAAGCGGGTCATCGCCGCGCACCAGCTTGCCCACCGCATGGCTGCCCCACATCAGGCCGCCTTGTTCGGTGAAATCCATTTCCGTATCGGGGGCGTTGTAAAACCGATCGGCGCGCAGATTGAATTCGGGCGCAAGCGCCGCAATCGCCGCCTGTCGGAGGGTCTTGGCCTCTTCGGGGCTGGCGCTTTTGTCTTGCAAGAAGCGGAACCCTTCAAGCCGGCCAACGAATTCGCCCGCCACCGTCACTTCACCTTTGTCGTTCACCTCGGCCACAAGGCTCTCCCTCTGCTTCAACCGGCGAAGCAGGATGCTTGTTCGCCGGTCAACAAATCTCTGTGTCAATGCGCCATGCAGCGCATCCGATAACCGGTCTTCTACCGCACGCGTCAATCCGCGCCAATGGGCTTCATCGTCAAGCCAGCCATTGCGTTGCGCCACATAAGTCCAGGTGCGAATGAAGGCAAGCCGTTTGGAAAGCGCGTCAATATCGCCGTCGCTGCGGTCGATGCGCTGGATCTGGCGCGACAGCCAATCATCAGGCACGCGGCCGATGCTGCGCAGATGCCCGAAAATCACCGCCAGCAGGCTGGCATGTTCTGCCCGCGAAATACCGCGAAAATCGGGGATTCGGCACACGTCCCACAACAGCCGCACATCCTGAGCGTTGCGCAAATTATAGCCGATTTCCGGCAATGCAGCCAGCGCTTTGAGCGCGGCCAGATCATCGGCTTCGCGCGCGCGCGACAACAGGGGATTGCTTGATCCCACCTCAAGCGCGTTGATCAGCGCATCGACCGAGCCGAATTCCAACTGCGCATTGCGCCATTCCAGCTTGCGCACCGGGTCAAAGCGGTGCTCGGTGATGGCATCCACCACTTCGGGATCTAGGGGCGATGCCTCGCCGGTGACGCCGAATGTGCCGCCGGTCATATGCCGCCCGGCGCGGCCCGCGATCTGGGCCAGTTCATTGGGCGCCAGCGGGCGCATCCGCCGCCCGTCATATTTGGTGGTCGAGGAAAAGGCGACATGTTTGATATCAAGGTTCAGCCCCATGCCGATCGCATCGGTGGCCACCAGAAAATCGACATCACCATTTTGATACATATCGACCTGCGCATTGCGCGTGCGCGGCGACAGCGCCCCCATCACCACGGCGGCGCCCCCTTTTTGGCGACGCAGCAATTCGGCCATGGCATAGACGTTTTCCACCGAAAACCCGACGATGGCCGAACGCGGCTGCATCCGCGACAGCTTTTTCGACCCGGTATATTCAAGCTGCGAAAACCGTTCGCGGTGCACGAATTGCGCCTTGGGCACCAGCGCGCCGATAATGCCGCGCATCGTATCTGCGCCCATGAACAGCGTTTCTTGCATGCCGCGCGCATGCAGCAAGCGGTGAGTGAACACATGGCCGCGTTCGGGATCGGCGCAAAGCTGGATTTCATCCACCGCCAGAAAATCCGACCCCATGCCCAACGGCATCGCTTCGACCGTGCAGACCCAATATTGGGCGCGCGCCGGCACGATCCGTTCTTCGCCAGTCACCAGCGCCACGACCGAAGGGCCGCGCAGCTTGACGATCCGCTCATACACTTCGCGCGCCAAAAGCCGCAGCGGCAGGCCGATGACACCGGTGCGATAGCCCAGCATCCGTTCGATTGCATAATGGGTCTTGCCGGTGTTGGTCGGCCCCAACACGGCCGTGATCCGGCCCTGCGCCTCTGTCATGGATTTGCCTTTTCGCTCTTACAGGGCCGTGTCGCCCAATTCGCGTTCCAGCCGCGCGATCGTTTCGGCCAGCCCGTCGCGGTTGGGATGCAGCGCCTCGACCAGCCGCCACGCCGCAAGGGCATCGCGGGATTTGCCCATTTCGTCAAGGATGATCGCAAGCCCCGAAAGCGCATCGAAATGGCGCGGGTTCAGCATCAAGGCCATGCGGATATCTTCGAGCGCGGGGCCATAATGGCCTTCGCGAAACCATGCGGTGGCGCGGATGTTATAGGCTTCGGCAAATTCGGGCGCGTGATCCACCAGCGCGCTGAGATGTTCGATCGCCACGTCGTTTTGCCCCGCATCCACCGCTGCGCGCCCCCGGCGCAGCAGCAAATCCAGCGCCGGCGACCCGGTTTGCGACCATTTGCGCCAGATCTGATCCTCGATCCGGGCCAGTTCGCGCCCCTCGGCCTGGGCAAGCCGGGCAAACAGATCGTCGATCTCATCCGCGCGCGCGGTGCCGGGTAGCGCCAGCAGCGCCACGAATGCAAGGTTGAGTATAATGCGCAGAGCTTTCATAACACCGCAACTTTAACGCGCCGGCCTGATTTGAACAGTCCCGCCAGATCACGATTTGGAGCAGACGCCATGGACGATCTCATTGCAAGCGCCGTGGATGCGCTTAACCGCCGATTAACGGATGGTTTCCCCGCAGGCAGCGCCAAATTCATTGTTCAAGACATAGGGGCGATCACCGTGGATTCCAGTGGCGCGCGTGCCGCCGATCTGCCCGCCGATGTGACGCTGCGCGCCAGCGCCGATACGTTCATCGCGCTGGTCGAAGGCCGCCTTGACCCCGCCCGCGCCGTGATGACCGGCAAATTGGGGATCGAGGGCGATATCGCCATGGCCATGCAGCTTGCCCGCGCCTTGGGCTAGCCCAAAGCTTGCAGCCCCCCCTGCCAAGCCCCTATGTGTGTGCCAACGGATCAATGAAAGGTTATCCCATGCGCACTGCCCCCCCTGCCATGTTTCGCGACGCAGCCCCCTCTGGCCCCGGCGCCGGTGGCGATGATCTGGGCCAATTGCCCGAATGGGATCTGAGCGATCTTTATCCCGGCCCCGATGCCCCCGAAATTACCCGCGATCTCGATTGGCTGGGCGAGGCCTGCGCCAGTTTCGCCGCCGATTATGAAGGGCGGCTGGCCACGCTCGATAGTGCGCAGATGCTGGAATGCATCACCCGGTATGAGCGGATTGAAAATATCTCGGGGCGGATCATGTCATTCGCGGGCCTGCGCTATTATCAGAATACGCTTGATGCCGAACGGGGAAAATTCCTGTCGGATTGTCAGGAAACCATCACCGATTTCACGGCGCATCTGGTGTTTTTCTCGCTGGAATTCAACCGCCTGGACGATGCCCGGATCGAGGAACTTTTGGGCGCCGATGCCGATCTGGCCCGTTATCGCCCGGTGATCGAACGCATGCGCGCCATGCGGCCCTATCAGTTGTCCGACGAGCTGGAAAAATTCCTGCATGACCAATCCACCGTCGGCGCATCGGCCTGGAACAAGCTGTTCGATGAAACCATTGCGGGGCTGACCTTTGATGTGGATGGCGAGCCGCTGGGGATCGAGGCAACGCTGAACCTGTTGACCGACCGCGACCGCGCGCGGCGTGAAACCGCTGCCCATGCGCTGGCCGCCGTGTTCGGGGCCAATATCCGCCTGTTCGCGCGGGTGCATAATACGCTTGCCAAGGAATTGGAAATCGAACAACGTTGGCGCAAAATGCCCACGCCACAAACCGGGCGGCATCTGTCAAACCATGTCGAACCCGAGGTGGTCGAGGCGCTGCGCAATGCCGTGGTTGCCGCCTATCCCAAACTTTCGCACCGCTATTATGAATTGAAACGCAAATGGCTGGGCCTTGACGCGCTGGAAGTCTGGGATCGCAACGCGCCGCTGCCGATGGACAGTCCGCGCCTGATCAACTGGGATGAGGCCCGCGACACCGTGCTGGGTGCCTATGGCGATTTCGCCCCGGAAATGGCCGAACTGGCCGAGCCGTTTTTCACCAAGGGCTGGATCGATGCGGCCGTGAAACCGGGCAAGGCGCCGGGGGCGTTCGCCCATCCCACCGTCACCGATGCCCATCCCTATGTGTTGTTGAATTACCTGGGTAAACCGCGTGATGTGATGACGCTGGCCCATGAATTGGGTCACGGTGTGCATCAGGTTCTGGCCGCGCCGCAGGGGGAATTGCTGTCATCCACGCCGCTGACGCTGGCCGAAACCGCCAGCGTTTTTGGCGAAATGCTGACATTCCAACGGCTTTTGGACAATGCCGCCACGCCGCAGGAACGCAAGATCCTGCTGGCCGGCAAGGTCGAGGATATGATCAACACCGTGGTGCGTCAGATCGCATTCTATGATTTCGAATGCAAATTGCACGACGCCCGCCGCGAGGGCGAACTGACCCCCGAGGATATCAACCTGATCTGGATGAGCGTGCAGGCGCAAAGCCTTGGCGATGCATTCAATTTCATGGAAGGTTATGAAACCTTCTGGGCCTATGTGCCGCATTTCGTCCATTCGCCGTTCTATGTTTACGCCTATGCGTTCGGCGATGGGCTGGTGAATGCGCTTTATGCCGTCTACCGCGAAGGCGACCCGGATTTTCAGGCGAAATATTTCGATATGCTGCGCGCCGGCGGATCGAAACATCACAAGGAATTGCTGGCGCCCTTCGGGCTTGATGCCAGCGATCCGGCGTTTTGGGACAAGGGGCTAAGCATGATCGCCGCCATGATCGACGAATTGGAAGCGATGGACATCTGATCCACTGCCCCGCCGCGATTACCGCGCGGCGGGGCAACCCTTATTCCCAGCGGGCCCAGGGAAAGGGTTTTTCCTCGGTCGCGCCGGATTGAAATTCGGCCACGCGCGCCAGCCAGTTGCCGATCTGTTTACCGAAATCGGCAAGGGCCGCGTTCTTTTCGCCCGCAAAGACCATCCAGAAAAACTGCACCAGCGCCACGGCCACCAAAAGCGTCTCGGCGATCGCAAAGAACAGCGCCAGAATCAGCATGTAAAGCCCGCGCAACCACAGGTTTTCGGGCAGCTCGTCACGCATGGAATCGTGTTCATGCGGCGCGGACTGATCGCGATCCTCGGGCATCACCGGCCCTACGGGGGGTGTGGCGTCATTGGGGGGAATGGCCATCCGTTACTCCTGCAAATTACATATGTCGGTGAATCCAACGCCGGGTCACGCCATTTCGATCACGCCTTTTTCGATCGCAAGTTCGCGCATCCGGGCTTGCAGCTTTTCAAAGGCGCGCACTTCGATCTGGCGGATACGTTCGCGGCTGACCTCATACTGGCCCGAAAGCTGTTCTAGCGTGACCGGTTCATCCTGCAACCGCCGCTGCATCAGGATATCGCGTTCGCGATCGTTCAGCACATCCATCGCCTCGATCAACAGGGCGCGGCGGGTTTCAAGTTCGTCGCGTTCCGCGTAATCGCCGGCCTGATCGGCATCGGTATCTTCAAGCCAATCCTGCCATTCGCTGACCCCTTCGCCGTCGCCGCCGATCATGGCATTGAGCGAGGCATCGCCGCCGCCACCCATCCGCCGGTTCATGGAAATCACCTCATCCTCGGTCACGCCCAGATCATGGGCGATCTGGCGCACATTATCGGGATGCATATCGCCATCCTCCAACGCGCCGATCCGCGATTTGGCCTTGCGCAGGTTGAAGAACAGCTTTTTCTGCGCCGATGTCGTGCCCAGTTTCACAAGGCTCCAGGATCGCAGGATATATTCCTGAATCGAGGCCCTGATCCACCACATCGCATAGGTTGACAGCCGAAACCCCTTTTCGGGATCAAAGCGTTTGACCGCCTGCATCAGGCCGACATTGGCTTCGGATATCACCTCGGCCTGGGGCAGGCCGTAGCCGCGATATCCCATCGCGATCTTTGCCGCGAGCCGCAGATGCGATGTCACCAGTTTATGCGCCGCGCTGCTGTCGGCATGATCCACCCAGCGCTTGGCCAGCATATATTCTTCTTCGGGCTCAAGCATCGGGAATTTGCGAATCTCCTGCAAATACCGGTTCAGGCCCTGTTCCGGGCTTGGCGCTGGAAGATTGGTGTAATCGCTCATTGTGTCACCCTCAAACCTTGGCAGGATATTCTTGTCGCAACCCTATCCCCATATTTTTAACGGAATATGAAGCCGGGCGGGGATATGAATCCAGTTGATTGGCCGAAACTCACGCGGAAGTGTCCGTTTACCCGCGCATGGCCCCCAAAAGTGCGGCCATATCGCCCGGTATCGGCGCCTCGAACCGCAATGTGGCACCACCAAGCGGATGGACAAAGCCCAAAACCGCCGCATGCAGCGCCTGACGGGGAAATTGCTCGGCCGCAAGCCGGGCCGCGGGGCCAAGCGCGCGGGCGCTGAGCTTGCGCCGCCCGCCATAGGTCTGATCACCCACTAGCCCATGGCCAACATAGGCCATATGCACCCGGATTTGATGGGTGCGCCCGGTTTCAAGCTGGCATTCGACCAGCGCACATGCGGCGGGGCTGCCAAATGCCTCGATCACGCGCGCGCGGGTAATCGCATGGCGACCGCCCTGAAACAGCACCGCCTGACGCTGGCGGTCGGTTTTGTGGCGCGCAAGCTGGGTGGTGATGCGCAGGATATTGCCTTCGTCAAAACGCACGCCGCGCAGGCCCCGCAAACGTGGATCGGCAGCATCGGGGCAGCCATGGACCAGCGCCAGATAGCGGCGTTCGACCGAATGGGCCTCGAACTGCGCGGCAAGCCCCTGATGGGCGGCATCGCTTTTGGCGGCCACCAGCAAGCCGGTGGTGTCCTTGTCGATCCGGTGCACGATGCCGGGCCGCTTTTCGCCCCCCACACCCGACAGGTTATCCCCACAATGATGCAACAGCGCATTGACCAGCGTGCCCGAAGGCGTGCCCGGCGCGGGATGCACCACCATGCCCGCGGGTTTGTTGATCACGATCAGATGTTCATCCTCGTAAACCACATCAAGCGCGATCTGTTCGGGCAGCATATGCGATACTTCTGGCGCGCCGATCGCGATCTCGATCATATCGCCCTCGGCGACGCGGGCCTTTTGATCGATCAGCGCCACACCCTGCCGGGTCACGGCGCCATTTGCGATCAACCGCACCAGCCGCGAGCGTGACAGCACCGCTTCGTCTGGCACGTCGCGCGCGAGTGCCTTATCAAGACGTCCGGGCGGATTTGGCCCGATGATAACCCGCAAGGTAGTGTCCGACATGAATGACCAATCCCAGATAGAGCCGCCCGAACCCGCCAATCTGCGGCTGTTACGGCGGCTCGTGACAGTGCTGACCGCCACGATGATTGCGGGGTTTCTAATCCTGATCGTGCTGCTTGTCATCCGCTTACCGGATATCACCGCCGATCGCCCCCTGCCCCTGCCCGATGCGATCACCCTGCCCGACGGCACGCAGGCTGCGGCATTCACCCAAGGGCCGGATTGGTATGCGGTGGTAACCACGGATGATCGCATTCTGATCTATGACCGCGCGACGGGGGCGTTGCGGCAAAGCGTTGCGATTGCGCCGTGATGTCGGGGTTATGGTACCACCTCCCCGGCTCGAACGGGGGACCTCTTGATCCACAATCAAGCGCTCTAACCAACTGAGCTAAGGCGGCACTGAGGCTCATTTATAGCCGCTTTTACCCGATTGCAAGAGCAAGCCATGCAAATTCTGCCATGGCTGATCCTTGCTTTGCGCAGCCCAAAGCACTATGCGCGAGACAACCATTTGACGGAGCAAATCCATGGGTATCAACAAAGAAAGCGACATTTCGGCCAATATTCAGATCGGTCCGACGACGCATGGCATGGTGCGCATTTATATCGAAGGCGAAGGCATTGAAATCCCGATGGATTTCGACCCCGAAGAAGCCGAGGAAATCGCCGAGGAAATTCGCGCCGCCGCCGCGCAGGCCCGCTTGATCGGCGATGGCCCCAAGGGCAAGGGCAAAGGCAAGGGAAAACGCTGATCCCGGGGCTGCCGGTTCGCTTGGCCCTTGTATCGGGGCGCCCGCCATCCTACCTAGGGCTTGGCGGGAACTGCCCTTCGCGTGAACACGGGTCAAATTCCGGTGGCCTTAACCAACTCCGAGGGAGCTGGCTCTGGCCGGGCCCTGGCCCGGTTACCTGGCGCCCACCTGTATGAACAGGTCCTCGGGAATTAGCTGCCCCACGGTTGCCTGGTGGTCCCGCCGCTTTCAGAATGCCTCGGGGCGGGCTTCGCGCGCCATGTGATCCAGCACGGCATTCACGAATTTCGGCTCGCGCCCTTCGGGGAAAAACGCCCGCGCGATATCCACGAATTCATTGATTACCACTTTGACCGGGGTGTTGTTATCCACCAATTCCGCGCCCGCGGCGCGAAACAGCGCGCGCAAGGTCGGATCGATCCGCGCGATCGGCCATTTCGCCACCAGCGCCCTGTCGGTCATCTGGTCGATCCGGGCCTGTTCATTCACCGCGCCATTGGTGAGCAGATCGAACAGATCCACGTCGGCTTCGGCCATTTCATCGCCATCATAGGTGGCGCCAAAGCGGTGATCGCGGAATTCGCGCTGCACCGTATCGACCGATTGCCCCGCCGCTTCCATCTGAAACAGGGCCTGCACGGCATAAAGCCGCGCGGCCGAGCGCATCTGCCGCGTTACCTGCACCGCGTTCATGCGCTGGGCGTCCCTTTGGTATCCGCATCGGCCAGCCGGATCGCATCGCCGTGAAAGCCCATATCCTTGCGCGCCCCGCCCCACCGGCGCGACAGCGCGATCAGATGCAACGCCGCCGCCGCCGCACCGCCGCCCTTGTTCTGGCCGGCGGCATCGGCGCGCACGTCGGCCTGCGCCTTGTTTTCCACGGTCAAAATCCCGTTGCCGATGCAACAGCCTTCCAGCCCCAGCAAGGTCAGGGCGCGGCTCGAATCATTGCACACGGTGTCATAATGGGTGGTTTCACCGCGGATGACACAGCCAAGCGCGACATAGCCATCGAAATTGGCCAACCGGTCGGCAATGCGAATCGCCGTGGGCAGTTCGAGCGCGCCGGGCACTTCGACCAGATCCCATGTGCCACCGGCGGCCTCGATCGTGGCCTTGGCCCCGGCCACAAGCTGATCGGCGATATCGCGGTAATAGGGCGCGACCACGATCAGCATCCGCACGGGCGCATTAAAGCCGGGCAGCGGCAGGGTAAAGGTTTCTTCGTTAGCGGCCATGATCAGCCCTCTTGATGGATGGCGCGGGTGCCGACGATGTTCAGGCCATAGGCATCGAGCCCGACGATACGCGGTTTGGGATTATCGCTGACCAGAATCAGATCATGCACCCCAAGCGCCGACAGGATCTGCGCACCCAGCCCATATTGCCGCAAGGTCTGGGGCGAGGCCGCGCCCTCGGGGGCGAGCTTCATCGTCGTATCGCGCAACAGCACGACAATACCGCGCCCCTCAGCGGCGATCACCTTCATCGCGCCCTCGATTTCGCCGCCATCGCTGCGGCCGATGCCCAGCACATCTTCGAGCGGGTTAAGCGCATGCATCCGCACCAGAACCGGCGCCCCATCGGTCACATCGCCCTTGGTCAGGGTGATATGTTCGGCGCCCTGCGTCTGGTCGGTGAAAATCTGCATCACCCATTCGCCGCCATGCACGGAATGCACGGTCTTGCGTTCGCCGCCATTGACCAGATTGTCATGGCGACGGCGATAGGCGATCAGATCGGAAATCGTGCCGATTTTCAGCCCATGTTTTTGCGCAAACCCCACCAGATCGGGCAGGCGCGCCATGGTGCCATCTTCGTTCATGATTTCGCAGATCACCCCCGCGGGCATCAATCCCGCCAGACGGCTGACATCGGTCGCGGCTTCGGTATGGCCGGCGCGCACCAGCACGCCGCCATCCTTGGCGCGCAGCGGAAACACATGGCCAGGCGTGGCAATATCGGCGGCGGTTTTCGACGGATCGATGGCCACGGCCACGGTGCGGGCGCGGTCATGGGCGGAAATGCCGGTGGACACACCTTCGCGCGCCTCGATCGAGATCGTGAATGCGGTTTCATGGCGCGACGAATTATTGGTGGACATCAGCGCCAGCCCCAAGGCATCGACCCGTTCGCCCGTCAGCGTCAGACAGATCAGCCCGCGCCCGTGGGTGGCCATGAAATTGATCGCCTCGGGCGTGGCCATTTGCGCGGGAATGACCAGATCGCCTTCGTTTTCGCGGTCTTCGTGATCGACCAGAATGAACATCCGGCCATTGCGTGCATCATCGATGATATCGCTGATTGGCGAAATCATTTCGGAATAATCGGTCTTTTGAATTTCGGTCATGCGCATGTCCCTGCCTTTGGTGCGCACATAGCCCAAGGCGCGCCGCTTGGCCAGTGAAAGGCGGCGCTTATGCGCCCCATTCCTGAAGGCGCGCCACATAGCGTGCCAGCGTGTCGATTTCCAGATTGACGCGATCACCCACGGCCATGAGGCCCCATGTCGTGGCCTCTTTGGTATGGGGAATCAGGTTGATACCGAAATCGCGGCCATCGACTTCGTTCACCGTCAGCGATGTGCCATTCAGCGCGACCGACCCCTTGGGCGCGACAAAACGCGCCAGATCAAGCGGCGCGCGCAAGGTGATGCGGGTGCTGTCGCCTTCATCGGCCATGGCGATCACGTCGGCCACGCCATCGACATGGCCCGAAACGATATGCCCGCCCAGTTCATCGCCGACTTTCAGCGCGCGTTCCAGATTAAGCCGCTTGCCCAGCGCCCAATGCGCCAGATTGGTTTTCGACACGGTCTCGGCCGAGATTTCCACATCAAACCACGGCTGCGGATCACGCCCGAGCGCGATCACCGTCAGGCAAACCCCGTCGCAGGCGATCGAGGCACCGATATCAATCCCGTCCACATCATAGGAAGTGCCAATACGCGCGCGCAGATCGCCGCGCTGTTCCAGCGCCAAAACAGTGCCGATATCGGTGATGATCCCAGTGAACATGGCCGCTCCCTTTCGTTCAGCCCATGGGTTAGCGCGCCGGCACAATGCGCGCAAGTCCGCAGCCTCATATGCAAGAAACAGGTGACAATCGACGCGCGCCAAGGCAGAAGAGAATTATTAACACGTTTGATTTTATATAGTCGTGTGGCGAGTTTGGTTGGTGTAATGGAATATCCATCTGGCAAGAGCCGGTCCTTTTTGTTTCTGCAAGGTCCGCATGGTCCGTTTTTCCACATTTTGGCCCGGATGCTGCGCGTGACAGGCGCACAAACCTGGCGGGTGGGTTTCAACGCGGGGGACCGCGCCTTTTGGCGCGGGCGGGCCGATTATATTCCCTATACCGGCAGCCTTGATGACTGGCCCGCAACGTTCGAGACGCTGATCGCGCAAAAGGGCATCACCGATATCGTGCTTTATGGCGATACCCGTCCGATTCATGCCGGTGCTGTCGCGGTTGCCCGTGCCGCCGGGCTGCGCATCCATGTGTTTGAAGAAGGCTATCTGCGCCCCTATTGGGTCACCTATGAACGCGGCGGGGCGAATGGCCATTCGGCGCTGATGCACACGAGCCTGGCGGAATTGCGCCATATCCTTGCCAATACCGACCACGACACGGCCGAAGCGCCCGCCCATTGGGGCGATATGCGCCACCATGTGTTCTATGGCGCGCTTTATCATTGGTTCGTGATGTTCCGGAACCGCGCCTATCGCAATGTCAGGCGCCACCGCGAATTGCCGGTTGCGGTCGAATTCGGGCTTTACCTGAAACGGCTGCTGCTGATGCCTTTGCACCGGATCGAGCGTCGGATTGTCACGATGCGCATCCGCCACGGCGGTTTCCCCTATCATCTGGCGCTTTTGCAACTGGAACATGATTCGAGCTTTCAAAGCCATTCCAGCCTGAGCACGATGCCCGAATTCATCGAACTGGTCATTCGCGGCTTTGCCCTTGGCGCGGCGCCGCACCATCATCTGGTGTTCAAGGCCCATCCGCTGGAAATCGGGCGGCGCAACCTGCGCGCCGAAGTCGCGCGGATCGCCGCCGAATATGGCGTGGCCGGGCGGGTGCATTACCTGCGCGGCGGCAAGCTGGCGCAACTGCTTGATCATGCGCGCAGCGCCGTGACGGTGAATTCCACCGCCGGGCAACAGGTGCTCTGGCGGGGATTGCCGCTCAAGGTGCTGGGGGCCGCGATCTATGCCAAGCCGGAATTCGTATCCTCGCAGCCCCTGCCCGAGTTCTTTGCCCGCCCCGCGCGCCCGGATCGCCAGGCCTATCGCGATTTCCGGCAATATATGCTGGAAACGTCGCAAATTCCCGGCGGCTATTATTCTGCGCGCGGTCGTCGGATGCTGTTGCGCAATGTCGTCGATATGATGCTGGCGCAGCATGATCCCTATCAGGCGCTGGCCGCCGGCACCGCGCCACCGCGCCCGCATCTGCGCGCCACGGGCTAGGCCGCGTCCTCGCCGCAACACCTGTTGGCTGAATCGCCCCGCACGCGCGCATTGCTGGCTTTTTGCCGTTGCCCCCCGTAGTTTGGCCGAAAAAGTAGCAGTTCCGCCCAGAGCAGTTCCGCCTATGGCGAGGAGACCAGTGTTAATGTTTCGTATTGCGCATGTGGCCCGGTATGCCACCCTTGCGGCGCTTGTGGGCGCCCTGTCCGCCTGCAGCCTGCCCCGCTCTGGCCCGACCAAGGCCGAAATCCTTGCAGGTTCCATTGAACAATCGGGCAATGCCCATGTCGTGCCGATCACCGATCATGTCACCCGCGCCACCGCCGGGGTGCCGGGGTTGGGGTTTGATCGCGCCTTTATCGATGCGGGGATTTTGGGGTCGGATACGATCCAGCCGGGCGATACGCTGGGCATTTCGATCTGGGAAAATGTCGATAGTCCGCTTTTGGGTGCGCAGGGCATGCCCGCCACCACGCTTGAGGAAATTCAGGTCGATGGCGCCGGTTTCATCTTTATCCCCTATGCCGGGCGTCTGCGCGCTGCCGGTAACAACCCCGAGGCCGTGCGCCGCCTGATCACCGACCGGCTGGAAACCCAGACGCCCGACCCGCAGGTCATGGTGCGCCGCATGGCCGGCGACGGGGCGACCGTATCGCTTTCGGGCGCGATCAGCGGTCAGGGTGTCTATCCGATCGAACGCCCGACGCGCACGCTTTCATCCATGCTGGCGCGTGCGGGCGGCGTTGCGGTTGAACCCGAAGTGGCGCGGATCACCGTGATGCGTGGCACGCAAAAGGGCACGATCTGGTTCGAGGATCTGTTCGCCAATCCCGCCTTTGACATCGCGCTGCGTGATGGCGACCGCATCCTTGTCGAACGCGATTCGCGCGCCTTTACCACGCTGGGCGCACTTGGGGCGCAAAACCGCATCCCCTTTGACAGCCAGTCCCTTTCCGCGATCGAGGCATTGGCACAGGTGGGCGGGCTGAGTTCCACCCTGGCCGATCCCACCGGCGTGTTCGTGTTCCGCGACGAATCCGAATCGGTGGCCCGCGCCGTGCTGGGCCGCGATGATCTGCACGGGCCGCAGCGGCTGATCTATGTGCTGGATCTGACCTCGCCCAACGGGATTTTCAGCGCGCGCGATTTCATGATCCGCAATGGCGATACGCTTTATGTGACCGAAGCCCCCTTTGTGCAGTGGTCGAAAACCCTGAATGCCGTGACCGGATCGCTGACCTCGGCCAATTCGCTCAACACGCTTGCCGGTAACTGACGGGGGCAATGCGCAGGCCGTTTCATAAATCCGCCCGCGAAGATCTGCAGCGGCTTTATGTCTATAGCGGTGGCTTTCTGACGCAAAACCGGGTGCGGCGCATCCTGCGCCTTGCGGGCTGGGATATCCGCATCGGCCTGCCGGGCCCGGGCGATTGGGTGGGTGTGTGGGGGCAAAGCCCCACCGCGCGGCGCGGCGCCGTTGTGGCCGGGCGGCGCGCGTCGCATATGCTGCGGGTCGAAGATCCGTTCCTGCGCTCTGTCCAGACCGGGCGCGAGGGCGAGCCGCCGCTGGGCCTGTTGCTGGATCGCAAGGGGGTGCATTTCGATGCAAGCACGCCATCCGATCTCGAAGATCTGCTGGCCCGGCATCCGCTGGATGATACCGCGCTTCTGGACCGGGCGCGCGATTGCATGGCCTGGCTCGGCGCGGCGCATATTTCCAAATATAACGATTTCGATCCCGCCCGCGCCCTGCCCGATGCGCCCTATGTTCTGGTGATCGACCAGACCCGGGGCGATGCGGCGCTGCCTGTCGATGCCATGGCGCTGTTTCGCGAAATGCTGGTCTTTGCGCGTCTGGAAAACCCCGGCGCGCGCATCGTGATCAAGGCCCATCCCGAGGCCACCGCCGGCCACCGCGCGGGCCATTTCGGCCCCGATATTGCCGCGCCCGACATCACATGGTTACGCGATCCCGTCAGCCCATGGGCGCTGTTCGAAGGGGCTACCGCCGTTTACACCATGTCATCGCTGCTGGGGTTTGAGGCGATCATGGCCGGCCACCGCCCCCGCGTCTTTGGCCAGCCGTTTTATGCGGGCTGGGGGCTGACGCAGGATGAAAACCCCGTCGCGCGCCGCACCCGGCGGCTGACCCGCGCCCAGTTGTTTGCCGCGGCGATGATCCTTTATCTGACCTGGTATGACCCCTATCGCAAGCGGATCGGCAGGCTGGAAGATGTGATCGCAGCGCTAGAAGCCCAATCCCGTGCCCGGCGCGAAGACCGCACGGGCTATGTGGCCGGTGGCATGCGGATGTGGAAACGGCCGCATCTGCGGCGCTTTTTCGGCCCGCGTTTGCGCTTTGCCAGCACGCCTGCCAAGGCCATGGCCACCGCAAAGGCCGCAAAATTGCGTCCGCTGATCTGGGCCGGTGCTGCCGGTGATCACGCCGATGTGGTGCGGGTCGAGGATGGTTTTTTACGCTCGCGCGGCTTGGGGGCTGCGCTTGTGCCGCCCATGTCGCTGGTGGCGGATGATCTGGGCATTTATTATGATGCAAGCCGC
>JBBAGE010000035.1:0-16954 GCA_041655055.1 Paracoccaceae bacterium
TGTTGAATATCTGCCGGCGCTCTCTAACCCTATCGGGCGGGAGGATGACAATTTCCGGCACGGCTGGACGGCATTTTACTGGGCCTGGTGGATTAGTTGGTCGCCCTTTGTTGGCATGTTCATCGCCCGCGTCAGCCGGGGCCGTTCAGTGCGCGAATTCGTACTCGCTGTGTTGCTCATCCCCTCGATCGTTTCTACAGTCTGGATGACGGCACTTGGCGGCACAGCCATCAGCCAAGTCGTCGATCAGGGCATGGCCTCGGTCCAGTCTGCGGCTCTGGAACTACAACTTTTTGAAATGCTTTCGGGTCTGCCGCTGACGGCGTTCACATCGCTTGTTGGCATTATTCTTGTTATCGTGTTTTTCGTGACCTCCTCTGACTCTGGCTCGCTCGTTATTGATACGATCGCTGCAGGAGGCAAGATGAACGCACCCACCCCGCAAAGGGTATTTTGGGCAAGTTTCGAGGGACTCGTCGCTATTGCCCTTCTTCTCGGCGGGGGGCTTGCTGCCTTACAGGCCATGGCGGTTTCCACCGGGTTTCCATTCACCATCGTTCTGCTCGGCGCCTGTTTCGCCCTTGTGAAAGGATTGATGGCTGAGCCACGTTGACCTTGGCACGACCGGCGTGGAAATTTCCGCCTCCTATGGAAAAGCCCGCGCACGGCAGGGCGATAAGATTGCGGTGATGGATCTTGGCTACCGGGCCAAAATCCCTATCTCTGCCAGATGCATAATATACCGATCCACAAGCGCCTGATCCGAATGCGCGATGAGGCTATCCGCCGGCCGCCCTATAGGGCGGTCTATGCCCATGCGCTGACGGTTGCGCATATGGAGGGGCGTCTGATCGCCGATGATCATCCCGCCTGGCACCGGGTCTTTGACGCGATCGCGGCGGCGCGCGGGGGCGATGCAGGGGCGCTGGATCTGATCGAGCGCGAGTTGTTGCGGATGCGGGCGCGGTAGGGTCGCCGCAAGCTCACCCTATCACCACCACCCAAAGCACGATGGCCACCATTGTCATCACCCAAAGTGAGGCTTCCGCTATGCGTTAGCCACTAGGGTTTGCGTATCAGGGCCGGGCACGCGCCGCCGCGAAGGCACGCCGATTGCTTCCTCACCGGTGGCCTCTGCCATCTCGCCACGCCGGGCTTGTTTCGGCCCAGCCGTGAGCCGGTCATGAAATGCGCCAAATTCGGCTTCCCCGCGTTCGAGCAACCGCAAGCCGGCCCGCAACGCCGACGCATTTTGCTAGCGCACTGATACGATCAAGCGATCAACCAAGTCCGGGCGGCTTTCGTAAGAATAACGTTTTGTGTGGCCACAGGTGTCGTTGTCCAGTGCATTGGCAATCTATGCCGATGCAGACCTAATGTCGATTTCTTGTCGTTATGAACAAGAGCCATGCGGATAACGAAGTCTGCATCGGGGCTATGATCGCACTCGATTTCAGCATATCGGTGAACGCGCACCAAGGATTGGGCCAATTATTCCGCCGGGGGCGCAAGCCTCCTCCTGAAAACCAGAACGTGCTGAATGCCACTCATGTCTCCTTTGACGAAGATTGCCACCGGAAGCATTGTGGTTGGCCTTATCGTTCTGGCCATTAAAACCGTCGCATGGTGGATGACCGGCTCGATCGCGCTGCTGTCGGACGCGCTTGAGAGCACGGTGAACGTAGCGACGGCGATAGCAGCGCTTATTGCAATACGCGTGGCGGCGCGTCCTGCGGATGCCAATCATCCCTATGGGCACCATAAGGCAGAGCTGTTGAGCGCTATCCTCGAAGGCGTGATGATCATCATCGCCGCGTTGCTGATCATACGTGAGGCCTATTTTGGCCTTCTCGCGCCGCGTGTGCTGGATGCTCCGTTAGAGGGGCTATTGTTGAACGGTGCGGCCAGCGTGATCAATGCTTTCTGGTGCTGGATCCTGATCTCTCAGGGGCGCAAGCGGCGGTCGCCAGCATTGGTGGCCGATGGTCGACATCTCCTTACGGATGTCATTTCTTCAGTAGGGGTCATATTCGGGGTATTGATCGCGATCATATCCGGTTGGGCTATTCTCGATCCGATAATGGCGCTGATCGTCGCGATCAACATCCTCTGGTCCGGCTGGAATGTGATGCGGGAATCGATGAGTGGGCTGTTGGACGAGGCCATCCCCGAGGCCATTCTCGAACGCATACGCGAAACGATTGCCCGCGAAGCCACCGGGGCAATTGAGGCGCACGACCTGCGCACCCGCACTGCCGGTAGGGCATCATTTGTCGAATTTCATCTGATCGTGCCCGGTGAAATGACGGTCAATGCGGCGCATGATATCTGTGACCGGATTGAGATTGCGTTAAAGGATATCTTGGAGGATTGCGTTGTGACCATTCACGTCGAGCCAGAATGCAAGGCAAAGCAATCAGGCGTGCTTGTTTTGTAAACTGATGCCCGTATCATCCATGCGGGAATGGTGGCTGTCACATTTTGGGATGGGCATAGTCCCGCACGAGCAGGTCAACGGGTGGAAAGTTGCGTGGCAACTGCCGTGGATTGAATGGCGGGCCATCTTGCACAGCTTTCTCGGAACACCTCAGCGTGTTCGATGAAGGTGACTGCTAGAATTCTTCGGGCCACATATCGACTGGTTCAGAGCGATGATTTCATCGCTGGAAATCAATTAATCTCCGTTTGCGCGACGAGCATGTGCGCCGGTCGCACCGAATGAACGACGTCCGCGTTTTCTCGTGGTCCGATCCAGCATCCCGGCGAGGGTTACAACTGCCGTTGTCCCCTTTGTGGCTGATGAGACCGAGTTTGGATATCACGAATACACCACAAGCGTGTCGTCGGGAATGTCGGCAAGCTCGTCGGTCAGCACAACCGGTTCTCGACCGCCTTTGATGTTGCGCACCGCCGGTGCGGGCTGGCCGGGATGGGCATCGCTTATGGGTTCGAGAATGCGTTACTGTTGTGAATGGCGGTCGTGAAGTCGTGGATTGCCTGCCGATCACTTCCTGTGTGGGCAAGATTGACTCTGCCTACACACATGAACAAATAGTGAACATAGAGCATGGAATCAGTGCAAATCCCGGAGGGGCTATCCCCGATGCGCAGACCTCAGGACAGAGCCCTTGCCGAACTTCGGGCGCGTATCGCGCGGCTGGGGGGCGGTGGGATGTGCGGTGATGGGGTGCTGCCGTTCGGGATTGCGGGTTTGGATCGCAAGCTGCCGGGGGGCGGGCTGGCGCTTGGCTGTCTGCATGAGGTGGCAGGCGGTGGCGACGGGGCGGCGGCGGCTGGTTTTGCCGCCGGGATTGCGGCACGCACCACGGGGCAGGTGCTTTGGTGTGTGGCGATGCAGGATTTGTTCGCGCCGGGGCTGGAGCAGGCGGGATTGCCGCCCGGCCGGGTGATTTTCGTTGAGGCGGGCGACGACAAGGCCGTGCTGGCTTCGATGGAGGAAGGGCTGCGCCATGGCGGGCTGGGGGCGGTCGTGGGGGATGTTGCGCGTCTGCCGATGGTGGCGTCGCGCAGGTTGCATCTGGCGGCGAAGGGGACGGGCACGCTTTGTATCGCGCTGCGCCGCTGGTGGGGGCGGACGGGGGCCAGCGATTTCGGGCAACCGACGGCGGCGATGACGCGCTGGCGGGTTTCGGCCCTGCCATCGGAGCCTTTGCCGGTGGCGGGAATCGGGCGGGCGCGCTGGCGGGTGGAACTGATCCGCGCGCGGGCGGGCGAATGTGTCGATATCGAATTGGAGGCATGCGATGGCTCGGGTCATCTCGGTCTTCCTGCCGATGTGGCCGATCGATCGGCTGCGCAGGCAGGCAGGCGCAAAGCCGGCGGCTGAGGCGCCGCTGGCCCTTGTCGGGCGTGACAGAAACCGCCGGGTAGTGACGGCGGCCGATCCGGCGGCAAAGATGCTTGGCTTGCGCGCAGGCATGCCCGTGACCAAGGCTCAGGCGCTGGTGCCCGGGCTGGTGATCGAACCTGCCGATCCGCAGGCCGATGCAAAAAGCCTTGGCCGGCTCGCGCTTTGGGTGATGCAACGCTTTTCGCCCATCGTGGCGGTTGACGGGGCGGACGGGATCGTCATCGACGCGACCGGTGCTGCCCATCTGCATGGGGGCGAAGGGGCGATGCTCGACGCGCTGACCGGACGGCTGGCCCTGTCTGGCGTCACTGCCCGCGCCGCTATTGCCGATAGCCGGGGCGCGGCCCATGCGCTGGCGCGCTATGGTGGCGCGCCGGTCTTTGTCGCCCCGCCCGGTGAAACTGCGCCGCTTCTTGCGCCGCTGCCGCTGCAGGCCCTGCGCCTGCCACCTGCGATTGTGATGGGGCTGCATGATCTCGGCTTTTCCCGCATCGGCGATCTGACCGGCCAGCCGCGTGCGCCCCTGACCCGGCGTTTCGGGCCGGAATTGTGTCGCCGGCTTGATCAGGCGTTCGGCACGCTGGCCGAACCGATCGAGCCGATCCGACCGCAGGAATTGATCACCGCCCGCCGCGCTTTTGCCGAACCCATCGGCGCGGCGGAAACCATCGCGCGCTATATCGGCAAACTGGTCGCAACGCTTTGCGCGGCGCTGGAGGCGCGCGGGCTTGGGGTGCGGCGGCTTGATCTGATCTGTCACCGCGTCGATAATCAGGTTCAGACGGTGCGGATCGGATTGGCCATGCCGCAGCGCGATCCTGCGCGCCTGACCCGGCTGCTTTGCGACCGGATCGAGACCATCGCACCGGGCTTTGGGATCGAGATCATGACGCTGACGGCGACACTGACCGAGCCGTTGCGCCTGAAACAGGCGGCCAGCAGTCTGATCGAAAACCCCGCGCCGGATCTGTCCGGCCTGATCGATACGCTGGCAAACCGGGTGGGGGCCAAGGCGATCTATCGCTTCGCGCCCCAGCCCAGCGATGTGCCCGAACGTTCGGTCCGCCGTATCCCGCCGCTGGCCGAGGATATGGGCGCGAACTGGCCCGATCATTGGCCGCGCCCCGCGCGCCTGCTGCCGCGCCCCGAACCGATCGAGACCATGGCCCTTTTGCCAGACCATCCGCCGAACTGGTTTTCCTGGCGGGGCGTGCGCCGTCATGTGCGCCGCGCCGATGGCCCCGAACGTATCTTTGGCGAATGGTGGAAACGTGATGCCGAACAGGTTGCGGTGCGCGATTATTTCCGGGTCGAGGACGATACCGGCGCGCGTTTCTGGATCTTTCGCGCGGGGGATGGCGAAAATGCGGCCACCGGATCGCATCGCTGGTTTTTGCATGGGATTTTCGGATGACGGGCTATGTGGAATTGCAGGTGACGTCGTCCTTTTCCTTTCTGCGTGGAGCGTCTTCGGCCGAGGAACTTTTTACCAGGGCGGCGGCGATGGGGATCGGGGCGATGGCGATCACCGATCGCAACACGCTGGCCGGTATCGTGCGCGCCCATGTGGCAGCGAAAGAGGCGGGGGTGCGATTGATTGTGGGCTGCCGCCTCGATCTCGCCTGCGGCATGGCGGTGCTGGTCTATCCGATGGATCGCGCCGCCTGGTCGCGGCTTTGCCGGTTGCTCAGCTTGGGCAAGGCGCGCGCGGGCAAGGGGCGCTGCCATCTCGAATGGGCAGACCTTGTCGCTTATGCCGAAGGGCTGATCGCGGTTCTGGTGCCCGACCTGCCCGATGAGACCTGCGGGCTGCGCCTGCGACGCCTGCACAAGGTGTTCGGCAACCGCGCCTATCTGGCCCTGACCCTGCGGCGGCGGCCCAATGACCAGATGCGCCTTTGGCAGCTTTCGCAACTGGCGCAGCGCCATGGCATACGCAGCGTGGCGACCAATGACATTCTGTTTCACGAACCCGCGCGGCGGATGCTGCAAGATGTGGTCACCGCGATCCGCCACAGCACCACCATTGACGAACTTGGCCTGCAGCGCGAACGTCATGCCGACCGCTATCTGAAACCGCCCGCCGAGATGGCGCGACTGTTCGCGCATTTCCCCGAGGCGCTGGCGCGCACGGGCGAAATCGCGGATCGCTGTCGCTTTTCGCTCGATGAATTGCGCTATCAATATCCCGAGGAACGGGACGATCCGGCACTCAGCCCGCAAGAAACCCTGGCACATCTGGTAGGCGAAGGCGCCGCGACCCGCTATCCCCAAGGCGTGCCCCCAAAGGTCACCGCCGCGCTGCGCCATGAACTGACCCTGATCGGCAGGCTGAATTACGCGCCCTATTTCCTGACGGTGAACAGTATCGTCCGTTTCGCCCGGTATTCTTTGTCAGGGGCGCGGATCGGCCGCCAATTCCGCCGTTTGCTATGTGCTCGGCATCACCGCCATCGACCCGGCCCATAATGACCTGCTGTTCGAACGTTTCGTATCCGAAGAACGCCGCGAGCCGCCCGATATCGATATGGATTTTGAACATGAACGGCGCGAGGAGGTCATCCAGTGGATTTACGATCATTACACGCGCGCGCGGGCCGCGCTGACCGCTACTGTCATTCGTTATCGCTCCAAGGGGGCGCTGCGCGATGTGGGCAAGGCCATGGGGTTGCCCGAGGATCTGATCACGACGCTTTCGGGCCAGTTGGGCCGTTGGGCTGCGGGTATCACTGATCAGGATCTGCGCGCGCTGAACCTTAATCCCCAGGATCGCCGGTTGCGCCTGACGCTTGAACTGGCCGCCCAGTTACGTGGCGCGCCCCGGCATCTGTCGCAGCATCCGGGCGGGTTCGTGCTGACCCAGGACCGGCTCGACGATCTGGTGCCGATTGAACCGGCGGCCATGGCAGACCGCCAGATCATCGAATGGGACAAGGACGATATCGACGCGCTGCGTTTCATGAAGGTCGATGTGCTGGCGCTGGGCATGCTGACCTGTCTGCGCAAGGGGCTGGAGATGTTGGGGGATCACAAGGGGCTGGCCTATGATCTGGCCACGATCCCGCAAGATGACGAACCGACCTATGACATGATCTGCAAGGCCGATACGCTCGGCACCTTTCAGATCGAAAGCCGGGCACAGATGTCGATGCTGCCACGCCTGAAACCGCGCGAATATTACGATTTGGTGATTCAGGTCGCCATCGTCCGGCCCGGCCCGATTCAGGGCGATATGGTCCATCCCTATCTGCGCCGGCGCGCGGGGAAAGAGCCTGTCATCTATCCTCGGCCCGAATTGAAAGAGGTGTTGGGCAAAACCTTTGGCGTGCCGCTGTTTCAGGAACAGGCGATGCGCGTCGCCATCACCTGCGCGGGCTTTACCCCGGGCGAGGCCGACGGGCTGCGCAAATCCATGGCCACCTTCAAGCACAGCGGCGGCGTGTCGAAATTCCACGACAAGCTGATCTCGGGCATGGTGGCGCGCGGTTATGAGGCCGACTTTGCCGAACGCATCTTTCGTCAGCTAGAGGGCTTTGGTTCCTACGGTTTCCCCGAAAGCCATGCCGCCAGCTTTGCCTTGTTGGCCTATGCCTCGGCCTGGTTGAAATGCCATCATCCCGATGTGTTCTGCGCCGCACTGCTGAACAGCCAGCCGATGGGGTTTTACGCGCCCGCCCAGATCGTGCGCGATGCCCGCGATCATGGGGTGGAAATCCGCCCGATCTGCATCAATGCGTCGCGCTGGGATTGCACGCTGGAACCGGCCGGGGATGGGGGCCGCCTTGCCGTCCGGCTGGGCCTGTGCATGGTCAGGGGGCTGTCCAATGCCCATGCCGCCACCATTATCGCCGCGCGCGGTGCGGCGCCCTTTGCCTCGATCGAGGATCTGTGGCGTCGCGCCGGGGTGCCGGTCGCCGCGCTGGGTCACATCGCGGCGGCGGACGGGTTTCGCCCGGCCTTTGGCCTGACCCGGCGCGCGGCGCAATGGGCGCTCAGGGGGTTACGAAACGAGGAACTGCCGCTTTTCGCCGCCGCTTCCCGATACGAAGGGGCCATGGTCGCAGAAGCGGACGAACCCGCCATTGCCCTGCATCCGATGCCCGCCGGGCGCGAGGTGGTCGCGGATTACGCCTCTACCGGCCTTACGCTGCGCCGCCATCCGGTCGCGTTCTTGCGCGAAGATCTGACCCGGCGCCGGATGGTGCGTTGCGCCGAGGCCATGGGCGCCCGCGACCGGCGCTGGCTGGAACTGGCCGGCATCATTCTGGTGCGCCAACGTCCCGGCTCGGCCAAAGGGGTGATGTTCATCACGCTTGAGGATGAAACCGGCATCGCTAATCTCGTGGTCTGGCAAAAGGTGTTCGAGCGGTTCCGGCGCGAGATTTTATCCTCTGGCATGATCGCTGCGCGCGGCCGCATCCAGCGCGAGGGCGAGGTGGTGCATCTGGTGGTGCATCAGGTTACCGATCTGTCGCAGGAACTGGCAAGCGTGGGTGAGCGTGAGGAGGCTTTGCCCCGCCCATCCGCGCCGGATGCGATCAGCCCTGTTATCAAAGTAAGAACGCGGGATTTCCGGTGAAAGCGCGCGCTTGAGCTTTGCTTTCACAAACGGGAAGCCGACTGACAGACCCCGGCATGGCGAGCGCAGCAAAGCTGCAGGGGCGGTTGTTCGAGGAAAATGCAAAAACCCGCGCTTGCGAAAGGCTCTCTTGAGCCGGGCAGGTGGCATAATCCACCTCGCGGATTCATCGGGCCATCACCCGAAGCAATGCGGCCAGCGATGCATCCTACTTGACCGTTCCCCTAACACCCTCGCCCCAGCACCATCACCCAGACAGGTTCGCCGCCGGGGGTGACATGGGCCAGCCCCACGCCGATTTCCTGTGCGCGCCGGTCCAGAATGTTCTGGCGGTGGCCTGCCGAATGCATCCAGCTTGTCATCACATCGGTGGCGCTGCGCTGTCCGCGCGCGATGTTTTCGGCGGCAAAGCAGGGGCGTATGCCTTGGGCCTGCACGCGGGTGGACAGGGTCGAACCATCCGCGCCCTGATGCGAAAAATATCCGCGCGCGGCCATATCGCAAGCGTGGTTTTGTGCGGCCCGCGTCAGCGGGGCCGATACCGCCAGCGCCGCGCGCCCGGCGGCGGCGCGTTCAAGGTTGGTGCGGCTGATCACGGCCTCGGCCCCGGGCGGGGCGGCGCATTGCGCGGTTGCGGCCCCGCCCAAAGCGGCAAATGCAACGGCGGCCAGAATGCGCAAGATGGTCATGTCGGGATTCCTTCGGTCATGATCCTGCCTTGATATATGATCCCGTCCCCGCCTGGCAATCACAACCCCAAGTTGTGGCGTAAATAAAGCAAATCGAATGCGTCGACGGATTCGCGAAAACGCAAACGGTCTGCCGTGAACCCCCGGTATCGGGCGCTTCTCGCGCATGGCTGCATAAGCGGTATGAGGGGTAGAGCGATGTTGACGAGTGTGCGCGCATGGCGGCGTGGCCACTCTAGCGGCCCATGCACAAAGCTGGACGTTGAACCTCAATGATGCTGACCATGACCCGATGGCCGCCGGGGACACAGTGAATTATGCAGTCAGGATCGACAATGACAGCTATGTTCTGAACCCCGCGGATCAACTTACATTCGCGATCCTCGCGCCCACGATCTTTGCCGGTGTCACATCGGATGAGGGGGTGGTCTGCGCGCCCGATACGGGTTCGAGCCGCTCACGGTTGCCTGCACGCTGCCGGAATAGCCGCGCAGTCGGCGCTTCAGGCGAGGTTCAGTGTCATCGCATCCGAGGCCGGCACCATCACCGTTGAGGCCGCGATCCCCGGTGCGGCCCCCTTCACCCGCTGAGGGGGCGCGATATCGCACTCGAAGCATCCGCCACAGCGCGGATCGAGGTTGATGCCGTGTTTCAATGCGCCAGCGTGATCGGGCGGATCTTTGATGATGCCAATCACGGCGGCCATATGACCGGGGCCGAGGCCGGGCGTGGCCTGCCGAATGTGCGGCCGCTGACGCCCACGGGGCTTGCGATCCATACTGATGAACATCGCCGCTACAACGTGCCCTGTGCGACACTGCCCCAATCCATCGGCAGTAATTTCATGCTGCGGCTGGATGAACGCACGCTGCCCACCGCTACCGCCGGACGACCGAGCATCCGCGCGTCGTGCGGGTGACGCCGGGAATGCTGACGCGGCTTGATTTTGGCGCGACCCTGTCGCTGATCCGGGGCGATCCGGCCGCCGAGACGCGCCCGCGCGACGGTCTGTTCTTTCACGTGTCCGCGCAATTCTGACGCAATATTCGCAGGGATAAGACAAAGGGGGCCGCGCGGTCCCTTTTGGCGTCACAGGCGCCTCGCGCTTGCGTTAATATAGTTGCATGTTAACGTGACGTAACTGTGATCTTGCCGCATTATATCCGGGCGGCAGAGGGGAGGAAGATCATGTGGGATTTCAATCTCGGTGCGGCTCTGGGGCTGATGGCGCGCACGATGCCGTTTATCCTGTTGCGGATGGTGGTCTATTTCGGTGTGGCGCTGGGCTATGTGCTGATGTCGGGCACCGGCGCGGGCATCGGTTATGGGATCGGCACGCTGGGTGATGAGGGCATGCGGATCAGCGCGACGTTTTGGGGCGGGGCGATCGGCTTTGGGCTGTTTGGCGCGATCATGTATTGGGCGCGCGAATTTATCCTCTATCTCGTCAAGGCCGGGCATATTGCGGTGCTGGTCGCGCTGATCGACGACAAACCCGTCGTGGGGGGCCGCGCGCAGATCGATCTCGCCACCGCCGAGGTCAAGGCCCGGTTTGGCCAGGCAAGCGCGCTGTTTGGCATCGATCAGTTGATCAAGGGCGTGATCCGCGCCATTACCGGGCTTGTGCGCGGGGTGCTGACAGTGCTGCCGCTGCCCGGCGCGCGCCAGATAGCGGGGATTTTGCACGCCTTTTTGCGCGTGGCCGTGGGCTTTATCGACGAAGTGATCCTTGCCCATGCTATCCGCACCCGCGCGGCCAATCCATGGGCATCGGCGCAAGAGGCGCTGGTGCTTTATGGCCAGAATTACAAGGTGATGTTGAAAAACGCCGCCTGGCTTGCGGTGATCATCTATGGGCTGAGCTTTGTGGTATTTCTGCTGATGCTCGCGCCCGCGGCGCTGGTGGTTTACCTGATGCCCGGTGCCTGGGCGGCGGGGGGCGTGATTTTCGCGCTGTTGTTTGCCTGGAGCGTCAAGGCCGCGTTGCTGGAACCCCTCGCCGTCGCCTGCCTGTTACAGGTCTATTTCAAAGTGACCGAGGGGCAGAGCCCTGATCCCGCATGGGACGCGCGGCTGGAACAGATGTCGGGCAAGTTTCGCAAGCTTAGGGATCAGGCAGTGGGCCATGGCAAGACAGCGGCCCCAGAGGCCGGAAATCTGTCCAGAGTATAGGGACGCATAGGGGGGAGATGGGCATGAAAGCAGTGCAGGTGGCGCTTGGCGCTATTGCCGCAACGGGGCTGTCGGTCGGGGCCGCGCTGGCGGCGGATGATGTGGTGGTGGTCTATGATGCCTCGGGCTCGATGTGGGGGCAGATTGACGGCATCAGCAAGATCGAGATCGCCCGCGATGTCATGGCCGATCTGGTCACCGGCTGGCCGGATGATACCAATCTCGGGCTTGTCGCCTATGGCCACCGCTCCGAAGGCGATTGCCGCGATATCGAAACCCTGATCGCGCCCGGCCCGGTATCGCGCAGCCATTTCATCGATGTGGTGAATGGCATCCGCCCCAAGGGCAAAACCCCGCTGAGTGCCGCAATCCAGCAGGCCGCCGATGTGCTGTCCTATCGCGATACGGCCGCGACGGTGGTGCTGATTTCCGACGGGCTGGAAACCTGTCAGGCCGATCCCTGCGCGCTGGCCGAGGAACTGGCCCGTCAAGGTGTCGGATTCACCGCGCATGTGGTGGGCTTTGATCTTGACGGTAGCGCGCAGGCGGGGCTTGCCTGTATCGCCGAAAATACGGGCGGTCTCTTTGTGCCTGCCGCCAATGCGCATGAGCTGAAAAACGCCCTGACACAGGTGCAAAGCCTGATCGATCAACCGTCCAAAGAACCGACCCCGGATCCCGAACCCGCCGCCGATATCACCCTGACCGCCCCGGAAACGGTGACGACCGGTGCGACTTTCACCGTATCGTGGTCGGCCAGTATCCATCCGCAGGACTACATCACCATCGTCCCCGCTGGCGCCGATGAGGGGGCCTATACCGACTATATCCGCGTGCGCGATCTGTCCGAGGGCGAGCTCACCGCCCCCGCAGATCCGGGATTGTATGAGGTCCGCTACGTGCTGAACGAAGGCAACCGCACGCAGGCCACCACCCCGATCGAGGTGATCAGCGCCGAGGTCGGCATCGCGGCCCCCGCCGAGGTCACGACCGGTGCAAATTTCAGCGTTTCGTGGTCGGCCAATATCCATCCGCAGGATTATATCACCATCGTGCCCGCCGGCGCGGACGAAGGTGCCTATACCCACTACATCCGCGTGCGCGATCTGTCCGAGGGTCAGCTCACCGCCCCCGCAGATCCGGGGCTTTATGAGGTCCGCTACGTGCTGAATGAAGGTAACCGCACGCAGGCCGCCACCCCGATCGAGGTGATCACCGCCGAGGTCGGCATCGCGGCCCCCGCCGAGGTCACGACCGGTGCAAATTTCAGCGTTTCGTGGTCGGCCAGTATCCACCCGCAGGATTATATCACCATCGTGCCCGCAGGCGCCGATGAGGGGGCCTATACCGACTATATCCGCGTGCGCGATCTGTCCGAGGGCCAGCTCACCGCCCCCGCCGATCCGGGGCTTTATGAGGTGCGCTACGTGCTGAATGAAGGCAACCGCACGCAGGCCGCCACCCCGATCGAGGTGATCTCCGCCGAGGTCGGCATCGCGGCCCCCGCCGAGGTCACGACCGGTGCGAATTTCGCCGTATCGTGGTCGGCCAGTATCCATCCGCAGGATTACATCACCATCGTGCCGGCAGGCGCCGACGAGGGGGCCTATACCCACTACATCCGCGTGCGCGATCTGTCCGAAGGCCAGCTCACCGCCCCCGCCGATCCGGGGCTTTATGAGGTGCGCTACGTGCTGAATGAGGGCAACCGCACGCAGGCCGCCACCCCGATCGAGGTGATCTCCGCCGAGGTGACGATCACCGGCCCCGATGTGGTGCGGGCAGAGACCACGATGCAGATCGCCTGGACCGGCGCGGTGCATCCTCAGGATTATGTCACCATTGTGCCCGCAGGCGCCGATGAGGGCAGCTATACCGATTACATCCGTGTGCGCGACGCGGGGCAGGGGACGTTGAAAGCCCCTGCCGAGCCCGGGCTTTATGAGATCCGCTATGTGCTCAACCAAGGTAACCGCACGCTTGCGCGCCATGATGTCGAGGTGGTGGGGGCCACGGCCGCGCTTAGCGACGGGGTGGTGTTGAGCGCGCCGGCAGATGCCGCACCGGGCGAGATCATCACCATAAGCTGGACGGGCAGCGCCGATAGTGCCGATCAGCGGATTGCCCTTGCCCGCGCGGATCAGGCCGACTTTAGCTGGATCGCTGCCCACCGGCTGGACAGCGAGACCGAATATTCCCTGACCCTGCCCGATCAGCCGGGCTGGTATGAAATCCGCTATCTGGACGTCACGGCCCGCAAGGTTTTGGGCCGCACAATGATCGAGATAAGATGATGACTAAGAACCACGGTGCCAAAGCCACGCTCGCTGCGCTGGCGGTGATGTTTTCGCTCTCGCCCGCCATGGCCGAACTTGACGGGCATGGGCCCGATGCCTGGCGGGTGACCGGGGTGCGGGCGGATGACGCGTTGAATGCGCGGATGGGGCCGGGCACCAGCTACCGCGTGATCGAAACCTTTGCCCATGACGAACGCGGGATGATCCTGATCACCTGCGTGCCCTATATGACGCTGGCGCATTATTCCGAAATGACCCAGGCCGAGATCGACGCCTTGCCCGCGCGCTGGTGCCTGATGCGCGATGCGGGGCTAAGCAAGGCGGGCTGGGTGGCGCAGCGCTTCATCACGCCCGATGATGCCGAGCCTGCGGCAGATCACGATACGGGCGATGCGATGATCGATGCGGCGCGCGGCCTTGTGCAGCGGCTTTTCGATGCCAATGCGCGGGCCGAACAGGGCATCGGCCCCGATCCTTTGCGCCCGCCGCTGGCCGATGATTATTTCACCGCCGACATCACCGCCGTGCTGACGCAGGGGCTGGGTGCGCATCCGCTTTATGGCGCGCAGGATTTTTCCGGACAGATCACCCGGATTGCGCCCGATGCAGATCAGCCGATGTTTCGCGGCATGATCACCATCACTGTCGATTTCACCAATTTCAACCAGCCGCAACGCGCGGTCTTTTACCTGCGCGCCGATCCGACACGGCCCGATGCGGCACTGCGGATTTTCCGGGTGGAACATGACGGCTGGGCCTATCCATGAAGCGCAGCGTTGCTGGCATCTTGTGCGCGGCGCTGGCGCTGGCGCTGCCGCTTGCGGCCCATGCCGTGGATTCCACCCCGCAAGGCAGGCTTGAAACCGCCGCCGGGGTTTATGCGTTCAACGCCACCACTTGCGCCATTCATACCGAGGACGGGATGCTCGATATCCTGATCCAAGGCGCGGGCACCACGCCCGATGGCGATATCTTCTATCTCGAACTGCAATCCATGGGTGGCAGCCTCGATATCGAATTGGGCGTTGACGGGCCTTTTCAAAGCCTTGACCGGCAGATCCGGGCCGGGGAATATGTGTCGGCAGCATTCACGATCGATGCCACGGGCGGGATGATCACTATCCCCGATCTGATGCTGGTGGATCAAGACGGGCAGCTTGTCGATGCGCGGGCGCAGCTTTGGATCGATTGCAACGCGCAAGGGCCGGACGTTTCGCCAAGCCCTTGAAATAATTTTATTCCTTCCCATATGAAAGAGAGCGGGCCATGCGGCCCGCCCGATTTCTTCCCCCGGAGCAATATGCCAATGCAGTATTATCCCATTTCAAAGGTCATGCGCAGACAACAGGCGCGTGTTTTGCCCCGGCCCCACTAAATCTGCCGATCTGGCGGGGGGTGGCCGGGGAAATGCCCTGTTCACTCATGCCAAAGGATCTGCCATGTATCGCGCTTTATTGCCTGCCTCTTGCCCTGCCTGCGGGGCGAATATTCCGCGCTCTGCGGCCCACCGGTGCCCGCATTGCCGCCAACCCTTCGTGGCCGCCTATCGCCACAGTTCCAGCCTGAAACATCTGCACCTGCCCCAGGAAAGGCGGCGCGATGACGAAGCCTGAACCCCTGCGCCTGCCGCTGAGGCTGCGCAGCGGGATCGCTGTCATCGCCCTGATCGTGATCGCCATTTTTGGCGGTCCGGTCGTGGGGCATTGGCCGGCATTGGCGCCGTGGTGGGGGGCGTTGCAAAACACCGCGATTGCGCTGGCGCTGTTCATGGGCGCGCATCTGGTCCATGGGCTGGCCTCGGACCGCCTGAGCCGGCGGCGCAAGGGCCATCGTCCGGTGCCCAAAGTGGCGCTGGATCTGCTGCGGGTGGGCTTGTTTGCGGTGGCGGTGCTGGCAAGCTTGTCGCTCTTCTTTCGGCAGGATCTGTCGGGGATTTTGACCGGTTCGGGGCTGGTGCTGGCGGTGCTGGGCTTTGCCATCCGCAACGTGGTGGCCGATACGTTTTCGGGGCTGGCGCTCGGGCTTGAGGCACCGTTTCGCATTGGCGACTGGGTGAATATCGACGGGCTGGCGCAGGGGCGCGTGCAGGAAATCGGCTGGCGCACCACGCGGCTTGTGACCCGCGACAGCACCTATGTCATCGTGCCCAACAGCCAGATTTCACGCCAACGGATCACCAATTACAGCGCCCCGCGTCAGGAATATCGCGACCATGCGGAACTGACCCTGCCGGTCTCGGTGACGGTGGCCGAGGCGCGCGCCATGATCCGCGATGCCTTGCGCGACGCCGAATTCATCGTGCCCGGAAAAACCCCGCATGTGCAGGTGGTGCGCTATTGGCCGCAGGGGATCGTTTACCGGGTGAAATATTGGGTGCCCCAGCATGACCGCGAACTGGATTGCCGCAACGAGGTGTTCAGCCGCATCGACGCCAAGCTGCGCGAAAAGGATATCGCGCTGGGCGCCGCGATAGTGCCATGGCCCGATGAGGCCGAACCGATGGCGATGCCGGCCTAGGATCGCGCCGGACGGGCGAAATTTGCCCCGCCTTTGCATGGCACGTGGCGATCGTTCGGCCCGCGGCGCAAAGTGCATCTGTGCGTGCGATAGCGGGCGAAACGCTTTCGATCCGGTTTCTGGTGATGTCGGTTTAGGTTTCATCAGCGCGCGACCGATGGGGCGCAGGGCGGAGCCGATGCGTGGCAAATCCTACCTGACGCTTATCGATCGGGGGCAAAGCCTAGCGCGCCAGCGCCGCCAGTCCGATGGTCAGGGCGGAAATCAGCAGCCCCGTGGCCAGCGCCCAGGGGATCGCGCGTTGCAAGACGGCACCCACCAGTGCCGGCTTGCCCACCGTTGTGGCGCCCAGCAGCGCATCGGCGGGCGACACCGCGCTTCCGACCGCCGCGCCCGCCGCCTGTGCGCCCAGCACGATCGATACCGGCAGGCCCTCGGCCGTGGCGCCGGTGACCTGCAGCGGGCCGAACAGCACATTCGATGCGGTGTTGGATGAGGTGGTCAGCGATCCGACAAGGGCGATGAAATTCGCCGCCGCCAGATAGACGGTCGGGCCCGCCACCGCGCTTAGCCCCAGGGCCAGAACCGTGATTTCGCCCGAATGGCTCATCACCGCGCTCATGACCATCAGCGCGGCGATGCTGAAGGTCACCGGCACCGCATCATTCGCCGCGCGGCCCAGCACCCGGGCAAGCCCCGTATCGGGCGGATAATGATCGCGGCGTTTGAACAGGGCATAGCCGAACAGCGCCGCAAGCAGCAAGAATGTGCCCGGATGGGTCAGCGGCGTAAAGGCCGCATAGGCATCAACTGCCGCCGTCTGCAGATC
>JBBAGE010000036.1:0-16588 GCA_041655055.1 Paracoccaceae bacterium
CAGGGCGGGCAATCCACCCTGGCGCGGACTAACGCATGATCACCGGCCAGCGATCCTTCGCGCAGGGCGCATCCGGTGGCGATCCGCGCCGCTTCGGCCGCGCCCGCAAGCACCAATGTGCGGCTGGGGGGCGGGAATTCAAACGAAACGCGGTGGATTTCCACCAAATCAGACCCCGGCGCCGTATAGACGCGGTAATCAAAGCCACCGGCGCTGACATCCTGCACCCCCTGCCCCATCAGGGTAGGGGTGGCGCAAGCGGCCAGAATGAACATCACAAGAACAAGAATCGGTTTCATAGGGCCACGGTAGCCCCCAACCCTTAACCGGCGGTTAATGCCCGCGCATCATCGTGCAGATTCGATGCGCCTGTATCCAATACCTGAACCGGATCACCGATATGCAGCCTGCCGGGCGCTTCGGGGATCAGATATTGCCCGAAACAGGGCCGCCCCTGCGCGGATCGGTGGATGCGGCGCAGCGTTGCCAGCGGTTCGTGCCCGGGGGGCGGGGCGATGCCGGTGGTCTCGTCTTGCGTGACAATCACGCAGCGCGCACAGGGTTTGACGATGCGAAAAGTCATCGCGCCGATGCGGATGCGCCGCCAGTGATCCTCGGCCCAGGGGGCAGCACCCTCTACCACTAGATTGGGGCGAAAACGGCCCATGGCCAGCGGGCCGAAACCATCGGGCAGCGCCTCGTTCAGCGCGATTAGCGAGGCCTGTGTGGTCAACAGCAGCGGAAACCCGTCGGCAAAGCTCACGAATTCGCCGGGCGCGGCGAAATCCGGGTCGATCTGGCGCAGATCATCGGCAAACAGATGCACCAGCCGCAAAGGCGTGCCTATCGCATCGCCAAGAAACTGCGCCGCCGCATCGCCCGCATCGCGCGCCCTGCAGGGTTTGCCGAAAATCATCACCTGCAGTTCGGGCGCGCCGGGCGGGGGCGCGGCGATATCGCAGCGCGCATCGCCATGGGCAAGCCGCAGGCCATCCCCCACAGCCTGCGCATGAACCCCCGACAATGCAGGCATTTCGCGCAAGGTCACGAACAGGCCGCCGGGACGGATCACCATATAGCGCCGATCCCCCGCCAAGCCGATCCGCGCCACCTCGCCCGTATCGTGCAGCCCGCCTTGCAGGCTTTTGACCGGGTAAATTCCGATTGTGTTCAGCCGCATCGCATCCCCCTTTGGCCGATGCAAACACAGGCTTTAGCGCGGCGCAAGAGCCATGGCCCCCGGCGCAAAGCCGGGCGGAATCCGGTCGTGTCCGTCAAGCACCAGATCCGCCATCACCCGCGCCACGCCGGGCGCGATGCCAAAGCCGATCTTGAACCCGCCATTCGCCACAAAATGCCCCGCACGCCCCGGCCACGGCCCCAGTATCGGCGCGCGCGTGCGCGCACGGGGCCGCACGCCCGCCCAGCGGCGCATCACAGGCGCGCCACGCAGCACCGGCATCAGCGTCACGGCATGTTCATGCAACGCATCAAGCTGCGCATCGGTCGTATCGGGTGCGTCCCAGTTGCGTTCAGAGGTAGACCCAACCGCCAACGTGCCATCGGCATGGGGGATGAAATGCACGCCATCCACGAAAATCTGCGGCGCATCTGGCCCGGCATCATGGGCCAGCACCAGCGCCTGCCCCTTTTGTCCGTCACCGGCGCCAATTGCAGCCAGCCCCTCATACCCGGTGGCCCAGATCACCGCGCCGCGGGGCGCGCCATCGCGGCGGATACTGGCCCCCATGGCGATCAGCGCGGCGGCAAGGCTGTCACAGGCGGCGCGCGGGGCGATCCGGGCGCTTAGCGTATCATGGATCAGCAGGCCGGTGGGGCTGGGCGGCGCCCACGCGCCCGCATCCGCGCGGATCACCCGCCATTCGGCCTGCCCCTGCCAAAGCGTCGCAGCCTGCAATCCGCGCGCCTGCGCCAATGCCAGCGCGGCGGCATCGGGCACTGGTTGCAGACGGCCGGTCGCACCGAATCCGGTGGGGATGCCCGACACGGTCGCAACCCCCGGCCAGAAATCGCGCGCGGCGATCAGGGCGTCGAACTGAAAGGCTTTCTTGTCATTCCAGCCCTCGGGCGTGTGGGGGGCGAGCGCGCCGACCACGCCGCCCGATGCCCCCGCACCCGGCCCGCGCGGGTCGATCACCTGCACCCGCGCGCCCCGACGCGCGCATTCATAGGCGATACCCAGCCCAAAGACCCCCGCCCCCATCACCGTCACATCTGCGATTGCCAAAGCCCGCGCCTTTCCCCATTGTCGGTCTGCTGCTGCACATAGGCCACCCATGCGAACGCATCACAAGGATAACGCGCCGGTCACATGGCGCGATGGCACGATTCCCGTGTCCTTGCGCTTTGACGACCCGTATTTCTCGCTCGAAAACGGGCTTGAGGAAACCCACCACGTGTTTTTGGCCGGTAATGACCTGCCTGCGCGGTTCGTGCCGGGGTTTCACATTGCGGAACTGGGTTTCGGCACCGGATTGAACATGCTGACCGCCGCGCTGTCATGGCAGCGCGCGGGGATAGCGGGGCCGCTGCGGTTCACCTCGTTCGAGGCCTATCCGATGGCGGCTGGCGATATCGACGCAGCCCTTTCGGCCTTTCCCGAAGCGCGTGCGATTGCCGCGCCATTCCTGGCGGCCTGGGCGGCCGGGCAGCACCGGTTTGAAATGCCGGGGCTGGTGGCCGAAATCATCATCGGCGATGCGCGCGACACCCTGCCCGCGTGGCAGGGGCGGGCAGATGCGTGGTTTCTGGACGGGTTTTCGCCCGCCAAAAACCCCGAACTTTGGGGCGAGGATCTGATGCGCGCAGTGGCGGATCACACCGCGCCCGGGGGCACGCTGGCCACCTATACCGCTGCGGGCCATGTGCGCCGGGCGCTAGAGGCGGCGGGGTTTGAAATCACCCGCGCGCCGGGCTATGGCCGCAAACGACACATGAGCACCGGCCGCCTGCGCGGCTAAAACCTTCAAAGCCCGCGCAATTCCTCGGACAGGCGGATCGGCACCGGCGCACCACCCAGCCGCGCGCGATAAATCGGCAGGCTTTCCATCACGCGCATGATGTAATTGCGGGTTTCGGCAAAGGGGAGATGTTCGATCCAGTCGATCGGATCGACACCGGGGCTGCGCGGATCGCCCAGTTCCTCGATCCAGCGGCGCGGGCGGCTTGGCCCCGCGTTATAGCCTGCGGCAACAAGCGGATAGGCGGCGCCGAATTCCTCGATCAGTTGCGCAAGATAGGCGCTGCCCAGCCGGGCGTTATAGGCGGTATCGACCGTCAGCGCCGCGGGGGAGAAATCGATGCCCAGCGCCTTGGCCATGGCCTCGGCCGTGCCGGGCATAAGCTGCATCAGCCCCAGCGCCCCCACGCCAGACCGCGCGGCGGGATAGAATTCGCTTTCGCGCCGCGCGATCGCCAGCGCCAGTTCGGGCGCTACGCCCAGTTCGCTGCGCGCCAAATCATGCATCGGGTAATAGGCGCGGGGCAGCACAACGCCCTGATCGGCCGCATATTTCGCCACGCGCAGCGCCAGAAACGGCGCGTCCAGCGACAGCGCAAGATCACCCAACTGCCCCAGTTCCTGCGGGCTCAGGCTTTCGGCCAGATGGCGCAGGAAACGCGCGGCAAGCTGTTGATCGCCGGCTTCATGCAGCAACAACGCGGCCTCAAGCACGCTTGACTGCGCGAAATTCGCGCTGCGCCAGTCGGGATAGTCGGGTTCGCCCGCAAGCGTGCTATCCATGGCGATGCCGGCGCGCTCGGCCGCCAAAAGCCCATAGAAACTGGTCTGATGTTGCGCGGCAAAGCCAAAGGCAGCGCGGGCGTTATCGGCATCACCCATCTGTTCATAGGCGCGTCCCTGCCAATATCCCGCGCGGCCCAGGCTGATGGGGGTGGCCACGCCTTCGCGCAGGGTGGTGAAATGCCCCAGCGCCAATTCCGGATCGTCCAGATAGGTTAGCGCGATATACCCCGCCAGCCATTCCAGATCGGCAAAGGTGCCGCCCGCCGTCAGGTGGTGATAGGCCGCGATGGAATAGGCGGGCTCGGCTTGACCCGCACGCATGAAGGCGCGGGTGAAACCGGCGCGATGGCTTGCCCATTTTTCCGGCTGGCCCAGTTGCGCGGCGCTGGCGCTGCGCTGTTCCAGCAGGGCAATCGCATCATCGGTGCGATCCTTGCGCAGCCGCCACATGAACCGTTCATAGGCAAGGCCGGGATGATCCGCGAGCGTATCAGGCACCGCCGCGATCAGCGCATCGACGCCCGCCGCATCACGTGCCAGCCCGATCCGCGCCGCAGCCAGCGCCTGCCAATCGGCGCCGACATTGGCCAAAAGCCGTTCTGCCGCGCCAAATTCCTGCGCCCAAAGCAGCATATCCAGACGCGCTTCGTGCACGGGGGCAAGCGCTGCCGGAAAACGCGCCAGCATGGAAATCTCTGCATCCGCCGAAAGCACCATGTCCCCCCAGGCGCGCGCGGCCAGCGATTCGGCCTCGGGCCGCGCGCCGGTTTGCTCGAACGCCGCCAACAGATGCAACAGTCCGGTGGCGGTGACGGGGGTGCGGCCCGCGAAATAGGCGATGACGTCATGGGGCGGGGTCGTGGCGGAAATCGCGCCCTCGCCGCGTTGGTGCAGGTAATCCATCCCCGGCCAATCGGGGCGGCGGGCAATGAAATCGGCATAATCGGCAAATCCGCCCTCGCCCGCGCGCAGCCGGTGCCAATCGACCACATCGCGCCCGATCCCGCGCGCGGCGTTTTGCGCACCTGGCCAATCGGCCTGACGCATGTGATCGGCGGCACGGATATAGGCCTGCGCATCGGCCTGCGCGAGCCCCGGCAAAAGGGCCGCAATAAACGCTGCCACAAGGGCAAGACAACGGGGATGAAAGCTGTGAAAGGTCCGCATGGCCCCGCACACTAACTTGTGCCCGAAAACCCGCAATACACAAACTTGGCAATTGCCGCGAAGGCGGCTAGTTTCGCCGCGCAGCGCGGGGCGGGGCGACTCACCCCTCGCCAGCCAACCCACATCGTTCACACCCAAAGCCCACAACAAAGCCCACAACAAGGAGCGTTTCATGATCAGAGGGTCCATTCCAGCCCTGGTGACGCCGTTCAAGGACGGCGCGCTGGATATCGAAACGCTTCGGCGTCTGGTTGACTGGCATATCGAACAGGGCAGCAACGGTTTCGTGCCCGTCGGCACCACCGGCGAAAGCCCGACATTAAGCCATAGCGAACACGAATCCGTCGTTCAGCATGTGGTCGAGGCCGTGGCAGGCCGGGTGCCGGTGATCGCGGGCGCGGGTTCGAACAACACCGCCGAAGGTATCCGGCTGATGCGCCATGCCGCCGAGGTGGGCGCCGATGCCGCGCTGGTGGTGACACCCTATTACAACAAGCCCACGCAGGCCGGCATGATCGCGCATTTCACTGCGCTGCATGATTGCTGCGAATTGCCGATCATCATCTATAATATCCCCAGCCGTTCGGTCGTGGATATGACGCCTGCGACGATGGGCGAACTGGCCCGCCTGCCCCGGATCATCGGGGTCAAGGATGCAACCGGCGATCTTAGCCGGGTGCCCAAACAGCGCATCACCTGCGGGCCGGATTTCATCCAGCTTTCGGGCGAGGATGCGACCGCGCTGGGGTTCAACGCCCATGGCGGTGTGGGCTGCATTTCGGTGTCGGCGAATGTGGCCCCGCGGCTTTGCGCCGATTTCCAGCGCGCCACGCTGGCGGGTGATTACACCACGGCGCTGGCGCTGCTGGATCTGTTGATGCCCCTGCACGAAGCCATTTTCATCGAACCCGGTGTGGCGGGTGTGAAATATGCCATGTCGCTTTTGGGGCTGTGCAGCGACGAAGTGCGCCTGCCGCTGACCCCGGTGAGCGAACCGACGCGGCTGAAAATCCGCGATGCGATGGTCCATGCCGGGCTGATCGTCTAGCCCGAGCGATCCGATTTTGGCACTGTGGCCGATAGACATCGGCCGCAGAGCCATTATATGCAGGCAGCCATGGCCAAACCGAAAACAGACCCGAATTACAAAGTCATCGCCGAAAACCGGCGCGCGCGTTACGATTACGCGATCGAGGATGATATCGAATGTGGCATCGTCCTGACGGGGTCCGAGGTCAAATCCCTGCGGGTGGGCCAATCCAATATCGCGGAATCCTATGCCACCGTCGATGGCGGCGAATTATGGCTGATCAACAGCTATATCGCGCCCTATGAACAGGCGATGTTCAGCCATGAACCCCGGCGGCGGCGCAAGCTGCTGGCATCAAAACGCGAGGTTGCACGGCTGTGGCAGGCGATCGGCCGCGAAGGCATGACGCTGGTGCCGCTGGTGATGTATTTCAACCACCGTGGCCGGGTGAAAATCAAGCTCGGCATCGCCAAGGGCAAGAAAACCGTCGATAAACGCGCGACCGAGGCCAAGCGCGACTGGGGCCGCCAAAAGGCCCGGTTGCTGCGTCACGGCGAATAGTCAGCGCTGCGCGCGGCGCATCCGGTTCAGCACGCCATCCTTCACGACGAATTGATGGTAAAGCGCGCCCGCCACATGCAGTGCGATCAGCGCCAGCAACAGGAATTTCAGCGCCGCATGGGCATTGGCCGCCCCTTCGGCCCCGCCAAACCATGCCACCGCGCCGCTTAGCGGCATCACCACCATCAGCGCATAAAGCCCCCAATGGGTCAGCCGCGCCACCAGCCGCAGCAAGGCGCTGTCGCCCGCCTCGGCGGGCACGCCGTTTCTGGCGCGCAGCACCAACCGCCACGCGGCCAGAACCATCACCGCAATTCCGCCCAGCACATGCGCCGCCACCAGCGGATCGGGCGCGGGCGCCTGCCCCCTGCCAATGGCCTCATAGGCGCCGACAATCGCGCCGTTGAACAGGAATTGCTGCACGATCAGCACAAAGGCCACCCAGTGCAAGGTGATGTGAAGGCGAGAATAACCGGCGGGGTTGGTCACAGCGGTGCTCCGAGTGATATAGGGTTTCTTGCATTTGTATGGTTTTGCCCCCGTGCTGGCAAGCGCATCCCTTGCGTGGAACCTTGCGGCAAGGTAAGCAGCGCCGAACCCGAAAGGCCCGTTTCGATGCCCGATAGTGATCCCAGAACGCTTGTCTCGACAGATTGGCTTGCCGCGCATCTGCGCGATCCCGATCTGCGCGTGATCGACGCATCCTGGTATCTGCCCGATGCGGGCCGCGATGCGCGGGCCGAATATGACGCGGGCCATATCCCCGGCGCGCGATTCATCGATATTGATGATCTGTCGGATCAACGCTCCGACCTGCCGCATATGGCGCCGCCCCCCGAAAAATTTGTCAGCCGCATGCGCAAGGCGGGCATTGGCGACGGGCAACAAGTGGTGATCTATGACGGCGCGGGGCTGTTGTCGGCGGCGCGGCTGTGGTGGCTGTTTCGCCTGATGGGCAAGGTCGATGTGGCGGTGCTGGATGGCGGCCTGCCCAAATGGCGGGCCGAGGGCCAGCCGATCGACACCGCCCCGCCCCAGATCCGCGATCGGCATCTGACCGTTTCCCCCCGCCCGCAACTGGTGCGCGATGTCACGCAAGTGGCCGCCGCCTCCAAGCTGGGCGATCACACGATCATCGATGCCCGTTCCGCCGCGCGCTTTAGCGGCGAGGCCCCCGAACCCCGCCCCGGCCTGCGCGCAGGCCATATACCGGGCGCACGCAACCTGCCCTATACCGATCTGCTGGCGCCCGGTGGCACGATGAAGCCCCCCGCCGAACTGCGCGCGATTTTCGCCGCTGCCGGCGTGGATCTGGCCCGGCCGGCGATCACCACCTGCGGTTCGGGCGTGACGGCGGCCATCGTCAATCTGGCGCTGGAACGGGTCGGGCATGATGCGCATTCGCTCTATGACGGCTCGTGGGCCGAATGGGGCATGTATGGCGACCTTGCCGTCGCAACCGGAGACAACCAGGAAAAATGATGCTGACCAATCTCAAGCCGCAACCTGCCGACAAGATCCTGGAGCTGATGCAGCTTTACCGCGACGACCCGCGCGAGACCAAGATCGATCTGGGCGTGGGCGTCTATAAGAACGCCAAGGGCGAAACCCCGGTCATGCGCGCGATCAAAGCTGCCGAAAAACAGCTTTGGGAAAGTGAAACCACCAAGGCCTATACCGGGCTTGCGGGCGATCCGGCCTTTGCCGGCGCGATGCGCAAACTGGTGCTGAATGATGCGGTCGATGGGGCGCGTGTTGCGGCGGCGGCCACCCCCGGCGGCACCGGCGCGGTGCGTCAGGCGCTGGAACTGATCCGGCTGGCCTCGCCCGATGCGCGGGTCTGGGTGTCGAATCCGACATGGCCGAACCACCTGTCGATCATCCGCTTTCTGGGCATGCCGATGACCGAATATCCCTATTTCGACAATGCCACATGCACGGTCGATTTCGATGCGATGATGGACGGGCTGAAAGACGTGAAGGCCGGGGATGCGGTGCTGCTGCATGCGTGCTGCCACAATCCCACGGGCGCGAATCTGACGCTGGAACAATGGCAGGTGCTAAGCGCATTTCTGGCGAAAACCGGCGCGATGCCACTGGTCGATATCGCCTATCAGGGCTTTGGCGACGGGCTTGAGGCCGATGCCGCCGGGCTGCGCCATCTGGCGGCCACGCTGCCCGAAACGATCATCGCCGCCAGTTGTTCGAAAAATTTCGGGGTTTACCGCGAGCGCACCGGGATCTTGATGGCGATTTCGGATCAGGCCAGCGGCACGGCAGTAACACAAGGCAATCTCAATTACCTTAACCGCCAGAATTTCAGCTTCCCCCCCGATCATGGCGCCCGGCTGGTAACCATGGTGCTTGAGGATGCCACATTGCGCGCCGATTGGATGGATGAGCTGGAAAGCGTGCGCCAGAATATGCTGAGCCTGCGCACCCAGCTGGCCGAAGAATTGCGCCAGCGCACCAATTCCGGCCGGTTCGATTTCATCGCCCAGCATCGCGGCATGTTTTCGCGCATCGGGGCCACGCCCGAACAGGTTCAGAAAATGCGCGACGATTTCGGCATCTATATGGTGGGCGATTCGCGGATGAATATCGCCGGGCTGAACAGCGCCAGCGTGCCGGTTCTGGCGCAGGCGATTGCCGCAACCTGCTGATCCGGGCGGCCAAAGCGCACCGGCGCTTTGGCCCATATCCTAGCCGTTGATCGCATCGGGATAGGCTGCCATCCCCAATTCGGTGATATCAAGACCTTCGGTTTCGGCCTGCGCGCTGACCCGGATGCCCATCACCGCCCGAAGCGCCAGCCAAATCCCCAGCGACAGCGCGAAAACAAAGCCGCCGATCACCAGCACGCCCAGCAATTGCGTGCCAAAACTGGCATCGGGGTTGGTGATCGGCACCGCCATCGTGCCCCAGATGCCCGCAATCAGGTGCACCGGAATCGCGCCCACCACATCGTCAATGCGCAACCGATCCAGCAGCGGCACGGCCATCACCACGATCATGCCGCCCACCCCGCCGATCAGCACCGCGCCAAACAGCGATGGAAATAGCGGCTCTGCCGTGATCGACACCAGCCCCGCCAGCGCGCCGTTCAGCACCATGGTCAGATCGACCTTGCCAAAAACCAATTGCGTCAGCGCCAGCGCCGCAAAGGCCCCCGCCGCCGCCGCCATGTTGGTATTGGCGAAAACACGCGACACGTCGGTCGCATCGCTGATCGTGCCCATGGCCAGTTGCGATCCGCCGTTGAACCCGAACCAGCCCAGCCACAGGATGAACATCCCCAGCGTGGCCAGCGACAGATTCGATCCGGGCATGGCGATCACCTTGCCATCCCTGTATTTGCCGATCCGTGGCCCCAGCACGATCGCGCCTGCCAGTGCCGCCGCCCCGCCCGTAGCATGAACCACCGTCGAGCCGGCGAAATCGGAAAACCCAAGCCCCGCCAGAAAGCCTCCGCCCCAATGCCATGACGCGCTGATCGGATAGATAAGCCCGGTCAAAAGCGCGGTGAACAGCAAAAACGGCCACAGCCGCACCCGCTCGGCCAAGGTGCCCGACACGATGCTGGCAGCCGTGGCGCAAAACATCACCTGAAAAAAGAAATCCGATGCAAGCGACGCATAGCCCAGATCGGCATCGGCCGTGGCCAGCCCCACCGGCTCGGCCGCGGCCATCACGAAGATCTGCCCCAAAACGCCCGCAATCACCCAGCCATCGCCCGGATACATCAGGTTATAGCCCACCAGCCAATACATCAGCACCGCAGTGGCAAAGAGCCCGACATTCTTGGTTAACTGCATGGTGACATTCTTGTGGCGCACCAACCCGGCTTCCAGCATCGCAAAGCCCGCCGCCATCCAGAACACCAGAAAGCCGCCGATCAAAAACAAGAGCGTGGTAAAGATATAAGGCGCGGTATCAGGCGCGGGTGTTTGGGCGAATGCCCCCGCCGGCCAGGCTGCCAATACCGCAAATGTGATGAATGTCCTTCCCATTGAATTCGTCCTTTCATCGGGATCAATTGGATCTGGAATGATCCTGTGCGCCCAGAAAACGCCCAGGCCCGGGATGGCAGCAACAAAACCTGCCCCACAGGCGCCGCATTTTCAGGCATGACGCGCAAAATTTAGGCAAATCTGCGCCACATGCCCAATTCCTGACCGATGCGCAAAGAGCGCCGATAGCGCGAACTAGCGGCTACTCATTCCGGGGCGGGCGCGGTATTCTGCCCGAAACGAGCAGAAACAGGTAACATCGCCAAGATGAGTGGTTCAGGCAACAAACGCCCGCCCTTGGTCGCTGACCGGCGCAATCCGGCCCCGCGGCCCAAGCCCAAACCCGCACCCCGCAAACCCGCCCGCGCGCGCAAACCGCGCGGCGGCGGCGGCGGGCGCCGGGGGGGGATTTTCGGCTTTGTCGGGCGGCTTTTCGGCTGGGTCTTTGGCCTGATCTGGCGGATCACCTGGCGCGCCACGGCGCTGGTGGCGCTGGCGATCGGGGGGGCTGCGCTTTATTTCGCCACGACCCTGCCGCCGGTGACCGAGCTGCTTGATGGGCGCGCGCGCGGATCGGTGACGATGCTTGATCGCAATGGCGATGTTTTCGCCTGGCGGGGCGAACAATTCGGCGGCCAGATCCGGGCCGATGCCGTGTCGTCGCATTTGCATAACGCCATCATCGCGACCGAAGATCGCCGATTCTACCAGCATCTCGGCCTCAGCCCGCGCGGCATTGCCAGCGCGGTGCGCATCAACCTTTCCGAAGGGCGCGGGCCGCTGTCGGGTCATGGTGGATCGACCATCACGCAGCAAACGGCGAAGCTGCTTTGCCTGGGCGTGCCCTATGACCCCGCCGCATGGAAATCCGAGGCCGAATATGAGGCCGATTGCCGCCGCACAACCATGTCGCGCAAGGTCAAAGAGGCGCTTTATGCGCTGGGGATGGAAATCAAATATTCCAAGCACGATATCCTGTCGATCTATATGAACCGCGCCTTTCTGGGCGCCGGCGCGCGCGGGTTCGAAGCCGCCGCCCAGCGTTATTTCGGCAAAACCGCCGCCGAGGTGAGCATCGCCGAATCCGCCATGCTCGCCGGTCTGTTGCAGGCCCCGACCCGCTTTGCCCCCACCAGCAATATCGAACGCAGCCGCGATCGCGCGAATGTCGTTCTCAGCCTGATGGAGCAAGAGGGCTATATCACCCGCGATCAGCGTGAACATGCCCGCACCAACCCCGCCGGCCTTTCCGCCGCGGCCGAGGCCCGCGCCGGTGGCTATTTCGCCGATTGGGTCATGGGGGCGGGCCCCTCATTCCTGACCAAGGACACGACCGAGGATGTGATCATCCGCACCACCTTTGACCAGCGCATCCAGCGCGCCGCCGAAGAAGCCCTGACCCATGTGTTTGAAACCAAGGTCCGCGAAGGCTCCGAAGCACAGGCCGCGATCGTGGTCATGAGCGCGGATGGCGCCGTGCGCGCCATGGTGGGCGGGCGCAATCTGCGCGGCGTGGCGGGCCATTTCAACCGCGCGGTGCAGGCCAAACGCCAGACGGGATCGGCCTTCAAACCCTTTGTCTATGCCGCGGCGCTTGATCTGGGGCACCAGTATAACGCCACCGTCGTGGATGAACCGTTAACCGTGAATGTGCCCGGTTCCGGCCCGTGGCGGCCATCCAATTATGACAACCGCCACCACGGGCGCGTCACCCTGACCGAGGCCCTGCAACATTCCTATAACGTGCCCGCCGTCAAGGTGGCGATGGATGTGGGGCTGGAAAACGTGCGCACCATCGCTTCGGAATTCGGTATTCAAAGCGATCTGGCCATTGGCCCGGCGCTGGCGCTGGGGGCCTCCGAAAGCACGCTGCTGGAAATGACCGGCGCCTATGCCGGTATCCTTAATGGCGGCTCGTCCGTCACGCCCTATGGGCTGGTGGAACTGCATCTGCAGGGCGATGCAACGCCGCTGATGGGGCAGGATGGCGGGCTGGGCGAGCGGGTGATTTCCCCCGACGCCGCGCAGCAGCTTATCTATATGATGCACCGCGTGATCGAGGCCGGCACCGGCCAGCGCGCCCGTATCCAGGGCGTCGAGGTTGCCGGCAAAAGCGGCACGACCCAGGCCGCGCGCGATGCCTGGTTCATGGGATTCACCGCGGATTATGTGGCGGGTGTCTGGATGGGTTATGACGACAACCGCCCGCTGACGGGGGTAACGGGCGGCGGGCTTCCGGCGGAAATCTGGCGCGAAACCATGGCGCGCGTGCAAGATGGCCAGCCCGGAAATCCGCTGCCGATGATCCGCCCGCAAGCGCCGCCGCAGGTCACCCCCGAGGTGTTCGCCCAGCCGAGCCAACCCGCCCCCGCGCAAAACGATTCCGCCGAGCGGGTGTTGTTTGACGTGCTGCGCAGCATTTTGGGGGCGCAGTAACGATCATTCGGCCCCCGAACCCAATTGCTGGCGGCGGTGGTGCAGGTAATCCAGCCGCGTTTGCGCATAGTCGGGATCTGGCGCAGCGTGGTCATCCAGCCGCGTGATGGCCGCGCCCGCCACGGGCACGGCCGGATGCACCACGAAACGCAACGGATTGGTCAACAGATCGACGAATCGCCCCGCCGCATCGCGCGTGGTCGTCGGCCCGATCAGCGGGGCCACCAGATATGGCCCCTCGTCCGCACCCCAGACATAAAGCGTTTCGCCAAAATCGGTATCGCGCTTTTCCAGCCCGACATCGGCCCCCGGATCCAGCAATCCGCCGAAGCCCAGCGTGGAATTCAGCACGAATCGCACGGTGTTATGCGCCGCATCCTCGATCTTGCCCTGCAATAATTTGTTGACCACCACCGACGGCAATGAGAGATTATCCGCAACATTGCCAAGCCCCGCGCGCACCGGATCGGGCAGTGCCTGCCCATAGGCACGCGCCACGGGGGCCATGACGGTTTCATCCACCATGCGGTTATTCGCGTGGCGCAGGCGGTTTTCCGCCTCATAGGGATCATGGATACCGCTGACGGGCGGCGGCGGCCCGCAGCTTGCCAGAAAAATTGCACCAAGTGCCAGAATCGTAAGGTTTATTAAAGGAATTCGTTGGATCATTCAGTTGCCAGGAAATTGGGAAAGGCAAAGCAGGCAACACCAGGTTAGTGGACAATAACAGGCCCTTCAATTCACGATCACGCGCCGGTGAATTGCAGGCAATCGGCCGGGGCGATAGGTCAGCGCCCGATTGCCGCCCATCGGGGCGGGCAGCTTGAATGATTGGGATCACATGTCTCGTGCCGCACATGAACAGGGGTTGCAGGAACTGGCCCGCACGCGCCGCAAATTTCGCGGCACGCTTTGGGCGGTGGGGCTGTTTTCGGTGTTCATCAACCTGTTGATGCTGACCGGCCCGCTGTTCATGCTTCAGGTCTATGACCGCGTGCTTGGATCACGGTCCGAGGCGACTTTGCTGGCCTTGGTCATTCTGGTTGCGTTTCTCTATCTGATGATGGGCCTGCTGGAAACGGTGCGCGGCCATGCGCTGGCGCGTGTTGGCGCCGGGTTTCAAAGCGCGCTCGATGCCCGGGTGTTTGCCGCGAATCTGCGCAAGGCGGCGCTGTCGCCCAACCCGTCCAGCGCGCCCAATTCGCTGCGCGATCTCGAAGCGGTGCAGCGGTTCATTTCATCGCCCGTTCTGGGCGCGATCTATGACTTTCCTTTCGTGCCGCTGTTTTTATTCGGCATCGCGCTGTTTCACCCCTGGCTTGGCATCATGGCGGTGGGCGGGGGCGCGCTTTTGGTGCTGCTGGCGCTGGGCAATCAGATGGCCAGCCGCGCGCCGCTGGCATCGGCCAATATCGCCGGGGCCAAGGCCGAACGCATGTCCGAACAATTGCGCAACGAGGCCGAATTGGTCCGCAGCCTTGGCCTGCAAAACGCGGCATTCCTGCGCTGGCGGCAATTGCGCGACGGGGCGCTAAGCGCATCGATCACCGCGCAGGACCGATCCGGCAGCTATCGCACCGCGTCGAAAACCTTTCGCCTGTTTTTGCAATCTGCGATTCTGGGCCTGGGCGCCTATCTGGTGTTGCAGCATGAAATCACCCCCGGCGCGATGATTGCGGCCTCGATCCTGCTGGGCCGGGCGCTGCAGCCGGTGGAAATCGTCATTGGCCAATGGTCGCTGATCGATCGCGCGCGCAAAGGCTGGCTGGATCTGGCCGATCTGCTGGGCGAAATCGCGCCCGAGGAATCGCGCACCGCCCTGCCCCGCCCCGAGGCTAACCTGTCGGTGCAGCAACTGACCGTCATCCCCCCCGGCGAGGCACAGGCCGCGCTGCGCATGGTCAGTTTCGATGCCAAACCCGGCCAGGCCATCGGCGTGATCGGCGCAAGCGGCGCGGGCAAATCCACGCTGGCCCGCGCGATCACCGGCGTCTGGCGCGCGGCGGGCGGGCGTATTCGGCTCGATGGGGCGACGCTCGATCAATATGATCCCGAAGTGCTGGGCCGCCATATCGGTTATCTGCCGCAACGGGTGCAGCTTTTTGACGGAACGATCGCGGAAAACATCGCGCATCTGGCGCTGCAGCCCGATCCCGCCGCTGTGGTCAAGGCCGCCCGCGCCGCCGCCGCCCATGACATGATCCTGAAACTGCCCCAAGGCTATGACACGCCGGTCTCTGCATCGGGCGGGCGGCTGTCGGGCGGACAGATCCAGCGAATCGGGCTTGCGCGCGCGCTTTATGGTGACCCCGCGATCGTCGTGCTGGATGAGCCGAACTCGAACCTCGATAACGATGGATCGGTCGCGCTCAACGCCGCGATCCGGCAGTTGAAGGCCGATGGCAAGGCCGTGCTGATCATGGCCCACCGCCCCGCCGCGATTCAGGAATGCGACATGCTTTTGCTGCTGGATCAGGGCACGCGCAAGGCGTTCGGCCCGCGCGATCAGGTGCTGCGCAACATGGTGAAAAACAGTGGTGACATTTTGGGCAAGACCCAGCCGGGGGGTGTGACATGAACACGCCCAAATGGTCGGCCAAACGGCCGGTGATCATCGGTCTGATCGTGCTTTTGGTGCTGGTCGGCGGCTTTGGCACCTGGGCCAGCCTCAGCACGATTTCCGGCGCCATCGTCGCCGCCGGCCAGATCGAGGTGGAACAGAACCGTCAGGTCGTCCAACATCCCGATGGCGGCGTGGTGTCCGAAATTCTGGTGGATGAGGGCCAATATGTCGAAGCGGGCGAGCCCCTGATCCGGCTGGACCCGACGCTTCTGGCGTCGCAATTTGCCATTGTCGAAGGCCAGTTGTTCGAGGTCATGGCCCGCCGCGCCCGGCTTGAGGCCGAACGCGCCCGGGCCGACGATATGGAATTCGCCCCCGAATTGATCGAACTGGCCGCCAGCCGCGATGATGTCGCCCGGCTGATCGATGGCCAGTATCAATTGTTCAGCGCGCGCCGCATCACCGCCGAGCGTGAAAGCGAACAGCTCATGAATCAAACGGTGCAAATCCGCAACCAGATCGGCGGGCTTGAGGCACAGCATGCCGCCATGACCGAACAATTATCGCTGATCGAACAGGAACTTGCCGATCAGCAATCTCTGCTTGATCGCGGGCTGGCACAGGCAAGCCGGGTGCTGGCGCTGCGCCGCGAAGCCGCGGGGCTGGCCGGCAGTCTGGGGGAATTGACCGCATCCAAGGCCAGCGCGCAGGAACGGATCAGCGAAATCGAACTGGCGATCTTGAAACTGGAAACCGACCGCCAAGAGGATGCGATCACCCAGTTGCGCGACCTGCAGTTTACCGAGCTTGAACTGGCCGAACAGCGGCTGTCGCTGCGCGAACAACTGGCGCGGCTGGATATGCGCGCGCCGGTTGGGGGGATTGTCTATGACCTGAGCGTCTTTGCCACCCGCGCCGTGATCCGCCCCGCCGACCAGGTGATGTTCATCGTGCCGCAGGACCGCCCGCTGATCATTACCGCGCGGGTCGAACCGATCCATATCGACCGGGTGTTCGTGGGGCAGGATGTGGTGCTGCGCTTTCCGGCCTTTGAC
>JBBAGE010000037.1:0-16178 GCA_041655055.1 Paracoccaceae bacterium
TCGGGCGCGGCACGCTGGCGGTCATGGCCGGCGGGGTCGATGTGGTCTATCCCACCGAAAACACCGCCCTTGCGCAGGATATTTTCGCCAAGGGCGCGCTGATATCCGAACAACCCATGGGGCTGCAACCGCAGGCGCGCCATTTTCCCATGCGCAACCGGATCGTATCCGGGCTAAGCCGCGCGGTCATCGTGGTCGAGGCGGCATCCGGTTCCGGCAGCCTGATCACCGCGCGTTATGCGCTCGAACAGGGGCGCGACGTGCTTTCGGTGCCGGGCCATCCGTTTGACGCGCGCGCATCGGGCTGTAACGCGCTGATCCGCGATGGCGCGCCGCTGATCCGCACCACCCGCGACGTGTTCGAGGTGATCGGCCAACCCGAAGCCGCGCCCCCGCCGCACGCAACCGCGCCGGTGGCAGCCCCCAAAACCCGCAGCCTTGCGCAAATCAGCGCGCTCCACAGCCAGATTCTGGGCCGGCTTGGCCCCAGCCCCATCGCCGAGGATCAGTTGATCCGCGATCTGGGCACCGAGGCGCAGACCATCGCCCCCGCGCTGCTATCGCTGGAAATCGACGGCAAAGTATTGCGCCAGCCCGGCGGCCTGCTGTCGCTGGCCGAGGCCCCGGCCCGGTGGCGCCTGCAATAGGGCGCCGCCAATCGCTTGTTTTCGCGCATGAAAATCGCGCCGCCGCTGGTGATTTGACAAGCCGTCACAAAACCGCGCATTGACAAGGCTGCACCGGGGCCACATTTTGCCCCGCCATGGCGCTCGTCCAGAGTCGGAAGGAAATTTCATGCCCGTTGTCGTTGTCGAATCCCCGGCCAAAGCCAAGACCATCAACAAATATCTGGGCAAGGATTATGTCGTGCTGGCCTCTTATGGGCATGTGCGCGACCTGCCGGCCAAGAATGGCTCGGTCGATCCCGATCAGGATTTCGAGATGCTGTGGGAAATCGGCGCCGATTCGCGCAAACATGTCAAAGCCATCGCCGATGCGCTGAAAGATGATGACACGCTGATCCTTGCGACCGACCCCGACCGCGAGGGCGAGGCCATCAGCTGGCACCTGCAAGAGGCGCTGACCAAGCGCAAGGCGATCAAGAAATCCACCGCCGTCAGCCGCGTGGTGTTCAACGCCATCACCAAGAACGCCGTGACCGAGGCGATGAAAAACCCGCGCGAAGTCGATGCGCCGCTGGTCGAGGCCTATCTGGCGCGCCGCGCGCTTGATTATCTGGTGGGGTTCAACCTCAGCCCGGTTTTGTGGCGCAAACTGCCCGGCGCGCGTTCGGCCGGCCGGGTGCAATCGGTCTGCCTGCGCCTGATCGTCGAGCGCGAGATGGAGATCGAAGCCTTTAACCCCCAGAAATACTGGAGCGTGAAGGCCATGCTCGCCACCCCGCGCGGCGATCAGTTCGAATCGCGTCTGACGGTGCTGAATGGCAAGAAACTGGATCGCTTCGATCTGGCCAACCGCGCCGATGCCGAAACGGCGGTTGCCGCCGTAGCCGCACGCGCGCTGCATATCGCCTCGGTCGAGGCCAAACCCGGCAGCCGCAATCCGGCCCCGCCCTTCATGACCTCGACCCTGCAGCAAGAGGCCAGCCGCAAATTCGGCATGGGCGCACGCGCCACCATGAGCACGGCGCAAAAGCTCTATGAAGCGGGTTACATCACCTATATGCGCACCGACGGCATCGATATGGCCCCCGAAGCGGTGATGGCCGCGCGCGACGCGATCAAGGATCGTTTCGGCGCGCAATATGTGCCCAAAAGCCCGCGCATGTATAAGAACAAGGCCAAGAACGCGCAGGAAGCCCACGAATGTATCCGCCCCACGGAAATGTCGCTGGCCCCCGACGCGCTGAAGATAAGCGATGCCGATCAGCGCAAGCTTTATGACCTGATCTGGAAACGCACCATCGCAAGCCAGATGGAGGCCGCGCGGCTGGAACGCACCACCGTCGATATCGCCAGCGACGATGCGCAAATCGGCCTGCGCGCCACGGGTCAGGTGCTGCTGTTCGACGGTTTTCTGCGCATCTATGAGGAAGGCCGCGATGACACCCAGGGCGATGATGACCGCCGTCTGCCCCAAATCATTCAGGGCGAAGCCGCCCTGCCCGTGGCCGGTGGCGCGATGGCCGATCGCCGCACGGATGGCGATGACGTGATCGACACCACCGCGCGCGCTGGCGCGGATACCGCGCTTTCCACCGATGGCGCGATCCTCGGCCAGCAGCATTTCACCCAGCCGCCGCCGCGTTATACCGAAGCGACGCTGGTGAAACGGATGGAGGAACTGGGCATCGGGCGCCCATCGACCTATGCGTCGATCGTGACCACGATTCAGGACCGCGAATATGTCCGCAAAGAAAAAAACCGCCTGATCCCCGAGGATAAAGGCCGGATCGTCACGATTTTCCTGCTGAATTTCTTCCGCAAATATGTCGGCTATGATTTCACCGCCGATCTCGAAGAACAGCTTGATGACGTTTCGGCAGGCGAGCGTGACTATAAGGAAGTGCTGGCCAGTTTCTGGAAGGATTTTTCCGCCGCCGTGGGCGAAACCAGCGAATTGCGCATCACCGAGGTGCTTGATGTGCTTGATGATGCGCTGGCCCCCACGCTTTACCCCCCGCGCGAGGATGGATCTGATCCGCGCCAATGCCCGCTGTGCGGCACCGGGCGGCTGCATTTGAAAACCTCGAAAACCGGGGGGTTTGTCGGTTGCGGCAATTATCCCGAATGCCGCTATACCCGCCCGATCGGCGGCGACGCTGATGCCCAGGGCGACCGCGTTCTGGGCGAGGATGCGGGCGATGAAATCAGCCTGCGCACCGGGCGTTTCGGCCCCTATGTCCAGCGCGGCGAAGCGACCGAGGATAACAAGAAACCGCCCCGCGCGAGCTTGCCCAAGGGCTGGGCCGCAGAGGATATCGATCTGGAAAAGGCACTGATGCTGTTGTCGCTGCCGCGCGAAATCGGCCCCCATCCCGAAGATGGCGAAATGGTCGAGGCCGGGCTCGGCCGTTATGGCCCCTTTGTCAAACATGGCCGCACCTATGCCAATGTCGCCGATGCGGATGAAGTCTTCACCATCGGCATGAATCGCGCGGTTGAATTGCTGGCGCAAAAGGCCGCACGCGGCAGCCGCACGCGCAGCACGGCTGCCCCGCTCAAGGAATTGGGCGAACACCCCGATCAGGGCGGCGCGATTCAGGTGCTGGATGGGCGGTATGGCCCCTATGTCAAATGGGGCAAGGTTAACGCCACCTTGCCCAAAGGGACCGAGCCTGCCGATGTCACGCTGGAAATGGCGGTGGAACTGATCGCGGCCAAGGCGGGTAAAACGGCGAAAAAGCCCGCCCGGAAAGCGGCCCCCAAGAAAACCGCCGCCAAAACCACCAAACCAGCGGCGAAAACGACGGCCAAGAAAGCCTAACTGTTCGACGCAAGCCCTGCGACGGCAAAAACGCACCCGTCCGATACCAATTCGGGCGGGGTCACGCAAAGCTGGCGCGCCACGTTCCAGGCCGCCAGCACTTTGGGCACATAGGCGCGGGTCTCGGCATAGGGCGGCACGCCGGCATATGTCCTGACCGCGCCTTCGCCCGCGTTATAGCCCGCCAGCGCCAGCACCGGATCGCCGTTGAATTCACCCAGCAACCAATCGAGATAGGCGACCCCGCCCCGGATATTATCGCCGGCCACCATGGCATCATCCACGCCGAAACGCGCGGCGGTGGCGGGCATCAACTGCATCAATCCGGTGGCGCCCTTGGGGCTGATGGCGCCGCTGCGGCCCGATGATTCCACACCGATCACCGCCAGCACCAGCGCTGGCGATACGCGCGTGCCGATCGTGGCGGCCAGAATCGCGGGGCCATGGGATTGCGCGATATCTTGCAAATGCTGGACGCGGGGTTCGGGCACGATGGCACCACCCGGCGCGGCGGCAAGCCCGGCCAGCGCCGCATGCAGCCTCCCGGTGGTGGGCGTATCGGCGCCCGGCGGAACCTGCGCCCAAAACCATTCATAGCCGCTGGCGCCGGGCAGATCGGTGGGAATATCGGCCGTGGGGCTGCGCGGTGCGGGCGCGGGCGGCAGGCTGGCGTTCGGGTCGATCTGCACGGTGATGCGGCGCGGGCTATCGGCGGGGGGCGGGCCGATGCGCTTGAATGTGAAATCGGGAAAGGGCTGCGGCCCCTCGGCCCAGCCGGCCCCCGCCCAGATCAGGGCGGGAATCATCGCGATCAATGCTGCGCGCCGGCCCATTGGCCCTGCCCCCGTTATTTTCGGGCCAGTTTTGGCGCAATGGGCGATAAAATCCAGTCCTGCGCGTTATTTAGCCCCAGTCCGCGGCGCGGATGCATCACTTTTGCCCGCGGCAATAAAAATGCAACCCCGCGAAAAGGCCCCGCCTGCGCCCAAGTCTTGCCCCAATCAAAGGGTTAATTATCCGTATCGAAAGCGAAGACAAAGCCGGATATCGGCGATGCGCTTCGCCCCGGTGAATGTGCAATTGTATCTTCGGAGGAAGACATGAACTTCTTGAAACTCGCAAAAAAAATTCCAGCGCGACGAAAATGGTGCAGTCACCGTTGACTGGGTTGTGCTGACCGCTGCTGTTGTAGGCCTCGGCGTGGCTGTCCTGACCGTTGTTTCGGGCGGCACCAAGGAGATGGCAACCGGCATCAACAAAGAACTGAACGCGACGAAAGTTATCAATGCCGTGAATGGTGGCACCCCCCCTCCCGGCGGCGACTGATCCACAATCAATCGGTTGAACAAACAAGCCGCGCCGCATGGCGCGGCTTCGTTGTGCGAAGGTCACACTGTTTGCATTTCGCATAACTTCCACGGCACAGCCGCGCATTGTGCATGATTTCGCCACATTCCTAGGTCATATCCGGTTCGGTTAATGCCCGCCCATGGCTGGCTGAAAGGATGCGACATGCGAATGGTCTTTGGTCTGGTGCTGGTGTTTGGAATCGGGCTGGCGGGCTTTGCCGTCTACATGGCCAATGATTACATCGCCGCCTATCAAAATCAGCTTGCAGTCGAACGCGCCAACCGGCCCGAAGTGATCCCCACCAAGGATGTCTATGTCACCACCCGCGCGCTTAATTACGGCGAAATCCTGCGGCCCGATGATGTGAAACCCATCCGCTGGCCCGAAAACGCCCTGCCCGAAGGGGTGTTTCACAGCGCCGATGACCTGTTTCCCAATGATAATGCCGCGCCGCGCACCGTGCTGCGCCGGATGGAAACCAATGAACCGCTGATGGTGGTGAAAATCACCGAACCGGGCGAAGATGCCGGCGTTTCATCCCGGCTGGCGCCCGGGATGCGCGCCTTTGCGATCCGGGTCGATGTGTCCACCGGCGTGTCGGGTTTCCTGCGGCCGGGCGATCATGTCGATGTTTACTGGACCGGTCGCAATCTGGCCCGCCCCGAACTGGGCGAGGTCACGCGGCTGATCCAGGCCTCGATCCCGCTGGTTGCGGTCGATCAGATTGCCGATAACGATCGCAACAACCCCACCATCGCGCGCACCGTCACCGTGGCCGTTTCCCCGACCGAAGTGGCCGCATTGGCGCAGGCGCAATCCACCGGGCGGCTGTCGCTGGCGCTGGTGGGTTCGGCCGAAGAAAATCTGGCACAGGGGATCGAAGTCGATCAGCGCGCGCTTTTGGGCATCGATGATACCCCGGTTGCCACCGTCGCCCCGCGCGAGGTTTGTTCAATCCGCACAAGGCGCGGCGGCGAAATCGTGGAAACCGAAATCCCTTGCACCAACTGAGCTGTGTTGCCCTTTATCCACAAACATAATGAGATGTCATTGATTGATTGTTGCAATAAAACCAAGGCTTCGCCATTCTGCAGCCAACGGGCAGCAGACCCGGCCAGAGGCGTGATCGGAAGGGCAGGATCACAATGACAATCGACCGTTTTATCAAGGCGGCCCTGATCGGGTTTGCCGTTGTGGCCAGCACGCCTGCCATGGTGTCCGCCGAAACCCTGCGGGTGATGACCGGCAGCGCATCCGGCACGCTGAATGTGCCGATGAACCGCGCCGTGGTGGTAGAAAGCGATCAGCCCTTTGCCGAGCTGTCGATCGCCAACCCCGGTATTGCCGATATTTCCACCCTGTCGGATCGCACGATCTATGTGCTGGGCAAATCGCCGGGCACCACCACGCTGACGCTGCTGGCCCCCGATGGGCGGCTGATCACCAATGTGCAGGTTTCCGTCACCCCCGATATTGCCGAATTCAAGGAACGGCTGCGGCAGGTTCTGCCGAACGAACCGATCGAGGTGCGCACCGCCAATGATGGCATCGTGTTGTCGGGTATCGTGTCAAGCGCTGCCAAACTCGACCGGGCGCTGGATCTGGCGCATCGCTATGCCCCCGATCGCATCACCAATATGATGAGCGTGGGCGGCACCCAGCAGGTCATGCTCAAGGTACGCTTTGCGGAAATGCAGCGCTCGGTATCCAAAAGCCTGTCGGCCGGGCTGGCGATGCAGGGCAGTATTTTTGGCGGCGGGCTTGGGGTCGGCGGCGGTAGCGGCGTGTTCACCAGTCAGGGCCAAATCAACAATGCCTTTGACGGGCTGCCGCAAACCGGGGTCTCGTCCGGGTCGGAATCGACGGGCAATTATCTGCTGGGTTGGAACGCCGGCGGGCTGCAACTGGCGCTCGCGCTTGAGGCGCTGGAAACCAAGGGCGTCGTGCGCACATTGGCCGAGCCGAACCTGACCGCGCTGTCGGGCCAACAGGCGAAATTCCTGGCCGGCGGCGAATATCCGATCCCGGTCAATCAGGGCGATGGCTCGATTTCCATCGAATACAAACCCTTTGGGGTCGAGCTGGAATTCGTGCCGCGCGTGGTCGATGCCGATGTGATCAACATCGAAATGAAAGCCTCGGTTTCCGGGCTGGACAGTTCGGTCAGCTATAACAATGCCGGTTTTTCGATAAATGCGTTCAAGCGGCGCGAAACATCCACCACGGTAGAGATGCGCGATGGCGAAAGCTTCGCGATCGCCGGGTTGCTGGAGGATGATTTTCAGGATCTGGCCGGGCAAGTGCCATGGCTTGGCGATATCCCGATCCTCGGCGCGCTGTTTCGTAGCGCTGATTACGCCCGCCACCAATCGGAACTGGTGATCATCATCACCCCGCATCTGGTCACCCCCACCCGGGGCGAGGCGCTGGCCCTGCCCACCGACCGCATTCGCATTCCAACCGAAAGCGAATTCTTTCTGTTTGGCAAAACCGCCGTGCCGCGCAGCGGGGCCGCCGCCGAAGTGGCCCGCCAGGATTTCGGCGGTTCCTACGGTTATGTGATGGAGTAAGCGATGCGGGCGTTTGGCAAAGTCATTCTGGCCGCAATCGCGGCGCTGGCGCTGGCCGGCTGTGAACGCGGCGCGCTGGATAGCTGGAACAACCCTGCCGGCGCGTTTCTGGACGAAGGCGGCTTTGGCAATGCCACGATACATAACACGCTGGTGCAAACCGGGCAGCGTGATCACGTGGTGAATTTGAACACCCGTTTCGCGGCCGAAGTGCCCTCGACCGTGAATTTTGCCTTCAACAGCGCGGTTCTGGACCCTGCGGCGCAGGCAATCTTGCGCCAGCAAGCGGATTGGATTCGCCAATTCCCCGAGGTGCGTTTCCGCGTTTTCGGCCATACCGATCTGGTTGGTTCCGACAGTTACAACAATGCCTTGGGGCTGCGCCGCGCGCAGGCGGTCGTGGCCTATCTGGCAACCCAGGGCATCAACCGCTCGCGGCTTGAGGCCATGGTTTCCTTTGGCAAGACCCAGCCGCTGGTGGTCACCCCCGATCCCGAATTGCGCAACCGGCGCACCGTGACCGAGGTGTCGGGCTTTGTGCAAACCCATCCGGCGGTGATGGATGGCAAATATGCCGCCGTGGTTTACCGCGAATATGTCGCCAGCGCCCGCCCCGATTCGGCACTGGTGGATTTCGGCGCCTCGCAGACCGAATAGATCATCGCCATTTAGCGCACAATTTCGCGGTTTTGGTCCAAATGTTGCCCATATTGGCGGGCACAGTCCGGATCAGGGCAGTTTATCCGTGCCGAGTCGGATATGCGGGCGCCCGGGGGCCGCGTAGAATATGCCGGATGCACCCCCGCCGCCCGCCTTTTGGAAAGGACGCACGCAATGACGGGCAGCGCAGCATTGCAAGATCACCAGCCGGCGCCGATCATCGCCTGCACAATCTCGCGCGATGTGCAGAATTTCGATCTGCTGATCGAAGATATGGAAACCGAGCTTGGCGAAGGCTGGGGCGATCTGTCATTCGACGATGCGGCGATCTTTTTGGGCCAGGATGACGCCGCGGCGCTGGAATTCGTGGCCATCGCCATCGATGACGAAGATGAAAACAACATCGCCGTGATCGCCGATCTGATCAGCAAGGCCGTGCAGCGCGGCATCCGCGTGATCTTGATCGCCGAAGAAGTGGGGCCGGTGGTGCTGCATCAACTGCTGCGGCTGGGGGCCGAGGAATTCGTCCCATACCCCCTGCCCGATGGCGCGCTGCATGATGCGATCGCGCGGCTGCGCATGCCGCCGCCCGCCCCCGTGCAGGCCCCCGAACCGCGGCGCGCCGCCGGTGATCGCAACGGGGTTATCCTGCCGATCCAGGGGCTTGCCGGGGGAACCGGGTCCACCACACTGGCCGTAAACCTTGCGTGGGAGCTGGCCAATATTGATAAAAAAGACCCGCCACGCGTCTGTCTTTTGGATTTCGATCTGCAATTCGGCTCGGTCTCGACCTTTCTGGATCTGCCGCGTCGCGAAGCGATTTACGAATTGTGGGCCGATACCGAAAGCATGGATGATGATTCGTTTTTGCAGGCGCTGACGCTGTTCAACGACCGGCTGCATGTGCTGACCGCGCCCGCCGATATCCTGCCGCTCGATCTGATCGGCCCCGCAGATGTGGACCGCGCGCTGGAATTTGCCCGCCGCAATTTCGATTATGTCGTCATCGACATGCCAACCGCGATCGTGCACTGGACCGAAACCGTCCTGCACGCCGCGAGCGTCTATTTCGCCACCATCGAGCTGGATATGCGTTCGGCGCAAAACGCGCTGCGCCTGATCCGCGCGCTCAAGGCCGAGGATCTGCCCGTGGAAAAGCTGCGCTATGTGCTGAACCGCGCGCCGCGCCGCACCGAATTGCAAAGCCGCAGCCGGGTCAAACGGCTGGCCGAAAGCCTTGATATCGATATCGAAATTCAAATCCCGGACGGCGGCAAACAGGTTTGTCAGGCCGCCGATCATGGCCTGCCGCTGGCACGGAATTTCGCCAAAAACCCGCTGCGCAAGGAAATTCAGAAACTCGCCGCCTCGATCCACGAACATAACAAATCGGCCGAGGCCGCCGCGGCATAAGGGAAAATTCATGTTTTCGCGTTACAAAAAGCCCGGCAAGGGGGCGACGACCGCGCCCCCGCAACCCGCACCCCTCGCCGTCGTCAGCGCGCCGCCAACCCCGGTTGTCGCGCATGCGCCCCCGCCGGTCACCGCGCAGCGCAAACCCCTGCCCAAACGTGCCGCCGATGTCGTGCCCATGGACAAGGAAAAAAAGCGCAAGGAACGGCTGAACGAAATCAAGACCTCGATGCACAAACGCCTGCTCGAAGATCTTAATCTTGCCGCGCTTGATACCGCGAGCGAGGCCGATCTGCGCGCGGAGATTTCCGCCATCACCGGTGAGGCGATGGAGGAATTGGGGCTGGTTCTGAACCGCGATGAACGGATCGCACTCAATCAGGATCTCTATGACGAGGTGCGCGGGCTCGGGCCGCTCGAAACTCTGCTCAAGGATGATGATGTCAACGATATTCTGGTGAACGGCCCGCATCAGATCTTTGTCGAACGGGCGGGCAAGCTGACGCTGACCGATGTGACGTTCAAGGATGAACGCCACCTGCTGCGTATCATCGATAAAATCGTGTCTGCCGTGGGGCGGCGGGTGGACGAATCGAACCCCTATGTGGATGCCCGGCTGGCCGATGGGTCGCGTTTCAACGCGATGGTGCCGCCAATTGCGGTCGATGGCAGCCTTGTTTCGATTCGTAAATTCAAGAAAGAAAAGCTCGGCATCGATGATCTGGTCAATTACGGCGCCTTTTCCGAAGAAATGGCCGCCTATCTGCAGGCTGCGGTTTCAACGCGGCTGAATATCATCGTGTCGGGCGGCACCGGCTCGGGAAAAACGACCACGCTGAACGCGCTTTCATCCTTTATTGACGATAGCGAACGTATCCTGACGATCGAGGATACGGCCGAATTGCAACTGCAACAAACCCATGTCGGCCGGATGGAAAGCCGCCCCGCCAACGTCGAAGGGCGCGGCGCCGTGACCCAGCGCGATTGTCTGCGCAACGCGCTGCGGATGCGCCCCGACCGGATCATCGTCGGCGAAACCCGCGGCGAAGAGGTGATCGACATGCTGCAGGCGATGAACACCGGCCATGACGGATCGATGACCACGATCCACGCCAACAGCGCCCGCGACGGGGTATCGCGGCTGGAAAACATGATCGCCATGGCCGGGATCGAAATGCCGCTCAAGGCTGTGCGCAGCCAGATCGCCAGCGCGGTCAACCTGATCGTGCAGGCCAGCCGCCTGCAGGACGGATCGCGCCGCATGGTGTCGATCACCGAGGTCACCGGCATGGAAGGCGATGTGATTTCGATGCAGGAAGTGTTTCGTTTTCAACGCACTGGCCTGACCCCTGATAATAAGATCATCGGCCATTTCACCGCCACCGGCGTGCGCAGCCATTTTTCCGAACGCTTTCGCATGTGGGGCTATGACCTGCCGCCGCAGATTTTTGAACCCTTCCGCCCGGAGCTGTCGCGATGACGATTTCCGCCGAACCGCTGATCTACGGGCTGATTTTCGTCGCGGTTCTGGTGCTGGTCGAAGGCATCTATCTGACGGTTTTCGGCAAATCGATCAGCCTGAACAGCAAGGTGAATCGGCGGCTGGAACTGCTGGAAAAGGGCGGCGCGCGCGAACAGGTGCTGGAACAACTCCGCAAGGAAATGAGCCAGCATATGAAATCGCGCAAACTGCCGCTCTATTCGATTCTGGCGCAAAAGGCGCAAAAAGCGGCGATTGCATTCACCCCCGCACAGCTGATCATGATCATGATTTTATTGGCCGCCATTGCCTTTTTGGGGCTGACGATCGGCACGCAAACTACGCCTTTGCTGCGCGCGCTGATCTCGGTCGGGATGGGGGTCGGCGGGGTGTTTTTGTGGATCCACAACAAGGCCAAGAAACGGCTGGCCCTGATCGAAGAACAACTGCCCGATGCGGTCGAATTGATGGTGCGCAGCCTGCGGGTCGGACATCCGTTCAGCTCATCGCTCAATATCGTCGCCAAGGAAGTGGGCGATCCGCTGGGCTCGGAAATGGGGGTGATTTCGGATGAAAGTGCCTATGGCCGCGATGTCGGCGAGGCGTTGAAAGCCATGGCCGAACGGCTCGATTTGCAGGATTTGCGTTTTCTTGCGGTGGCGGTAACGATTCAGCAACAATCCGGTGGCAATCTGGCGGAAATTCTGGATGGGCTGGCAAAGGTGATCCGTGCACGTTTTCGTCTGTTTCGCAGGGTCAAGGCTATTACCGCCGAGGCGCAATGGTCGGGCATGTTCCTGTCGGTTTTTCCGCTTGGGGCGCTGGTCATGGTAAATGTGATCCAGCCCAATTATTATGATGACGTGATGGATACACCCGTATTCATTCCCGCCGCCATCATTGTCGGGGTGTTTCTGGTGGTCAATGTCATCGTCATGAAATCATTGGTCAATATCAAGGTGTAAGGGGGCGATGCAACAGTTCCAATCCCTTTTTGGCGGCCCGCTGGGGCCCATTATCGCGGTCGGCGCGCTTGGGTTCGGGCTGGTCGTGGTGATGGCCCTGCTGTTATTGCGCAAGGAACGCGACCCGCTTGATAAACTGCGCGACGAGGTGCGCGGCACCCGCACCAAACGCAAACCCGACGAACCCAACCTGCGCCAGGGTGGGCGCAACGACAAATTGCAGAAATATTCCACCTTTCTGGAACCCCAGGATGCCAAGGAACATTCCGCGATCAAGCTGAAACTGGTGCAGGCGGGCTATCGTTCGCCCAATGCGGTGCGGCTTTATCATTTTGCGCAATTCGCGCTCGGGCTGGGGATGTTGGCGCTTGGCACGATCTATGCGCTGATCCAAAGCGCCACGGGCGAACCCACGACACAGGCGATGATCATGTCGATCATGATCCCCGGCGGCATCGGCTATCTGCTGCCCAAATACTGGGTCACGCGCCGGCAGGAATCGCGCAAAGAGGAAATCACCTATGGTTTTCCCGATAGCCTAGATCTGATGCTGGTCTGTGTCGAGGCGGGGCAATCGCTCGATCAGGCCATCATCCGGGTGGCGCGCGAAATCCGCACCGGCTTTCCCGCCTTGGCCGATGAATTCGATATCGTCAGCAACGAATTGAAGGCGGGCAAGGACAAAACCACCGTGCTGCGCGATATGGGCGAACGCTGCGGCGTGCCCGATGTCGTGAGCTTTGTGACCGTGCTGGTGCAATCGGCCAGTTTCGGCACCTCGATTTCCGAAGCCCTGCGGGTCTATGCCGCGGAAATGCGCGACAAACGGGTGATGCGGGCCGAGGAAAAGGCCAATATCCTGCCGACGAAAATGACGCTTGCAACAATGATGCTGACGGTGCCGCCGCTGTTGATCATTCTGATTGGCCCTTCGGTTTACGGGATTTATACGATGCTTTCGGGCGGTGTATTCTAGGGAAAATGGGTCGGTTCATTATCATCACCATTTTCTGTGCGCTGCTTGCGGGCTGTGCTGGCACCGGCCTGCGCCCGCTGGCGGCCGGCGGCACCTATGCGCCCACCGGGATCGATCCGGACGGGGCATCGGTCGATGGGCTGATCGTCGGCCACCGGCTGATGGAAACCGGCGAATTCGAATTAGCGTTGCGGGCCTATATGCGCGCGGCAGCGGAACAGGGCATGACGGTTGATACCCTTTCGGCGCTCGGTTCCGCCAATTTGCGCCTGGGGCGGCTGGGGCAGGCCGAACGGCTACTGCGTCAGGCCATTTCGGCGGATGAAACCTTCGTGCCCGCCTGGAACAACCTGGGCGTCGTCCTGATCGAACAGGGCAATATCGGCGAGGCCGAGCGGGTGTTTCGCACCGCCTTTGCCCTTGATAGTGGCGAAAGTGTCGATATCCGCAATAATCTGCGCTACGCGCTCGCGCGGTTGGAACATTCCGCTTATGATCGCGCCGATGACAATGCTTTCGCGCTGGTGCGGCGCGGCGGGGGCCAATACCTGCTGTTATCGCGCTAGACAGGGACAGACACCATGCGCCACATTTCCCTTATATCGCTGTTTCTGAGCACTTTTCTGGCTTTGGCCGGGTGCCAGAATGGCGGTGGCAACGACACGCTTGCCGGGGTGAATGTCATCGATGAAAGCAATCTGAACCATATCATGCTGCAAGCCGCCGATCCGGCCGAGGCGGTGAATTATTTCACCCGCGCGAGCGCGCAGGATCCGGATCGTATCGACCTGCAACGCGGCCTTGCGATGGCACTGGTGCGCGCGGGCCGCGCCGCCGACGCCACGCCGATCTGGGCCCGCGTCACCGCCCATCCCGACGCCAGCCATGACGACCGCGTCGAATATGCCGATACGCTGATCCGCACCGCCGATTGGGCCGCGGCCGAGGCCGAGCTGGACAAGATCCCCCCGACATATGAAACCTACAAGCGCTACCGGCTTGAGGCCATGATCGCCGATAGCAAGGGCGACTGGCGCAAGGCCGACAGTTTTTATGACATCGCCGCCGGCATGACCACGACACCTTCGGGCGTTTACAACAACTGGGGTTTTTCCAAGCTGACGCGCGGTGATCACGCGGGGGCGGAACGGCTGTTTGCGCAGGCGATCACCTATGATCCCGGTCTGTTTACCGCGAAAAACAATCTGGTTCTGGCCCGCGCCGCGCAGCGAAAATATGACCTGCCGCTGGTCAGCATGACCCAGACGGAACGCGCCCAATTGCTGCATACCGCCGCGCTTTCGGCGATCAAACAGGGCGATGTCGCCACGGGCCGGGGCCTGCTGGTCGAGGCTGTGGAAACCCATCCCCAGCATTTCGACGCCGCCGTGCGCAGCCTGAACGCGCTTGAGGCCAATGTGACGCGCTGATGCTGCAGATCACGGCCACATCAGCCTGGTGGTTTTTGCCGCTGGCCACGCCGATCGCCCTTTGGGTCGCGTGGAGCGATATGAAATTCATGAAAATCCCCAACAAGGCCGTCGGCAGCTTGCTGGCGGGTTTCGCGGTGATCGGCCTGATCGCGCTGCCCCTGCCCGATTATCTTTGGCGTTACAGCCATTTCGCGGTGATCCTTGTGCTGGGGTTTGCGGCGAATATGGCCGGCCTGATCGGGGCGGGCGATGCCAAATTCGCGGCCGCCATGGCGCCCTTGGTGGCGCCCGGCGACGCGGGCGTCATGATGTATCTGCTGGCGGCGGTGTTGCTGGGCGCATTCGCAACCCACCGCCTGTTTCGCGCCATCCCGGCGGTGCGCGCGCGCACAGGCGACTGGGTTTCCTGGCAGCAGCGCGATTTCCCGATGGGGCTGGCGCTGGGGGGCGCGCTGATCTTTTATCTGGCATTGGGTGCATTTGCCGGCGTCTGAACCTGCCAATGTCATAGAATCGCCGCAAAATCCGTGCATCTGAAAGCATCCACAGTGGGGTGATCAACATGAACATGCATGCAACCGGCGTTCTGGCCCCGCCCATGCCCAAATCGCTTGAGCAAACCGGGCTTTCGTCGGTGCTGATGTGCGATATCCTGCTGAAAACCATGTTCCGCCAGAATTGCGATCAGGTCAGCACGCTGGCGCAGGTGCTGTGCCTTGGCGTGCCGCTGGCGCAGGAACTGGTCGATCTGGCCCGCAGCCAGCGGCTGGTCGAGGCGACGGGCACATTACATGCCAATTCCGGCAGCGAAATGGCCTATCAACTGACAGATGCGGGGCGCGCCCGCGCGCAGGATGCGCTGGCCCAATCGGAATATTACGGCGCCATGCCCGTGCCGCTTGCCACCTATGCCGAACAGATGCAGCGCCAGTCGATCCGCAATATCACCATCACCCGCGATCAACTGACCGGTGCGATGGGGCATCTGATCCTGCCCGAAAGCCTGCTGGATCACCTGAGGCCCGCGGTCAGCGCGGGGCGTTCGATCCTGATGTATGGGCCGCCGGGCAATGGGAAATCATCGATCGCCAATGGTATCCGCGCCGCTTTGGGCGACAAGATCTATGTGCCCCGCGCCATTGAATATTCCGGGCAGGTGATCACCGTCTATGACCCGGTCGTGCATGAAGCCGCCGAAGCCGACCGCGACGATCCCCATGCGCTGCGCCGCAGTTCCACGCGCTTTGACCGCCGCTATGTCTATTGCAAGCGCCCGGCCGTGATCACGGGGGGCGAGCTGTCGCTGTCGATGCTGGATCTGGTCTATAACCCGGTTGCGCGCACCTATCAGGCGCCGTTGCAGCTTAAATCCTCGGGCGGGATTTTTATCGTGGACGATCTGGGCCGCCAAGAGGAACCGCCGCAGGCGCTGGTCAACCGCTGGATCGTCCCGCTGGAGGAAGGCAAGGATATTCTAGCCCTGCAATCGGGCGAAAAGTTCGAAGTGCCCTTTGACACTTTGGTGATTTTTTCGACCAACTTTCACCCCAACAAAATCTTTGACGGTGCGGCGCTGCGGCGGATTTTCTTCAAAATCAAAGTGGATGGCCCCGACAAGGAAAGTTTTCTGAAAATTTTCGCGTTGGTGGCGCGCCAGCGGAAACTGCCGCTGAATGAATCCGCGCTGTTACATCTGATGCAGAATAAATATCCCACGATCCGCGATGATTACGCGAATTATCAGCCGGGCTTTCTGATCGATCAGATGATCGCCGTATGCGATTTCGAAGGCATCCCCTATCAGATGACCCCGGCCCTGATCGATCGCGCCTGGGATAATCTGTTCGTGCGCGAGGAACGCATCGCCCGTTAACGGGGAACATT